>VGJU01000140.1 GCA_016867335.1 Candidatus Zixiibacteriota bacterium | reverse complement strand
CTGTACGGACCAGATGCCGTTCCCGACTCAACCCTCCAAGACCGTTGATATCCATGTCATGATGATCCTGGGTGCTAAAGATGGGATATTGATCGCCTACTTTGCGAACCTGTAGTCCCACGGAAACCCATGGGTGTTGCGAGGTGCGTAGCGCATAGGCGTTAAATCCCGTTCCGGATCCGTTCTGACCGGCACGGGCGCGTCCGTACCCCGTATGCACGGTTACGGCGTCGTCCGGATGACCGGGAAGAATCCATACCGGAGCCTGTACCGAACGTCCGTCAATGGAAAGCTGGACCAGATCGGTGTTTTCCACACCAAGACGCGCGGCCATGGAAGGTCCCATCACTGCGGCATTGTCCCAAGTCAGTTTGGTCAGCGGTTTGGGGAGTTCCTGAAGCCATCCGTTGTTGGCATAGCGTCCGTCCCAGATCGTAGGATCAGGCGCAAACAAAATTTCGGTTCCCGCATCCGAGGAACCTGTGTCTGCGGACGATAGCGCCGCCATGTCCACCCGAACTTCGCGGGCAGGCAGGGCCGAGTTGGCTATAAAGCCGTCATGCACGGAGGTTTTCCAGAAGACGTCAAAGGACTGTGTCGCGCCTGTAAGCGCCATACCCGTCGTCTGCCAGTATGCACGGACTATATCGTACGTGGTTTTATTGGACGCGCCGGACAGAACGGCCAGCAGGTCGTACTCGCTTTTGCCGGCGTACAGCGGAGCGATAAGCGGTTGGATAATCGTCGCGGTTCCGTCGTAGGCGCGAGCATCGCCCCACATTTCGAGCGCATGGGTCTGCGGAATATGCCAGTGGCATTGTTCGGCGGTTTCGTCGTGGTACAGCCCCAGATGAATCCGCAACCCGACCCGGTTCATGGCTCCGAAGAAACCCAAATCCGCCGGCGCGGTAAAAACGGGGTTGCCGCCAAGCACCACCAGCATATCGACATTGCCGGAATTCATGTCCTGAACCAAACCGTTCAGTTCTTCGAACTGATGGGTCGGACGTGTCTCGATAGAGTCGCTGTAGGAAACGGTTTTTCCGGCGTTGCCGAGCGTTTCGTTTATGGCGTGCGCCAAAGCATGAACGACCGGAGGCTGATGGTCACCTGAGACAACAAGCCCTGCTCCCGCATGTTTTCGCAGATCGGCGACTACCGCCGAAACCCATCGCCTCGTCTTTTCGTCGCCCGCAGGAGCGGAAATCGAAATCCCCAGACCGGCGGCGATCTGCCGCGCCACGCCTTCTATTTCTCCGGGTTTGCGGCCAAGACGATGATCCGCCAGCGAGCCTGTCAGCGTTGGCATGCTCTCGGCTGCATAAAGCCGGTTCATCCGGTCCAAACCGTTGACTGCATCACGCCGCGAGGAAAAATCGCGGGCATACCGCAACGCGCCGGGACCGGTCGCCAAAAAGTCGGCGTCCAAGGAAAGAATGATGTCGGCCCGATCCACGTGATATCGAATCGAAACGTCCTGTCCGAAAGCCAGACGCGCGCCCTGCCGCGCATGATCTCGCGTGATCGGATCATACTGAATCCATTTGGCTCTTGGATATTTTTCCAGTATGGTTTTGAATTGAGCCGCAAGGGTAGGGGAAGTGACGGTCTCGGTCAAAATGCGAATCCCGGCACCCTGTTTGCTCGCCTGATCGGTAAGCGCCTGGCCTATTTCGGCCAGGAAGACGTCATACGTATCGATCCGCCCTCGCCGGATGATCGACTGCGACCGGTCCGGGTCGTACAGGGTGAGAATGGACCCTTGCGCAAAAACATCGGTAGCGCCGAGACTTGCCGGATGTTCCGGATTGCCTTCCAACTTGGTAGGGCGACCCATGTGGCTTTCCACCAACACACCCGTCGCCACACCGCCAAGGGTAAAAGCCGAGGCAAAAAACAGCGGTTTGCCGGGTACGATATCCTCCGGCGGCTGAACGTACGGCACCACCTCTTCGGTCGGTTGCCGCGTACAGGCCGTAGCGCCTGCGAGCGCCAAGGAAGCGCCCATGAGTTTCAGAAAATTGCGGCGACTGACCGGATTGGCCTTTATCTCTTCTACGTGCTGGGGAAACTCTTTATGCATAAACGCCTGAAATTCGGGCGTTTCGGCAAGCTGGTCCAAACTGCGCCAGTACAAAGGCCCCTTGCCCTGCTCCAGCCGGGCGCGGATGGCGTCCAGATCAAGCGAAGATTCGGAAGGTTTCATATCAGTCCAAAGGAAAAGACGCCATCAACGATGGCAGGTCGAGCAGTCCGTCAACTGCGTTTTGTTGATCTTGTATCCGCTCACAAGCTGTTTTCCAAGAGAGGCCTGATCTTGAGGCGGATGGTAGTCGGGCTGCGAAGCAAACTTGAAAACATCGGCGCGGTCGCGGACAAACTGCTCGGGTTGTCTGTGGCATTCGAGACACCACATCATCTGAAGCGACTTGTCCTGCCACATAAGCGCCATCTCATTTACCGGGCCGTGACAGGATTCGCATCCCACACCCTTCTTTACATGTATGCTGTGATCGAAATAGACAAAATCCGGAAGATCATGTACCCGAACCCATTCGAGCGAATTACCTGACTGCCAGCTTTGGCGAACCGGCTCCAACATAGGAGCCTGCGTCCATACCTGCGAATGACACGTCATACACGTCTTGGTCGCAGGAAATCCCGCAAAATTGCTTTCCTCGACCGAAGTATGACAGTAGCGACAGTCGATACCCAATTGGTTTACGTGATGACGGTGGCTAAACGGAACGGGCTGGGGACGAATCTGTTCTTGACGGGTAACGTACGAGGTAGAACCGAGATAAAGAACGATGCCGATGCCGATGCCGATCAGGAGTACCCCGCCTGCGATGCTGGCTTTTAGCCAGGTATTCGCTGCGGGTGAAAAAATTTGGGGCATAATCGTCGAAAGTTAGGGTGGCTCAATCATGATCTTGCACGAAAACACCGAGACAAAACAGCGCTACAATAATGTAGCGCTCCGATTTTGTCAAGCACTTTCTCCGAAGAATTCTTTTCCGTGACGCCTTGTTGCGGCCTAACACAAGCCGTCAATGGATGTTACGCTAAAACGTCTCCGGACCGCTTGACGACATCGCCAAAAACCAATACCTTTCTTTTTTCAAAATCTACCCTTCAAAGTCCACCCTTCAAACTTCAAAGAGGTCTCCATGGCTGTCTTTACGGTAAACTGGGAAAATGGTCCCATGGCGCTCGACGTTCCGGATGCAAATATCCGAACCGTCGTTACGGACCCTAAGCTACCGGTTCTGGACGACCCACTGGCGTTGGTTCGAAAAGCGCTCGACCGACCTATCGGCTGTCCGCCCATCGAGGATGCCGTAAAACCGGGCGACCGTGTAGCGTTGCTTATTACGGACACGAAAGATGGTCTGCTCGGTCCTCCGCACGGTATCGGCCCCTTTCTTCTCGATCGGCTTAATGCCGCCGGTATCCCGGACAGCCGCATCACGCTTGTCCATACCGCCGGGATGCACGGCCACGCCGGTGCGCGCAAACGCCTTGGCGACGGATGGCTGCACCGGATACGCTATGTCGAGCACCACCCTTGGAATGACGACGACCTTGCCTATCTGGGCACGACACAGCGCGGCACGCCGATATGGGTAAATCGGCATGTCGCAGAGGCCGACTATACGCTCGGCATAGGCGGCTGTCACCCCTCGCTGTTCGGCTATCACGGTGGAGCGGGCATCATCTTGCCGGGCGCTGCCGGACGCGACACCATTCATCACAACCACAGCTTTATCCTTGCGGATCGACCACTGGCCTGCTGGGGACCCGGAAACCCCATGCGCGAAGATGTTCAAGATGCAGGAGACCTGGCCGGTCTCAACATGAAAATCGACTTTACCGCCAATACCGTGTTTGCAGGCTATCACCGCGAAGAATGGCCCAAAGCGCTCCGGTATCTACAGCAACACACCATGACACCCGTCGAACCGGCGGACATTTACATTCTTGCGCCCGACCCTTCGGGACATCTTCTGTCTTTCTACATGAAAATAGAAATGAGCGAACAGGTGCTCCACCCCCATGGCATCTGTATCCTCGTGGTCTCCGGAGCCGGCCAACCCAAACTGACCGGCCTGCCGGTCGAAGATGCGCTACGACACACGCTTGAATGTACCGAAGCATGGATGAAATCTACCTATGCGCATCCCGTCGCTCCGCCTCCCGGCGCGGACGATACGCGCGCCAAACTCGAACTGATGCGTCTTTCCCTTCCGGAGTTAGCGCGTATCGTATCGAAAAAATTGGGTGAACCGCGTAGTACCACCATGTCATGGAGCCACAAGCGCAGCATCCTGCGTCGACGTACCTTTCTCGTTACCGAAACCATTGACGAAGAAGACGCCGCAACGCTGGGGTTTGTCTTTCGAACCACCTCGTTCCGCGAGGCGCTTGACAAGGCCTTGCGAGAACTGGGCCGCGACGCACACATCCTTGTCAATGCCCCGGCGTACGGAACGCCCCTTCCGCCGCAAAACCGAGTGTAAACGCAAAAATTTTTCGAGAATGCCCCTGCGGAAACCGACTGTGTAAAAAGACGACCGGTGGCCGAATCGTATAGAGGGGATACTCATGCATGGAAGCCTCCTCCGCAGCCTTCCGAAGGCCTCTTCACGCTTCCACCTGCGGGGTGTAGTTAGTCTTGCAGCTTGCTGCAAGGTGTAGTTGCTCTTGCAACTTGCTGCAAGGTATACACTCGCTGTTCTGTTCAACGGTTTACTCTCTATATGGCGGATGGACGCATCGCAAGCGTCGAACACCCGGATTTTATCGCACATGCGCCCGGTACCCGAACCACCTGTGTGTATGAAACGGATGGTGCTTTCCATCTTATCGATCTGCTGCGGGTCTCCGAACGGGAAGTACGGCGGAACGATACCGTAGCCATGTGAGGACTGACGGTTCCGCCCGATCTGTTTCGCTCAAATCGGGTCGCAAGAGGAGAAACGAGCCTCGTCGTGTATACCCTTTCCCCTCCTCCTGCACCTCGCATCGATCCGGAAACTTTGTTGCAGTGGGAGCGAAAAGGGCGTGGCATGGCCGTATTTCGTTGCCCGGAAACGTTCTCCCTCTCCTTCTTGGAAAAACTCCCTGGAAGTTGTACGGTAACGGCGGACATCACCCGTGAAACACTGACCGGAACCGAAAGCCGTATCCTTCTCAAACTCGCTCCACCCGATTTTTCCCGTCTTCATACGATCGTCCATTTGATCGTTCTTCCTGCCTATTACCGTCTTATTCCTCTGTATGCGTTTATGCCGTGGGGATTGGAAACGCTCGCTCCTGTCGCGCTACCGGTTCCGACGCGCGCCGGTATGCAGAAAACCTTCGAGACGCTCTGTGGCGAGCAATTACGTACCCTGCTGGCTTGTATGGGACGTCTGGTTTCTGCGCCCGAAGCCATACCCGCGACGGATAAGGCAAGCATGACGCCTGTAGAGCGTTATCTGGCCGTAGGGTTGAATCATGCCGGGCTTCCGTTTCGGCGCGAAGACCCGTCCGATCCCTATGCGGCGGATTTTCTGCTGACGACCCCCGACGGTCGGCAGATCGCCGTGGAAACCGACGGTCGCGGGTTCCGGCATGAAACCCAGCGTCAGCGCGATGCCGAACGGGCGCGTCGCCGGGGATTGGAAACGCTCCGGCTCGACGGACGGCAGATTCTTCAAAATCGGGACGGATGTATCGCGGTGATACGGCAGGCGTTGCAGACGGGCATTTCGCCCCCTCCCACACCCGAACCACAGCCAACGCTGTCTCCCGAACAGACCGCCTGTCTTGCTCCACTCGCCGGTGCGATCCTAACGCTGGCACCCGCGGGTTCGGGCAAAACGCGCGTGCTTACCAGACGGGTCGTCGAGGCGGTTCGTCAGGGAACGGCTCCGGAACGTATCCTTTGCGTGGTGTTCAACCGGGCGGCCAGCGAGGTCATGGCGGAGCGGATACACGATCGAGCAGGGCTTTCGGGCCTTCGCATCGGTACGCTGCATAGTCTCGGATACGAAATCTGCCGTCTCGCGTCGGACAGCCCGTACGCGGGGTTTCAGGTAGCGACGCCGCAAAATCTTCCGGGCGGTCTGTATCGTCAATATCGACAGGCGATCCGGGAAGATATGGAAATCCGGCGCGACGGCAGTCACCCTCGTTTTTTCCCCGAACACTTGGTCGTCGCCTACGAAGAAATGGCGGCGCGGCGCAAACGCACCCTCGATACGGCGGCGCCGTCCTCGAAGACGGAGGGGTTCGACGCGGAACAAGCGGAGCGGGTGCGGAAACGGGTCGAGACCGTGCTGTCGGCCAAAAAACTGCTTACCTACGACGATCAGATTTACCGGGCGGTCGAGGTGCTGTTGGGAAGTCCCGATGCCCGTGCGCGTTATCAGAGTCTTTTTGACGCGGTGCTGGTCGACGAAGTTCAGGATTTGACGCCTGCCCAATTTCTGCTCGTCCGTCTGATCGCGTTTCCGCACGACAACCTGTTTGCCGTCGGAGACGACGACCAGATGATCAACACCTTTACCGGCGCAGACCCTGCCAACATACGCGCTTTCGGGCCATGGTATCCCGGTGCGTCCCTTCGCACGCTCGGCGAAAACTACCGATGCGCGCCCGACATCGTAGCGCGTTCGGCGCGGGTGATCGCGTGCAACCGGAACCGCTTTCCCAAACCGATCCGTCCGGCGGAACGCACCGGAATGCCGTCGGCGCGCCCCGTGGAGGTGATCCCCTGCGTGTCCGTCGAGTCCGAAGCAAAAACCGTCGCACACCGGATCCGGCGATGGATGGCGGAAGGGTATTCCTGTCGGGATATGGCAGTGCTGGTTCGAGTAAAATCGATCGCAAGTCCGGTGCAATTCGCGCTCAAAGCCTGCGGGATTCCCTTTTCGCCGCTGGAAGAGACAAAATTGTACGGCTCTTCCGTAGGGCTTGTCATCGGGGCGTATATGGAAGTGATCCGCGCTCCCGAACGGGCGTCTTACACCGCATGGGTTCGGGCACTGGCAACCCCGTCCCGCTATCTGTCCAACGACCATCTGAGGGCCGTCGCCGCAGAGGGGGCGATCGTGATAGAAAACCCGGACCGACTGCCGCCGTTTGCGCAGGCGGGCGTAGCGTCGTTTCTCGCGGGGGTCCGCGAGTTAAACGCACAGCGCGCAAACAAGACGGCTTCCTGGCTGTTGGATCGGATAATCGACCGGTTTGGCATCGCCGAATATTTTCGCATCCGGGAGCGACACAGCCGACATCCTGTGCTTATGACATCGGTCGATATCATCGAACTGTTCCGCGAAATGGCTTCCGGTTGTCGCGATATCGACACGTTTGCGGAACTCTGTCGGCAGCGGGTGCAGGAAGAGAGCAGTCTTGCGTGTCCCGCAAAACCGCAATCCAGGCAAGGCGTGACGGTCACCACCATACACCGAAGCAAGGGGGACGAATACCGGTGCGTGGTGCTGTTTCGCATGGCAGAGCATATTTTGCCCCATCGCCATATGATGTCCTGCCCGGAAGATCTGGAAGAGGAGCGGCGTGTATTTTACGCGGCCGTCACGCGCGCCATCGAACACCTCTGTATCACTACCGGACCCCTTGCGCCCTCGCGTTTTCTCCGCGAAATGGACCGCCCACACCCAGCGCGTAGAAAATTTGCCGCCATCCGCGAAAACCTTCCGCTACAGGGATGGTTGCGCGGGATACGCCGGCTGATAGGGTAATACCGATGGGGATTTTGGGCATGAACCCCCCTTGAACAGAACAGCGAGTGCATATCTTGCAGCAAACTGAAAGACCAACTACACCCCGCAGGTGGAAGGCGTAAAACTGCCTTCGGATGGCGGTGTGGGAGGCTTCCATATCGGGATAAGGTATACGGCTTTCGGAATGGCAAGGGGTATAATCCACCATTGGGTTCATTTTTTGTACGTTTTTTCTCGAAAACCACTTGACAGATTCTTTTTAATGTTTACTTTATTAGTCATATTACTTAACATTAAAAAGTTGAGTATTGACGACGCAGAAAATAAAAGGGACCTTTACCCCCCGGACAGACGGTATGGACGACGCTTTCTTTTTGTACATGATAATCGGTTTCGGCGCGCAGATGATAGACGGCGCGCTTGGCATGGCCTACGGGTTGAGCGCTTCGTCGTTTCTTTTGGCCGCCGGTCTTCCGCCTGCGACGGTCAGCGCCACGGTGCATCTTGCGGAGACCGTCACCACGGGGACATCGGCGGCGGCGCATCATCGGTTTGGCAACATCGACCGCGCGCTGTTTCGGCGCTTGGTCATTCCCGGTGTGATCGGGGCGGGGGTTGGTGCTTATACCCTTGCCATCTTGCCCGGCGAGACCATCAAACCCTATATCGCCGTTTATCTGCTCGTCATGGGGTTGATCGTGGTTTTCCGAGCTGTCCGGCCTGTCCTCCGGGTTTCGACCGTTTCGCGCATCGGCCCGCTTGGATTTTTCGGGGCGCTGATCGACGCGCTGGGCGGCGGTGGATGGGGGGCGGTCGTCGCCTCCACCTTGCTGGCACGCGGAAACCGAGCCAGAACGACCGTCGGCACGGTAAACGCGGTCGAGTTTTTTGTCACGCTTACCTCATCCTTTGTCTTTCTGCTGACGATCGGACTTACCCACTGGTCCGTAGCACTCCCGCTCGCGCTCGGCGGTTTTGTCGCCTCTCCTTTTGCGGCGTGGGCGTGCAGCCGCATGCCGCAAAGAGCCATGCTGGCGGTCGTTGGTACGGTGATTATTTTTCTCTCCTGCCGGACGCTCGTAAATACTATACTATAGACACTCGATTGGCATGGACCGTCTTTATGCTGTGTCTTATGGTCCATCTTGCCTGCTGTCTAGAACCTCCGCCCCTAAGGAGAAGTCATGTCTTCCTACGAGTTGACTACTGCCGAGGCATTGATCCGGTTTATCCGGGAAAGCCCCAAAACCACACCTGTAAAAGTGTACGTGCTCGGCGAGATTCGCACCGTGCCCGATACGGCGAACATGGTCAAGATATTTCATCCGGAGCGAGATCCGCTTCTTATCGGGGAGGCGGATCAGGTAGCGGCACTGCTTGAGGCCAACCGGTCGAGCATCCGCGATACGTACGTGGAATACGACCGACGCAATTCCGCGGTGCCGTTGTTGGACCTGCTTACGGTGGAAGCGCGGATCGAGCCGGGTGCGGTGATTCGGGACCGGGTAACCATCGGCAAGGGATGCGTGGTGATGATGGGTGCGGTGATCAATATCGGCGCGGTGGTGGGAGACCGCACGATGATCGACATGAACGCGGTGGTAGGGGGGCGCGCGCTGATCGGCGCCAACTGTCACGTAGGGGCCGGGGCGGTGCTGGCCGGTGTCATCGAGCCGCCGAGCGCCACGCCTGTGGTGATCGAGGACGATGTGCTGATCGGTGCCAACGCCGTCGTGGTTGAAGGGGTGCGTATCGGACGCGGTGCGGTCGTTGCCGCAGGCGCGGTGGTCATCGAGGATATCGCTCCTGATACCGTTGTGGCGGGCGTTCCCGCGCAAGTCATAAAACGGGTGGACGACAAAACCCGTGCCAAAACCCAGATCGTGGATGCCCTTCGGGCGCTTCCGGGCAGATAGGCGTCCTTGGGGCTGTGGGAAAAGCTGTCATCCTCCTGCCCATTCGCCCCGTTCGATTCGCCAGACGGGCTTTTTGTCTGTTTCGCCCGATTCTGGATAGACTTCCATCTCCACGGGAAATTCCCACAGTTTTTCCAAGAATTTAAGCACCTTTTTGGCGTCGTCCGCATGAAGCGGTCGGCGATTTATCTGGCGGTCGTGCAGGGTGAGCGTTCTGTCACCGCGTCGGTCCACCCGCGCCACCTCCACGATAGGAATCCGAAACGCCTCGTCGTAATGCCGTGAAAGTTGTTTTCGGACATGCCGATAGCCGTCTTCGTTATGGATCCCCGCAACGAGATAGTGGTCTTTGCGATTGTCGTCGAGCACAGTAAACAGACGCATTTTTCGGATCAGAAGCGGCGAAAGAAACTGCAGGATGGCGCTTTCGTCCTTAAAGGCTTCGGCGACGAACTTGATCGTAGGAAGCCATGGGCTGCCCGCGATGTCGGGAAACCATTTCCGGTCTTCTTCGTCGGGTGTCTCGCAGATTCGTTTTATGTCCATAAACATGTTAAATCCCAGCGCATACGGGTTCATCGGAGCAAAATCGGGTTGCGCCACCACGCCGGTATGCGCATGGATAAACTCCTGCATGGCCCCGGATGTGATCAATCCTTTTTCCGACAAACGGTTCATGATGTAATAGTGAGTAAAGGTGGCAAACCCCTCGTTGAGTACTTTGGTAAGCCGTTGCGGATAGAAATACTGGGCTATTTTGCGGACGATGCGAATGATCTCGCGTTTCCATGCGGGTAGTTCGGGTGCGTTTTTTTCGATAATGTACAGGATATTTTCTTCCGGTTCCGGCGGAAAAATTTCCGATTTCTCCTCTTTGGCGCTACCCGCGCGTTTGGGTAGCGTACTCCAGAGCACGTCGAG
>VGJU01000139.1 GCA_016867335.1 Candidatus Zixiibacteriota bacterium | reverse complement strand
GACGTGTCCTGTGTGTGGGCATTGTGAGAAGGCCAATCGTCGATCTCAAGCGCAATTTCTCTGTGTGTCGTGCGGTCACGCTGGACTTGCCGACAGCATCGGTGCGCAGAACATCCGCAGGGCCGCTATCAACCGGCCCATCGTGGACAACGCCTTGGGTGTTGAACTACAAACCCCGTTGCTTGCTACGGGGTAGTTGATAAGCATGTTCCTTTATAGTAAGACAGACATAGGGGGCATGACTTTCTATGGCCCGTACATCTTGCACGATGCGTGCCACCGCCTCGTCTTTCCGGAGGTGGCGTGTGTAACGCTCCGTATGACAGCCGGTTATGTGTATTGGGGATGTCTCTGAAAAAACCGAAGAGCGATTTTTGAAAAACGATTTTGTATGCCCGAATACTACAGGTTTTGAAATAGGAAAAAAACCGCCTTGTCTTGCAATAGGATAAATAAAAGTATATTTTTTAATACAAAATAAAGATGTAGTGTTGAATTACATACAAACTGGCCACGCCTCGATAGACAGCCGATTCCGGGTACCTGTTTTTCAGGGTTCATACCTATAGCCCGTTGCCAGACAGAAAGTTGAACAGAACAGCAATTGCATACCTTGCAGCTTGCTGCGTGGGAGGCTTCAATCCCCTATCCCCTTTCCGGCTTTTGTCATACACTTTTTAACGACAGGGTTTGCCCATGCGTATCGACGCTCACCAGCATCCGTACTATCAGGGACTTGACGAAGACGGCGTCATTGCCGAGATGAACACCTTTGGTATCGACCGGGCGTGGTTGTTGACATGGTATCTGCCACCGGGTGAAGACGTGCCCGGCACGCACGGTGCGTTTAATCCGTTCAATTTTCGTCCCGACGGTACACACGGCGGGATACTGCTCCGCGATGTGGTGTATGCCTGCCACCGCTATCCCGACCGTTTTGTCGCCGGCTACTGCCCGTGTCCGTCGGAAGGAAGCGCGCCGGTGCTGTTCGAAACCGCCTTTCGTATGCACGGCGTACGTATCTGCGGAGAATGGAGCTATCGCATGTTACTCGACGATCCCCGCAGCATCGAGCTTTTTCGCAAGGCAGGCGAATTGGGCGCACCGGTCGTGCTCCACATCGACGCGCCGTATCTACCGGACGCTCAGGGAAAGATGGCCTATCAGAAAAACTGGTACGGGGGCGGTATGGGGGCATTGGAGCGGGCGCTACAGGCGTGTCCGGATACGATTTTCGTAGGACATGCGCCCGGATTCTGGCGGCATATCAGCGGGGATGCGGACCGCGACTCGGCCATATACCCTACCGGTCCTGTTACGCCCGGCGGCGAGGTGATCCGTTTGCTGGAACAATATCCAAATCTATGGGCCGATCTATCCGCCGGGTCAGGGTTGGGTGCGTTAAAACGCGATCCCGTGCACGGACGGCAGTTTCTGATCCGCTACGTCGACCGGCTGATGTACGGACGCGACGACCGAGGCAACCGGCTGTACGAATTTCTTTCCACACTCGATCTTCCGGTGGAAGTGGCGACAAAAATATTTTCGGGCAATGCGCTACGGTTGGTGGGCTAATACATATCCTGCTCTTCGACCAAGCGACCGATCTCCCGGATGGTGATTTCAACCGCTTCGATAGCGTCGTATACCCGCTGATGCCATGGCTCCGGTCCCAAGCTGGCGCGCCACGTCCGGACGGCCTCCGCATTGTCCGTGCCGGCCTGCCGCAACCGCTCAACCGACGCCCACAGCACGGTCTGATGCGCTGGCTCCGCCAGGTCGAGCGTGGCGCTCTGTTCCGCCACCACGTATATCCACCGGGATAGCTCGACATACGACCGCACCACAATGGTCTCGCGAGCTAAATCGTCGTATTTGCAAGTCGTGGCGATCTCAAGCGCTTGGTCGCAAATCCCCCGCCTCCGGTCAAAATCCTCCGGGGCCGCATAATACCGAAACATGCCCTCGCCAAAATAGGGTCGTCGCCGATCGCGTACCATATCGATCGCTTTGCCCCATGAATAGCAAATCGGAAAATCCGAGTCGTATACGTCAAACTCCACCGGCCCCATAAGTTCCGCCCATTCGCCCACCGCTTCAGGGCTCCGATATCCTTCCCGTGTGGCCCAGGCGATCGCAAATTCCTTTTCGGTGCGTCCGTGAAAATTCCACGACCATTCGGCCAGCGCCTCGATATTGAATCCGCATATCGTCTGACCGTGTTCGGTCCACGCCATCATGCCGTACGCGCCCGCGTACCGGCGACGTACCAGTTGGCCGACATAGTCGCGTATCCGATGCGCCGACCGGTGCGGCACCTTGAACTCAGGGGTATCCACCCGTCCATTTGCGCTTATGGGTATGTCATAACTGGCGATCCATCGGCCACGCGCGGCCTCGTAGTCCAACAGCGGATTGACTCTCAGATCGCGGGGAAGGTAAAGCACCCGTTCCAGTTCGTCGGCACAGGCGCGTTCCACTTTTACCTCCGACGGCAGTTCAGCGATGACGCGATAGTCGCGTTCCTCGGTCGTCGTGGAGATAAAGACGCGGATTCGAAAATCCGGATAGGTCCGCCGTACCTGCTGCCATGCGGCTACAAAAGCGCGGGATTCGAGCACAAACTGTCCTGTGGCGGGGCAACGGGAACATCCACATTCGGCGGGGCGTTCGCTGAGCCAACAGCTCGCCTCGTCCACCCCCTGACCGGCGATGTCTTCCAGCCATTCGGAGAGGATGGTGACAAGCAGCGGCTGGGAGGCGCACGGAACCCGGTGCTGATTGCCCTGTTTGTGCGCGACATATCGTCCGCTGAGCGCCCCGTCCCCTTTGCCGGCCAGTTCGGGATACGCTTGGAATAACCCGATGTCGTGGAGAAAATTGAGGTGGATGATATAAGGCGCGTACCGGAACGCTTTGCGTCGCGCCTCCTCGTACAGCGTCGTATCTATCTCCGCGCGGTTGCGTCTGCCGCGTTCGACAGGGTGTAGACAGGTGGAGGACATTTTGCCATAGTTTAGTTTGAGCGATGCCATCCACGGAATCCACTTCGCCGGTTCGGGAAAATTCCACAACCCGCGTTCGTCCATGTCCGGCCAGTCGATAACCCGGACCCGCGGAATCGTAACCTGTGCGGGAAACAGCGCCGGTTCGAGCAGTTGACACAGCGTGCGGACGGCGTAATACACCCCGCGTTCGTCCAATCCCGCCAGCAAAAGCCGATCCGGACCTTCGGAGCGGATCAGATACGCCTGCTCCGGGTGCGGAAGCGCCCGGAGACGCCCCGCATCGACCGGAATCCCATCAAGCCGTCCTTTTTCGTCCACCACCCCGATGAGAAGAGTAAACCCCTGCCCCGTCGGAGAGACGCCCGTTTTTTCGACAAAAAGCCGTTCCAGTTCGAGCACCGCCTGACGCTCTATGGCTCCCGCCCCTTCGCGCAACCGGATGCCGACCTCGTCTGGAGGGCGCACCGTCATACCTTCCCATGAGATTTCATGCGGAAGCGGGATCAGATAGCGAAGCCACCGCTCGAATTCAAGATCGTAGGGCATGTAGGCTCCATCGCTGGTCCCCTATTTAGGACCATTGCCTTGTTAACAGACAGGTTTATTTTTGATATGATGAAAAAAATCATTTACATCATGCATAGTTTTCTTTACATTTGATAAAGAATTTATAACACAATAGTCACTGTTTCTTACCTTCAACCTATGGTACATCTTTTATCCTTCATCAAGGAGACGAATATGTCGTACAGAGAGAAAATAGCTTGGCTATCGCTGATCGCAATGACGGTCACCTTTGGCCCGTACTTTACGATTGTTGCGGCTGGCATCCTTCCCGAGGAGGCCTTGCCTAACCTACGCCAGATGGGCCTGTATGCCGTGGTTGCGTTTGTGCAGATGGTTATCCTGGGTGTCGGCCATCTGTATCTCCGCCGCCAATCCCCCCAGGAAGTGCGCCTGCCACCGGATGAACGGGATCAGGCCATCATGCGCCGCTCGACGACTTACGGTTATTACATTCTTATCCTCGGCATGATCCAGGTGGGTTGTATCATGCCCTTCTATTCCAACGGATGGAAGATCGTCAATACGGCAATTTTCATGATTGTTGCCGCAGAGATGGTTCGCTACGGTGTCGTCGTATTCAGCTATCGCAGGCAGTCCTGATGGAAAGCGCACTTACCAATCGGATCCGCGTCCTTCGTTTCCTTAACGGCGAAATGTCGCAGGCTGAGCTTGGTGAGCATATCGGCGTCACCCGGCAGACGATTGCGGCGATCGAGGCGGGAAAATACTCGCCGTCCTTAGAGGCTGCGTTCCGTATCGCCCAGGTCTTCAATGTGCCACTGGAGGAGGTTTTTCAGTGGGACGCGACAGCTACCCGGTGAAGCAGGCGTTCTACCAGGTGCCAGGCCTGTATTCAGCGTAAAGCGCACGGATTAGCGTGCGCGGTCATTGATGAAGTTCCGACAGCAGAGCGTAGGGTGAGGATGACACCAGACCTCTGCGTCCAGTCCTAAGACTTTGTTTGAGGAGCCTTGACATGAACACGCCGGACCGCCTTCACGCTCTTGATGCCGCACGCGGCTTCGCCCTGCTGCTCGGAATCGTACTGCATGCGACGATGTCGTTCTTCATGTTCGTCCCGGCGCAGGACGTCTCACAGAGCACGACGCTTGCCGTCACCTTCTACGTCATTCATCTTTTCCGGATGAGCCTGTTTTATCTGATTGCGGGCTTTTTCGCGCACCTGGTTTTCCACCGCCATGGTCTGCGGACGTTCGTCAGGGACCGCGCAAAGCGCATCCTCGTGCCGATGACGGCCGGCTGGGTGATCCTCGCGCCTCCGACGATCGCGGCCGTAGCCTGGGGACTTTCGCGGTCGTTTCCTGATGGCCCTCCGGAGGGTACAGCGGCTGTCGCGTCTCAGGGGTTCCCGCTGATCCACCTTTGGTTTCTTTACTATCTCTGCCTCTTCTATGTGCTCGCGCTCGGGCTGCGTGCCGGTTTTGTCACGTTCATCGACAGGAGCGGGGCACTGCGGACGCGGATCGATGCCGTGGTCGGTGCCGGGCTTGTGAGTTACCTTTCGCCGTTTATACTCGCCGCGCCAACATTCACAATCCTCTATCTCGATTTGGCCTGGCCGGTCTGGTTCGGCATCCCCACGCCCGACGCAGGGTTCATGCCGAAGCTTCCGGCACTCGTCGCCTTCGGCACGGCGTTCGCGCTCGGCTGGGTGCTGCATCGGCAAGCGGCACTGCCCGGTCTGCTCGAGCGGCAGTGGCTGGCTAATCTCGTGTTTGCCGTTGGCCTAACGGTCGTGTGTCTTGCCATCGTCGGCCCGGTACCAAATTTGACCACAGCAACAGTGATCGAAGGTGGGGCCATGATGCGGCTCGTCTATACCGCTTGCTATACACTGGCCATCTGGTACTGGATATTCGGGTTGATCGGCGCGGCCCTGCGCTTCTGTGCGGATGAGAACGCCCTGCGCCGCTATCTTGCCGACGCCTCGTACTGGCTTTATCTCGCGCACACACCGATTGTCTTCGGGCTGCAAGTACTCCTGATGAGCGTGCCACTGCACTGGACGGTCAAGTTTCCGCTGATCGTCGCGATCACGCTCGCAGTGCTGCTTGTGAGCTACCACTATCTCGTCCGTCCGACGTTTGCCGGCGAGATTTTGAATGGTCGGAAGTATCCACGCCGCAGGCCTTTGGTGGATTCACGCGCGAGTGGACGGCAGGATGGCAGTAGACGCAGCCTTGCGACGCATGGCCCGGGTGCCTTGCCCGGTGCCGACTGCTTGCGCGTCGATGCGGCCCTTGCGCCCGTAGCACTGCTCACTGACGTCACGAAGCGGTACGGCAAGACGACCGCGCTTGATGGCGTGAGCCTTGCCGTTCAGCCCGGCGAACTGCTCGCCCTGCTCGGACCGAACGGTGCTGGCAAGACGACCGCAATCGGTCTCTGGCTTGGGACGATCGAGCCAGACGACGGCCTCGCCAGCGTAATGGGCGGCTCACCGCTCGACGTGAACAGCCGACTCGGGGTCGGGGTCATGCTGCAGGAGGTCAACCTTGCACCGGAGCTTCATGCACGTGAGCACATCGAGCTTACGGCGAGCTACTACCGCAACCCGCTTACCGTTGAAGAAACGATCGCGCTCACCGGGATCGAGTCGTTCGCGAGCAAGCGCTACGGTAAACTTTCCACCGGTCAGAAGCGCCAGGTGCAGTTCGCGACCGCAGTCTGTGGTCGTCCGCATCTGCTGTTTCTTGACGAACCGACCGTCGGGCTCGACGTTGAAGCCCGCAAGACGATGTGGCAAAACATTCGCCGTCTGCTCAACGAAGGGTGCTCGATTGTGCTGACGACACACTATCTCGAAGAAGTCGAAGCCCTCGCCGATCGCGTGGCCGTGATTGCGAAAGGAAGGCTGATCGCCGAGGGCAGCGTCGCCGAGATGCGCTCGCTCGTTACGCGCAAGCAGATCAGTTGCACCTGCGCGATTGAGATCGATGACATCAAAGGCTGGTCAGATGTTATCGAAGTAACCCGCGAGGACGACTTCGTGCACATCACCGCGTTCAATGCCGAAGGGGTCGTACGTCGGCTGCTCGCGGCGGATCAGACCTTGAGTCACCTCGAAGTCAGGCAAGCCAGCCTCGCCGACGTATTCACAGAGCTCACCAGGGAGGTAGCATGAACACCACGCACCCGGTTACCGCAACGACATCGGCAGCGAACTTGGCTCGCGAGCGCGAGCCGTTGCCGATCAGCAGAATTCTGCGTGCTTATCTCAAAGAAGCGAAGTTCGAGACAATCGGCGCACTGCGCACAACGGGGTTCGCCATTCCGTTTATCGTTGTTCCCCTCGCGATCTACCTGCTTTTCGGCGTTGTGATCAACGGCAACGCTGGCAGCAACAGTGAATATGGACCCGGTATCGCCGACTACCTTTTCTCAGGCTTCTCAGTGATCGCCGTCGTGATGCCCGGTATTTTCAGCGGTGTGATACTCGCGACCGAGCGCGACGGAAATCTGCTGAAATTGAAGCGCTCGCTGCCTCAGCCAGCCGGTGCAACCATCGTTGCGAAAGTCCTGATGTCGATGGGCGTGGCCGCCATCGCAGTGACGCTCGTTGTCATCGCAGCACTCATTGCCGCGAAGATCACGATCTCCTTCGCGCAAGTGGCGATCATCTGGGCGGTGCTGATCGTCGGTACGATCCCGTTCTGCGCGATGGGGCTCCTGATCGGCACGCTCTCCTCTGGCTCTGCCGCGCCCGCTTACGGCAATCTCGTTTTCTTGCCGATGATGTGGCTGTCCGGACTGTTCATTCCGTTGCCGGATTCCCTCGAACGCTGGGTCGTGATCTGGCCGGCGTTTCACCTGAACCAGCTCGCGCTTGGTCTTGCGGGCGTCAAACAGTTCAGCTTCATCCCACCGGCAATCGCGGGAGCCGTGCTCGTCGGTGTCACGGTGCTGATCGGCGGGCTCGCGATCCGACGGCTTGCGCGGGTCGGCTGAGAGCGTCACGGTGAACGTCGAGCCGGGTGTCAAACCGGCCGAACCGTTGGGTTTGCCCATCAGAGTTCCTGTGCCGACTGTGTGGGGATCATGTCATGAATGCCCGCGTCCTGAAGGGCACTCGGAGATTGCAGCTCCAGGTGGGCCTCCTGATGCAACTCATCGATCGTCCGACAGCCGCCGGTAGCCAACCCGGATTTGATCATCTGGATAATCACCGGCAGCTTATCATAAATCGAACCCGCGTACGGCACCTGACCTACAATGCCTTCTTCGAAAAACAGTTCCGGCGTCTGGGCGTACGGTTCGGCGCTTGGTGAGCCGAAAATTCAGCAACCGGTTTCGCAGGGACAGGTCCAGCAGACGCTGGCGCGCCTGTTCGATTTCCCGCGATTGCGTCCATCGCATTCATGATTGAAGCCTCCCCACAGCCATCCGAAGGAAGCTTTACGCCTTCCACCTGCGGGGAGTACGCTTGCCAGTAGTACCGCAAGCGATCTTCGACAGTAAGGAGTAGGCGCTCTTGCGGCCGTTCTGCCGCAAGATATGTGGATGGTTTGGAGTTAGCTCGTTTACCCCGCAGTTTGCTGCAAGGTATGCACGCGCTGTTCTGTTCACGCTTCGAACAGCGTTCGGGGAAGGCCGGACTGGCGGATAATGGACTGAAGCATTCCGATTTTCAATTCTTTGTGACCCGGAACGGGCTCGGTAATCGTGCTTCCGCCCACTTTTTCTGCATCACAATATGGCTTGAACGTCGCCGGACCTCGGCAAAGCCATGTTGGGCGAGGACAGCGCATACCATTTGACCGGACAGAATTTGCAACTTACCCAACGGTTACCTCAAGACGTGTCACAAAAACCTCGTTGTGAAACCGTCGCTAAACCTCTTCAGTATCCGCTGCTTCAAAACGCCGCCTGAAGATTCTGACGCGCTTCCTCGATCGTGTCGCCTTGGCTTGCAATGTCAAGTTCAGGGCAAAGGGAAACAAACCCCTCACTTTTACGTTCGATAACCGCAGTGAAATGGTGCGACTGTTTTATCCCTTCCCCTATTTCCCAATCGCCTTTCTCAGCGCCTCGATTTGAGCATATATGCCGCTGATGTTGGCGTCGACCCGGTGAATGTTGATATCGGTTTTGCGATACCCGGCGACCAGCGCGTCAAAACGTTTTTGCAACCTACCCAGCAGTTCCGTCGGGTCGGTTGTCTCCGGCTCGCCCGCACGCGCCGCCGCGTCTTCTTCGCGGTCACGCACCAGCGGCCAAGAAGCGCTGTAAACGTATTCGAGCGTTTCCTCGGTCGGGTTCATCAGCGAGTGCAGTTCCCCCGGGTCGAGCCATATCGCCCAGCCGGGGCTGTGTTCGTGGTATTCGCGCCCCATCCAGTGCCAGCCCTTACCGCTGTGTACATACCAGATTTCGTCGAGGATTTCGGTATGGCTGTGCGGATGCGCAAACTTGCGCGGCGGGATGTCGGCGATATGAACGTCCCCGGCGGCAGGGCCGCGCCACATGTGATACCAGTGTCCCTGAAAAGACGTCCCCCACACGGCCCGGTCGCGGTCTTCGGACCAGTGTCGCGCCGAGAACGGAGCGCCCACCTCGGCACGCGACGGCGGGCGGCGTGAAAAAATGATCTCCAACTCGTCCGTCCCTGTGTTGGTGATGCGGTGTTCGGTACCTGCGGGCATAAACACCGACCATCCCTGGGATACGTCCTTGCGCTGTCCCTGTGCTTCGATCCGCGCCTGACCCCGCGAGATAAACATGCCTTCAACCTCGTCGGCATGGGCGGTCGGTTCGGTCGTCACACCGGCCAGAAGCGCCGCCCGTCCGTAACAGGTGTAATCAAAGCAGACCGCGCCGGTCTCGGCGTTTGGGCCGTCGCCTACCCGTTTTGTAAATATCTGCCATTCCCGCAACCGCCCGTGCGTGGTCACCACCGGACAGTCTTTCCAATGTTTGATGATCATGTCATCTCCCCTTTATCAGTTGGATAGGTTAACCTATTCATAATTGAAGCCTCCCACGCAGCAGGCTGCGGGGAGGCTTCGACAGTAAGGAGTAGGCGCTCTTGCGGGTGTTCTGCCGCAAGATATGTGGATGGTTTGGAGTTCGCTCGTTTACCCCGCAGCCATTGCGCAGCAATCGAAGCCTCTTCACGCTTCTACCTACGGAGAGTATTTGGTCTTGCAGCTTGCTGCAAGGTGTAGTTGCTCTTGCAGTTTGCTGCAAGGTATGCACTCGCTGTTCTGTTCATAATTTATAATTATACTCCCCCTTCGATTCCTGCCGCTTTTTTGGCGAGATTTATGCACCGTACCAGATCATAACCCCGGAAGATAGTGATTTTCTGGGCTTCGAGCGATCCTTCCGCGTGGATGGCAAGCAGTTCGTGATAACCGCCGAAGTCCGAGGCGGTCAGGTCGCGGATCAGGTTGATCGCCTTCATGCGGTCCATCGTGGGTATGCCTTTGCGACCGCCTAAGTAGCGGTCCAGATCGTCGCGCGTTTCCGGGTTGTGCCAGTCCGCCTCGGACGGACCGGTGACCACCAGCCCGCCGGCGATGTCCTGCACGTCACGTACGGCCTCGTGGTAGTGGTTCGCAAAATAGTGTTTGGCGATGTTGGTCGTCATCGTATCAGGCACGGCGATCCCGTCGATTACGTGGCAGTCCATCGCGGCGGCGCGGGTGAGGGCGCGCACCGTTTCGACGTAGGTGATCAGCCGTGTGGCTTTGTCACGCACATGGCTCGCCTTTTCGATGCCGTTGTATACGGCGATAAGCGACGCCGCACCGATAAGCAGGTCCAACAGCGGCGGCTTGTACGACACGGCGGTAAACCGGTGGAACTCGACAAAGGTATTGGCCAGAACTCCGGCAAATTCCCACTCACCGGCCATAAACACCCGGTCGTTGGGGACAAACACGTTATCAAAAATGGTCAGCGTTTCGACGAGATGATGACGTGAACTGACGGGATGATGGTACTGGCTGTGACCGGTAAACCCGAACGGGCTGGCGATGAGTTTGACACCCGGCGTGTTTACGGGGATGGAAAACGCAACGGCATAGTCTTT
>VGJU01000138.1 GCA_016867335.1 Candidatus Zixiibacteriota bacterium | reverse complement strand
GGTAAGCCCGTCCGGCAACTCTCGGACGACATGGCTGTCCCATATTTTTTCGTAGAGGGTTTTAAGAGGCATGCGAGTTCTCGATAAGTTTGAAGTTTGAAGGGTGAAGTTTGAACGCTATAACGAGTGCCTCACAAACCGGCTACCGGAGCGCTACGGTGGGGCGGTAGAACTCGGACAGGCTTTTCGTGTCGGCACCGACATAGTGGCAGATCAGACTGCGACGAAACCGGGTGCGAGAGCGGTTTGGTTCCGAGCCATGAATGACACGCCCTCCGAAAAAAAGCGTATCGCCGGTCTTCATGCGGAGGGTACGCGGTGTTGCCCCTGCCGGAGGAACTACGGCGGTTTCCGTAAAAGAGCGTGCGGTATCGGTCGGAATCATCTCCAGAATCGGCAAATCCTTGGATCCCTCGCATACGATCAACCCGCCGTTTTCTTGGTCCGCATCCTCAAGCGCGGTCCATGCCGCCAGACAGGTATCCGGCTCGCCCCGAACGTAAAAACTATCCTGATGAAACGCCTGTCCTTTTGCACCGGGCGGCTTCCAGTAAAACATGCTCTGAATGCCTACCGCTTTCTGTTCCAAGAGTTGTTCCAAACTGGCAACCACACGCGGGTGTTTGAGAAAACGCATAAACATTTCGTCGACACGGTGTGGGTGCATCATGCGGGGGTAGGTTTTGAGTACATCGCCGCCCGCTTCGGATGCCGGTACGGCGGCAAAACATCCATCGATACGACCTTGGGCGTAGAGCGCATCCGCTCGTTCGAGCGTCTGGGCACATTCCTCCGGTGAAAATACGCCTTCCACCAGCAGATAGCCTTGTGCCCTATACTGGGTTAGCTGTTCCTCGTGTAATGGACGCCTAGCCGCCTCCTATCCTACTTTACCGCGCCCCAGTTGGCGTGATAAAACCGTTTCATGGCATCCGTGTCGGCGGAGGCAAGCAGCCGGGATGGGAAATTTGTGTGGCCCGTCGGTTTCATCCACGGACGGCAATAGTACAGATGCGCGGTGCGGCGTTCGACACCCGGGCAGTTGGGCAGTGCCGCATGCCAGAGATTGGCATGAAAAATGATGGCCGTGCCCGCACGACCGACGAGTGGCACACAGGTTGGCATGTCTTCGATACGCGCCACTTCGGGAATGGGACGCTCGAACCGGTGGCTTCCGGGTGTGACGGTAAAACACGCGCCATGCGAGGGCACGTCGGTCAGATAGTAGATGCAGGAGATCAACAAAAGCGATTGGGCCATCGACGCACCCCGGTAGCCTACGTCTTTGTGCCAGTGGGCATGCGACACCGAATCCGTCTCCTTGACGATGATCGAAAACTCGGAGAACGCGATATCGTCGTCCATTAGCGCTTTTAGAATGCCAAAAGTGGAAGGATGCGCGATGAGGGTATCGAACGCGGTCTCCACTTCGAGCACCCGCACGCTCTGATATGTGCGTTCGATGCGAGAATAGAAGGTATCGCGCCGTTGCGTCAGTTCGCGGTCAAGCGCCTCGTTGAGTGCGGCGACCTCGTCGGGCCGCAACGTATCCGGAATGACGAGATAGCCGTTTGTGTCAAAAGCAAACCGGTAATCGTCCATCATGGCAAGAGGTCTCCGGACAGGGTGAGTTTGCCGCCATTCGTGGGTCTTTCGATGATTCGTCCTTTACCCGGTTCAGGACGCACGGCAGGCATGGCGCTATGCAATGTACGCGGTGCCGCGCCGGGGTGGCAAGGGAAATCCGTCTCCGCCTCGATGGCGAACACGGCATCCCGGATTGCCAAAAATGCTTGACATTTCAATCTTCATTCTTCATATTGACATCATTGTCAATGTATTATTTTGATAGCTTAAATTTATGCTTTTAGTAAGACACGATTTTATCCAACACCTTCAACGCGTTATATTGATTTTTCAATAACCGGGCGGCCTTGTGGGTCGCCTTCTTTGTGGGATGGGTCATGCGGATCGACCAAGTTTACACCGGCGGCATCGGCGAACAGATCGGGCTTAAACCGGGTGATCGGTTGGTCAAGATCAACGGGGCGCGGGTACGCGATTCGCTCGACTATCGGTTCTGGACGTGCGAGGCGCATCTGGAACTCGACGTGTTGCAAACCGACGGAAACCGTCTACTGGTCCAGGTGGAAAAAGATCCGGAAGAAGATCTTGGTCTCGAAGTACACGAACCACCGTATCAGGCTTGCGCCAACAAGTGTATCTTCTGTTTTATCCACCAAAACCCAAAAGGGATGCGAAAAACCGTATATTTTCAGGACGAAGATGTTCGGCTTTCGTTTCTCTATGGCAACTATGTTACACTGGCCTTTGTTTCGGATGCCTATTTAGAGCGGATTATCGTACAGCGGCTCAGCCCCATTTACGTATCGGTCCACGCGACCGACCTCGAACTACGCCGCATGATGTTGGGTGCTCCCAAAGCCAAAGATATCCTTCCCATTCTGCGGCGTCTGGCCGACGGTGATATACGGATCGAGACGCAGATCGTGCTCTGTCCCGGCGTCAACGACGGCGAGGCGTTGCGCAGAACGGTGGACGATCTGGAAGCGTTCTATCCGGCGGTAGAGTCGATCTCGATCGTGCCGGTCGGCCTTTCGCGTCACCGGGCGGGTCTCTATCCGCTCACTCCGGTGACGGTAGACTATGCACGTCGGATGATCGAGACCGTTTCGCAATGGCAGAAAGTGCTTTTAGATCGACATGGCGTACCGTTGGTATATTTGTCGGACGAGTGGTATTTGATGTCGGACACGGCGTTTCCACCCGCCGAAATATACGAGAATTGCCCGGTCGTCGAAAACGGAGTCGGTATGGTCGTCCGTTTTCTCGAAGACATGGCGGCCCAGACGCGGCGGCTTCCCGCTCAGATTCGCGTTCCCCGACGGTTGACGCTCGTCACCGCCGAACTTGCCAAAGGGGTAGTGCAAAACGCGCTGGTCGAACCGCTCAATCGCATCCGCAACGTCGAGGCGCAACTGGTGACCGTCAAAAATGAGTTTTTCGGCCCCGGTATTACGGTATCGGGTCTGCTTACCGGTCAGGATATCGTCCGGACGCTCAAAGGGCGTGACGTGGGGGATACGGTTTTTCTTCCGCCCAACGTGCTCAACGACGACGGTCTTTTTCTCGACGATATGAGGGTGGAGCAGATTGCAGAGGCCGTTGGCGCCCCCGTTCGTCTTTTTCCTGACACTATCCGCGAGGCGCTGAAATAATGGCTTCCCCCATCGTTGCCATCATAGGACGCCCCAACGTGGGCAAATCGGCGCTTTTCAACCGGATCGTGGGCAGACAGGATGCGATCGTACACGATGCGCCCGGTATTACGCGCGACCGCCACTATGCACAGGCTGAGTGGTATGGCCGACATTTTACCGTCGTAGACACCGGCGGGCTTGTGCCGGATTCGGACGAGGCCATGGAAACGGCTATCGAGCATCAGGCGCGTCTGGCGTTGGAAGAGGCGGATCTGGTTCTGCTCGTATTCGACGCGCGCGCCGGGCTAACCGCGTTAGACGAAAAAGCGGCGGATATCGTACGGCGTGCGGGAAAACGCGCCCTGATCATCGCCAACAAGGTGGACAGCGGCGCGCAGGAAAACCACGCCTATGAGTTTACCGCGCTCGGTCTTGGCCATCCTATCATGATCTCGGCGCTTAAGGGACGCAACACCGGCGATATGATGGACATCTTAGCCGACCTGTTACCGGGTGAAGAAACACCGCCAGAAGAGGAAGAAAGCGACACGCCCTCCGCAATTAAAATCGCCCTTATCGGACGCCCTAACGTGGGGAAGTCGTCGCTTGTCAACGCCATCGTCGGTAAGGAGACCGTGATCGTCTCTGAGGTTCCGGGTACGACACGCGACGCTATTGACACGTTGATCGTACGGCGTGGAAAGCCGTATGTACTGATCGACACCGCCGGACTGAGACGCAAGGCAAAGATCGCCAGCGACGTCGAGTTCTATAGCGTTACCCGCACGGTACGCAGTTTGGAGCGGTGCGACGTGGCGGTGGTGTTGATGGATGCGATCGAGGGTATTTCGGTCCAAGAGATGCGGATCATTCACGAGGTGGACGAAGCGGGCAAAGGCTTAATTTTGGCGTTTAACAAATGGGACTTGGTCGATAAGAAACAAGTATCGGCCAACGAGTATGTCGCGGCTACCCGCGCTCAGGTACAATACGCCGACTATGCACCGGTGATGTTTCTCTCCGCACGGATGCGTCAAGGGGTCACGCAGTTGCTTCAGAAAGTCGATCAGGTGCAGGACATGCGGCTGCTCAGGGTTCCTACCGGCGCGTTAAACCGTCTGATGCAAGACATCATAAACAACCACCCGCCTCCTGCCACACCTGCCGGGCATCCGGTCAAAATTCGTTATTGTACGCAGGCGGATGTAGCACCTCCGACCTTCGTCTTTTTTACCAATCATCCCGAAAGCGTCGGTGACGGCTATCGTCGGTATTTAGCCGGCCGGTTACGGGAGATGTTCGGTTTCGACGGCACGGCGCTGCGCATAGTCATGCGAGGCATCGAACAAAGTGGAAAGACAAGAAGGGAGGGAAGGGGATGACAGGAAAGCTTTATTACTCGATTAGCGAAGTTTCGGCCATGACCGAGTTGGAAGCTTCGGTACTCCGGTTCTGGGAATCCGAATTCGGTCAACTCCGTCCCAAGAAAAACCGTGCTGGTATCCGCATGTACCGAGAGAAAGATATTCGGCTGATTCAGGAAATAAAACGCCTGACCCGCGAGGAGGGCTATACCATCGCCGGCGCCAGAAAAAGGATTCTCGAAGGTGTCGGAAAAGGCAACGAAAACGCCCCCGCCGCACAACCGGAGCCGCAACCGTCTCCGAACGACACCGATCTCCTCCAATGGCTCCGTGCCGAACTGCTCGGCATCCGCTCTTTATTAAACTCTTGATGCCGGATACCTTTCCTGGATTTATCTTCCCCGGATGCGCCCCCTGGGGTCGGATGTGTGGTTTTTTTGCTCGATGACAGGTAAGCCGTAGCCGTTTCTGTAAGCCGTTTCTCTCCATGCCGGGATGTGCCGTCCCCTGTCTTCATCCTTCGACAAACGGCTGAAACGCCTTGACACTCGATCGCTTCTCGATAATATAGCCGTCCATAACTCTGCCATTATTCACTGACTCATGTTACGCGACCTCTGGTGTAGGCCCCCACCCTGGCTCTCCCTACGAACGGGGAGGGCGCGCAAAACGTCCCCGATTTCTTTTCGGAGTTCCGCATGGTACGACGATTGTTGTTTCCGGCGCTGTGTTTCTTTATCGTTTTGCTTGCCGTTCACACAGGCCGCGCAGCGGACACCGAACGTCGGATTCCGGGAGACGACATCCGAAAAGCACTACACACGCTGTTCGACGAAATCAAAGACCGTCCTGTCGCCAAGGTTTCGCTGGAAGAAACGCTCGAACCCGGGGTCCGCCCCATCGCCGAGCGCTATCCGGAGGCCATCGTTCGTCTCGCCGACGATCTGTCCATAGACAGCCTGCTGGCTCGCCCCGAAATAAATACCAGTGTTTTTCTCGAAGAAAAGAACCATCTGACGGCGGAACTCTGGAAAATCTACTTCGAACAGGAAACGGAAGGCGGATGGGTGGCAAAACGCTTCAAACCGCTGATCCGAGCCAATGTAGGCGACGCTTTCGAGTTGTCCAAAGACGCCATGTACGCCTTCGACTCACTCACGGTGCGGCGCGACTCGGCGGAATTTCACATCACCGGCGGGTATATTTTACCGGCTACGGCAACGGGGATCGTCGGACGCGCCGTCATATTCGGTATGGGACGATTTACTTTTACCGCGCCAAACCGGGTCGAACGCCAGCAACTGGCCAAGTATACGCGCCGCACCGAGTCTCCCTTTACCGAATCCTTTACCCAACTTGTGCTTATCCTGTCGGATGCCGGATACCGGGATTTGATCCGGGACGTCGCCCTGCGGCCTGTGCGGAGCGGACGGCTTTTCGACACAGCCAAGTTGTTGCTGCGCCGTGTGGAGAAGGACTACGTGACCGACGTCGGCCCGACCGACCGCAAATGGTCGTTTGCTCCCACGCACCCGGATTATCTGCGCGCGGAATTCGAGATGACCTCCACCCCTAGCTGGTTGGTGTATTCCTACAACCCGTTCGAGTTGGAAGAAGTCAGCCTCATCCAGAAAAGTGGCTTTCCGCGCAACTTCAAGATCAAACCTTCCATACTTTGGTGTCACTTCTCACGGACGCAAACCACGGACGCATCGGGGACGACGGTCGAAGAGCCTTCGGCTACCGCGTTGCTCAACATCCAGAGCTATCAGATCGTAGGCAAACTGGCGTCAAACAAAAAAACGCTCAAGCTGCGCACGATGGTTACGGTTAGCGCACGGGAAGATTCGGTCCAAACGCTGACCTTCATGCTCAACGACAAATTGAAATTGCGGCGTGTGGACTATGCCGACGGAGAAGGCGCACTGCTCATCCGCCAAGGGGCTTTTGTCTCGGTTCCGTTGCTCAAACCGTTGGAGCGATATGAAGTGACCCGGCTCACACTATGGTACGAAGGCGATATCGTACGTCAGTTGGACGCCTCGTTTTTTGCTCCATTGCGCAACGAAGACTGGCTTCCTCAGCACTCGAACCGCGAGGCGTTTGTCTTTGACATGGAGATGCATACCCCCAAAGACCTATCGGTCATTACAACGGGCATCAAAGCGCTGGAATACGAAGACGAGGCAAATCGGGTAACGCGGTGGCAGGCGCTTCAGCCCATCACGCTGATGGGGCTTACTTTTTCCCAGCATCGTACCGTGGCGGCCAAAGCGCAAGGCGTCGACGTAACGCTGTATACGGCCAAAGATCTGCTCCGGACCTCGTCGCGTGAAAAAGACATTCTCAAACTGGTGGACGAGACGCTGCCATTTTTTACCGAATCGTTTGGCGAGTATCCGTACAAGAAGCTGGACATCGTTCAGATGCCCGACAACCTCGAATACGGACAGGGGTTTCCGGCGTTGCTCATGTTATGGGGGTTGTATTTTCGGAGCGACTATTTCCTCGACCGCGACCTGTCCACCACCAAGTTCTACAACGTGAAGCAATTTTTCAAAGGGTTTCTCGCGCATGAACTTGCGCATCAGTGGTGGGGCAACGTGGTCGTACCCAAAACCTACCGAGACGCTTGGCTCGCCGAAGGGATGGCGACGTACGCGGCAGACCTTTTCATCGAAAAGGCGATCGGACAAAAAGAGTTTTTTGGAATGCTCGAATCGCATATCGAACAGGCCCGGTATGCGGACAAGGAAGGGGCGATCGCGCTGGGTTCGCGGCTGAGACAGTACTATCAGCCGGTGGTGTACGATAAAGGAGCGATGGTATTACACATGTTGCGGCAAGTATGCGGCGACGAACTGTTTTACAAAATTCTGTCCACTTTTTATCAGACCTCGTTTCGAAAGCTGATCACTACCGAGGATTTTCAGCGTACGACCGAAGAGGTGACCGGGCGGGATATGGACTGGTTTTTCGATCAATGGGTGAGAGACATCGGGTATCCGGTATATCGTACCACTTTTACCAGCCGCAAAAACGGAAACAGCCTGTACAGCGTCCAATGTACGATTTCGCAGGAACAGGAAGGTCGGATTTTTACCATGCCGGTTCCGGTGCGGATCGAACTCAAAAATGGCGAGACGGTAGAAACGGTGATCTGGAACGACCGCAAATACCACACCTTCGAGATCGTCACGCCGGATGAAGTCAAAAAGATCGAAACCGCGCCAAACGGTGCGGTATACTGCGGTGTAACGGGGTAGCAGGCTACTCGTCTATCGGCTCTCGCAACGCCTCTTTGAGCAGTTTGCCGGGTTTGAAGCGTGTCTTTTTTCCGGGCGGCACGTAGACCAGATCGCTGGTACGAGGATTACGCGCCGATGTTCTTGCCCTTGTCTCCTTTACCTCGAACACCCCGAACCCTCTGATTTCGATTCGGTCTCCATTGACGAGCGATTCACGCATCGTGACAAACGTCTGGTCGATAACCGGAAACACACCTTCTTTTTTTAGCTTCAACCGCTCGCTTACCTCTTCCACCAGTTCCTTCTTGGTGGTCGTCATGCCTGCCTCCTCTATAAGACTGCGAAAGATACGAAAGCTTTAGATGGCTATCTCCATAACCCGGCTTTACTTACAGAAAAGCGTCCACAAACTAACCGTCGGATGCAAAGGTGTCAACAGATTTATAGAAACTATCTTTGCCCATGTATTATCGCATCCCTTCCATGATTTTTGCGATCTCGCGCGCAATCGGGGTAGTGCGGAATACGTATACTTCGCCGGGAAGCGCTTCCATTTCTTCTTCGTCCACACCGAGATCTTTGGCCAGTCCTACGATCAGGTTGGGTGGACCGTGACGTCGTAGCAGTTCGATCCGGGACCGAACGCTTCCGCGTCGCCAGAACCCCAGAATTTCCATGTAAACCGTCTTCCCCGTGGGGTGGTGTGTAAACCGGTAATCGGGGGCAAGCAGTCCCTGTCCGCCCAGCGGCAATATCCCCGCCTCGGAAGTGATCTCCCATTCGGTGTTGAGCTTGCGAAACTGCTCTTCGAACCATGCCACTTCTTCCGGAACCCACTGACCCGTGATATGTCCGATGGGCTGAAGCCCGACAGTCGGACTCAGTCGAAAAACGGTCTCGCGGCGTTCGACACCCCATAGCACAGAAGCGGTAAGCGCCCACGTCCTACCGTGCAGTACGGTCGGCAAAAACTGCGCCATCTGAAGTCCGTAGCGTTGCGACGACCGAAACAGCGACAACGGCCCGTCGATATGGATACGGTAGCGATCGGGCCCGTCTCGGTGAATATCGTGAAGCAGTTGAAAAAACTTGAGCTTGCGAAACACCTCGCGATAGCGGGCGGGGGTTTCTCCTTCGATGACCAGATCCATCCCTGTGGCACGGAGAAGCACTGCCTGAGCCAAAGCTACGTTATAACGATGAAGTAGCCACGACGCACTGCACGGCTTGAAATCGGTCATGATTTCCGCATCTTTAAGATCGGCATACAGATACCGTTCGATCTCTTCGGCGGACAGCGATAGTGTTTCTCCCGTTTTTGCCAACACCGCATCGCGGTCGAAACCTGCGCGGTCTTCGGCGCGATAGGCGTCCGCCGCCGCCGCAAACACACCCTCGCGTACCGTCGCCGGATCCTGTTCGCCGGCGGTCTCGAACACACAGCGGTCGTACAGCAGTTTGCTCAATCCCCGGTGTACGAGAAACGCCGCGCCCGCGCTCAAAAAATCGTGCAGTTCGGCTTCCAACTCGCGCCGCTCGCGGCCTCGGCAACGCTCGAACAGCGTAAGCAAGGTCTCCGAGAGTGCGAGAAGACCGGCATCCTGCGGGTCTATGTACGGAAGATGCAGACCGTCCTTTCGGATACGTGGGCGAACCAGATCACTCGTAAGCACTGTGCTGTCTCCGTCTATCGCTGGTATACTCTTCGCCCGTATGTTCGGCGACGACCTCGTAGAGCAGGGCGTGTTTGCCTTCCACACGGCGGAGGATACGACCCAGTCGCTGTACGTGCTCACGCACGCTTCCGGTGCCGGACAGCACGATCGCCACATTGGCCTCCGGCACGTCTACCCCCTCGTTGAGTACGCGCGAGGTAACGAGAAACGGGTATTCGCCCGTGTTAAACCCCGAAAGCAGGCGGTGACGCTCTTTGACCTTTGTCTGATGCGTCAGCGCGGGGATGAGAAACTGCCGAGAGATACGGTATACCGTGTCGTTGTCGCTTGTAAAAATCAGGGTTCGGTCGCGGCGGTGCTGCATGAGCAGACGACCGAGCATACGCAGTTTGGCGGTAGAACCTTCGGCGATGGTCTTCTGCTCGCGGTAGGCGAGAAAGGAACGACGGCCCGTTTCGCTACGTGACGAGAGCGTCAGAAACCGTGTCCATCCATGCGGGGCGTTCATCGAAATTCGATTTTCCTGAAGAAAATTCCGGTAGGTCTCGCGTGCCTCGCGGTATCGTTCGCGCTCCTCCGTCGACAGACGCACGCGTACCCGGAGCGTCTCGTACTCGGAGAGATAGGCGCCGGCCAGCGTTTTTATTTCTTGACGGTAGACGGTCTCTCCAACGGCAACACGCAGTTTTTCTTCACCGCCGTCCTGGCGTTCGAGCGTTGCAGTAAGACCGAGTCGGTACGGCGCGAGCGTCAAGTCCGCGGTAAGCAGATATGACGGCCCCGGCAGATGGTGACACTCGTCGAATATCACCAGTCCGAACCGATTTCCGAGCCGTTCCATGTGAAGATAGGCCGAGTCGTAGGTAGAGACGGTCAGGTCGAGCGGTTCGAAATATCCGCCCCCGATAAGACCTACTTCGGTGTCGAACTGCGAGGAAAGCACACCATACCACTGTTGCATCAAGTCGATGGTGGGCACAACGACCAGCGTACTGCGACCGGCGCGAAGCATGGCAAGCTGGGCGACAAAGGTCTTTCCCGCGCCGGTCGGCAAAACGACGACCCCGCGTCCGCCTGCTTTCCACCAGGCATCGACGGCCTCCTGCTGGTACGGAAACGGCGCGCGTTCGACCTGAAGGGCAAGGTCCAGCTTCTGGTAC
>VGJU01000137.1 GCA_016867335.1 Candidatus Zixiibacteriota bacterium | reverse complement strand
GAGACAAGCGCACAGCTCAGTTCGGGATTGTCCGACACCGTGAGTTTGACGCCGGAGATACCCTGAAGCCCTTTGCGGAGCCGTTCCGCCATGTAACGGTCACGCGCTTCGATGGCCTCGCGGGTCAGATGGTTGTGGAAGTCCATGGAAGCGTCCATCGCCATCCGTGCCGGGTAGTGCGACGAGCCGCGCAGTTCGTATTGCGCCGCCGTGCCGGCGATTTCCTTGAAAAACGTTTCGGTGGGCGGCTGGCCGTACATGTTCAACCCTTTGACCGGCGCAATGCTCAAGATCGGCTCGATCCGGTCCATCATATCCTTACGCACATAGAAAAAGCCGGTATACATCGAGGACATCATCCATTTGTGGAACGGACCGGCGTACATGTCGCAACTCAGGTCGTGCATATCGAGCTTCATCATCCCCGGAGGCTGGGCACCGTCTACAATGGTCAAAATCCCTTTGGCGCGAGCCATCTCGCAGATGGCTTTTACCGGCATCACCAAGCCGTCCGTATAGTTGACATGGCAAAAACTGATGAGTTTGGTCTTGGGTGTGATGGCGGCCTCAAAGGCTTTGAGCAGGTCGTCCGGGCTTGCAGGCGGATGAAATTTCGGATCGGCAAGATCGATGATTTTGACATCCAGCCCGTCCCGCGAGGCGCGCTGAAGCACCGGATGCGTCCCGCCTACATGGTCGTGGTTGGTATACAGAATCTGATCGCCCGGTTTGAGGGCGGGGCCGTAGGTTCCGGCAATCATGCCGTCGGTCGTATTGTTCATAAACGCCACTTCTTCCGACGTGGCGCCGATAAAATCGGCCAGCTTCTGACGGAGGCGCTTGCGAAAATCCGCGTTGTAGGTATCTGTCGTATAGCCTTTGTAATCCGCGTCGATGCCTTCGAGTGACTTGATCTGTGCCATGTGTACATAGCGAGGCGACAGCCCACGCGTGCCGGTGTTCATATACGTCATGCCCGGACGTGTCAGAAACTGTCCGGCGACGGCTTCCCACGCTTTCTCGTCGCTGGACCCGGGCGCTTTGGGCAGGCTGGAAAGGTCCGGCATGGCTGCCTCTGCTTTGGCAACGGCCCCGGGCTCGCCGGGTTTGCACCCGGTAAGCGTCGCACCTACCGTCGCCGCCGCGCCGATCACGCCCAGAAAAGCGCGCCGACTGAGCCTGCGTAATGCTTCCGGATCTTCGATAGTCGGATCAAAATTCAGTTCGGAACCGGTACGATCGTACATGGGAACCTCGATGAAAAGGATGGAAAGGAAGGACAAAAGACGTCGTTTGCCGGAAAACTCCGGAGACGTTTTTTCATCCTGAGGACGCCAAACACGATGTAAAGCGGAAGATGAAAAAAATTACCGGATAATTCTTTTCTAGGTCAAGAAATATCTTAAAGTAAGTTTAAAAGGCAAAGACGCTTTCCTGCGTCTTGCCTAGATACGCTCGCTGAAACAGGTTTTGATGGGCGTTTATTGAAGCCTCCCCCGCAGCCTTCCGAAGGCAGCTTTACGCCTTCCACCTGCGGGGAGTATGCTTGCCAGTAGTACCGCAAGCTATCTTCGTCAGTAAGGAGTAGGCGCTCTTGCGGCCGTTCTGCCGCAAGATATGTGGATGGATTGGAGGTTGCTCGTTTACCCCGCAGCTTGCTGCAAGGTATGCACTCGCTGTTCTGTTCAAAGGTTTTCGTTTGCCAATCCCGAATCCAAAATCCCCAAGGGGCCTTCCCACATGAAACGGTCTCTTTTCGAAGACGATTCCCAACACCCGGATCGGTCGCTCGCCTCCTCGCACACCGCCGAGGCGATTCGTAAGCGTCTAAGCGACGGTCCTTCCCAAAGCTATCTGCGCGATTTTATCTATGGCGCAATGGATGGCACGGTGACCACCTTTGCCGTAGTTTCCGGCGTGGCTGGCGCGGGGCTATCCAACGGTATCGTCATCATACTCGGATTGACCAACCTGATGGCGGATGGTTTTAGCATGGCGGTCGGCAATTATCTGGGGACTAAGGCGGAAGCCGGTCAGCGGGACCGGGCCAGAGACGAGGAACGGCGGCATATCGAACTGCTGCCTGACGGCGAACGCGAGGAAATCCGGCAGATTCTCGCCCGTAAAGGGTTTACCGGCCAAGACCTCGAACAGGCAGTAAACGTCATTACGGGTGACATCTCCCGCTGGATAGACATGATGGTTCAGGAGGAGCTTGGCCTGTCTCTTACCACGCCGTCACCTACAAAAGCGGCACTAGCGACGTTTGGGGAGTTTATTCTGATCGGTCTTATTCCTCTTTTTCCTTTTCTGGTTCAGTGGGTTTTGCCCGGTTCGTTCTCCACCCCCTTCCTATGGAGCAGTCTGAGCACGCTGGTCGCCTATTTTTGTATCGGCGCGGCCAAAAGCCGATACACGGCACAGCGATGGTATCGCGCTGGCATCGAAACCTTGCTGATAGGCGTCGTTGCCGCCGGGCTGGCCTACGGTGTCGGGCTGTTGCTCAAAAATATCACCCCTTAGACACCCGTCCTCGAAAACAATGAAAATCACTAGGGTCTGCTGGAAGATCGACGATCTTATTTGCCGTCTTTCTTGGCCATGTCGATACGCTCCACCATCTGGTCCAGAAAGGGTTTAAGCAGATCCATGACGGCTTTTTTGTGCGCGACAGGGTCAATTTTATAGACCAATAGCCCATCGTTTACTCGCTCTTGTTCCTTGATCCATGACTCGTCAGGGTTTTTCCAGACGTGTCCACCCCAGAACTTTCCTCCTACTGCCCCGGAAGAGTGAAAGTTGAAGGAAGGTTGCCCACCGTATTGAGGTACGTCGATCAGGCGCAGACTGGGGTTAAAGGATACCGAAGCACTGGCCACATCAAAAATTTCGGTCCCTTTCGCCTTAGATTCGGTAAAATCCACCACTGCCACTATCGAAGTCGTGAGTTTGCCCTCTTTACCGCCTAATTCTATGGCCAGGTCGGTATAGCCTTTGTAGGCCGGCCCTGGATCGCGTCCCAGATTGGCACCGTTTACACCGATGGCATGGGCGGCCAACCGTTCGTCTACCTTGTTGGGGTCTTTTATAACCACCACACCGCCCGATGCGATGCTGGCGTCATCGTTTTTCTTGGCATATTTGGCGTATATCTTGGATGCTTTGAGCGCTTCCAGATCATGCACCGTCGGTGTATACCCTTTGGCTTAGAGTTGTTGTTTGAAGTACGCATAGGCTTCATCCGAGATGGCTTGCGCCTGATCGGGCGTCATATCCTGCTCCGCCCGCATCGCCACGCCGACCCGGTTGAGTTTGAGGTTACTCCCCGCTGTAGCACCGGCCACCCGGGTGGTCATAAAGGTGATATTAAACTGACTGACCACGGTGTCGTTGGATGCCTCTTTGAACTTTTTGGTGTTCCCCCAGCCGGTTCCATTGTTCAACTGGCTTTTGATCTCGATCTGCGCGGTGGCATTGGTTCCCATCCACATCGTCAATGCCATAATGGAAAAACCTTTACCGGTCATCCGACTCTCCTTGAGACAGGTGAGGTGTTTAACACTATCCTTGAATCCCGGCCATCAAACGAGACCCAGGAAATAGGAATGGCGGACAGTTTCCGACTAAACAAAACATCATGGGGTTTATTATCAAGACAGTGGCTTCAATATCTGCAATTTGCTCCTAAGATCGCAAGAACTTTTGGCGGTTTTATACCTCGAGCGTTGACTGAGTAGGGGTTATGCCGTGTACACCGGCATCCTGCAAGGCGACGGGTGACTGAAGCTCCACGTGGGCGTCGCGGTGGAGTTCGTCTATGGTCCGGCAACCGGCGGTGGCCATGCCGGATTTGATCATCTGCGCGATCAACGGCAATTTGTCGTATACCGACCCAGCGTAGGGCACCTGCCCCACGATGCCTTCCTCGAAAAACAATTCGGACGACTGCGCGTAACGACGGGCGTTGTGGGCTTTTTTACTGCCTTCCATCCAGTATTCTTTTACAAGTTCGCCGTGGACGTTGCGCATGACCTCCCCTTGGCTTTCGGCAAACCGGGCAAGGAGGTTGCCCATCATAAGCGTGTCGGCGCCGAGCGCCAACGCCATGATCATGTCCGCCGGACCGCGAAGTCCGCCGTCGGCGATCAGCGGTAGATAGACACCGGTATCCTGCGCCATCCTGTCGCGCGCTTCCGCCACCTCCAGAATCGCCGTCGCCTGTCCGCGTCCCGTGCCCTTTACCTGCTGTGTCGTACAACCGGATCCGATTCCCATGCCGATCTTGACGGCATCGGCGCCGGCTTCCGCCAGATACCGAAACCCCTCCGCCGTGACGATATTGCCCGCGATCACCGGTGTGTCAAAATGCGACTTGGCCCACGCGATCGTCTCCTGTTGATACTCGGTAAATCCGTCCGAGGCGTCGATCACGATCACGTCCGCATGATGCTCGACCAGCGCCTGAAGCCGTTCCCGGTCTTCCGGATGTGTCGAAATCGCAGCACCGACACGCAGTCGCTTTCCCGAATCTATCGTCGCATGAGGATGTCGTATGTGTTTGTCCAGGTCTTTTTTGAAAACGACCGACAGCAAGGTCCCTTCCGACGAGACGATGGGTAGAAATCCGCGTCCGTACTTGATCATGAGTTGGTTGGCGGTTTTAAGATCGTCTATATCCACCCCAACCTGAATATCGGTTTTCATTCGGTCCGCCACCCGGTACTCGCGGTCGTAGCGAACGTCAAAATCCTTGTCGGTTATGATTCCGACCAGCTTACCGTGAAACAACCCGGTGTCGGTGACGGGAAAAGTAGAGTACCCGTTTGCGTCCATCATTTTGACCACATCCCCGATAAGCCGGTCCGGAGACAGGGTGACTATGTCGGTCTGGAATCCGGCCTTGAAACGTTTGACACGGTCCACGCCGGTGCACTGCGCTTCGATGGTCTGGCTGACCGGAAACACGCCCATACCGCCAAGCTGGGCCATGGCGACCGCCATCTCCACGCTGGTGACCGCCTGCATGGCGGCACTCGTAAACGGCGTGCGCAACTTCATATAGTCGCCTTTGTGACGACAGAGCCGTGTTTCGAGCGAGACGTGTTGCGGAGTACCGTCCGCCCGTGTACATCGGGGAAGCAGACGGTACTCCTTCAAGCTGTGTGAAACGGTCGAAAGCACCCGCGCCATAAACGACCTCCTTTCTATGTTTACCGCTCCAGGGCGGCTACACCGGGCAGCATACGTCCTTCGAGCAGTTCGAGCGATGCGCCGCCGCCGGTGGATACATGGCTCATCCGATCCTGAAGACCAAGCGATGCGACCGCCGCTGCCGTATCCCCGCCGCCGATGATCGACACCGCGCCCCGATCCGTCGCCGCGGCGAGCGCAGCGGCTACCATTGCCGTGCCGACCGCAAAAGCTTCCCTTTCGAAGACGCCCATCGGTCCGTTCCACAGTATCGTCCCGGCGCTGGTGATGGCCCGTGTAAACAGCGTCTGCGTTTCAGGTCCGATATCCAACCCCATCCATCCGGAGGGAATTCGTTTTACCGTCTGCACGGATGCCGACACATCGAGGCTTTTGGCAATGATATGGTCTATCGGCAGCAAAAAGGCCCGACCAACGGTCTTCGCTCGCTCCATCACTCCACCCGCAAACTCGATGTGTTCGCTGTCCAAAAGCGAAGCGCCGATTTCCTCGCCTTGGCTTTTGAGAAAGGTATAGGCCATGCCTCCCCCGATGATCAGCGTATCGGCCAATTCGACAAAACGCTCGGTAACGGCGATTTTGTCGGCCACCTTTGCGCCACCGAGAATCGTCACCAACGGTCGTTTCGGATGGGTGAGCGCGCCCCGCAGATAGTCGAGTTCCTTTTGCATCAGAAACCCCGCCGCACGGACCGTCAAAAACCGCGTCACCCCTTCGGTGGAGGCGTGCGCTCGATGCGAAGTTCCAAAGGCATCATTTACATATATATCGCCAAGCGCGGCAAGACGACGGGCAAAATCAGGATCGTTTTTTTCTTCTTCCGGATAAAACCGTATGTTTTCCAGCATGAGACATTCGCCGTCCTTGAGATCGGCCGCCTGACGGGTCGCGATCTCGCCGATACAGTCGGGGGCTGTCTGCACCGGTCTGCCGAGCAACTCCGATAACCGCTCGGCGACCGGTTTGAGCCGAAGCGACTCCGAAATGCCTTTGGGACGGCCCAAATGAGAGATCAGAATGACGCGCCCTCCGTGATCGAGCAGATGGCGAAGCGTTGGGAGAATGGCCCGAATCCGCGTGTCGTCGGTAATGCGCCCATCGGTGTCGAGCGGGACGTTCAGATCGACGCGCATCAGCGCGCGTTTGCTCCGGACGTCGATATCGGCAAGGCTGAGAAGAGACATGACGAGAAACCTTTCTTCTGATCCGGTTTATCCGGTTACGGCGGTACGACCTGAAGCGTCGGGATCATCTCGGTAAACAGGGTAACCATACGCTGAAGCGGAATGGGTAAGTAGTGCATTTTCAAAAACACCAGCCCAAGTTCGCGATAAAGGCGATGACCGGAGATGCGCGAGAAATGGAGCGTTCCGGCTTCCACCTCGCGGACGATGGACTGATAGGGGATAATGGTGATCCCCAGCCCGATTTCCACCAACGGCTTGATGATTTCGACGTTCTCCATCTCCATGATAATATCGGGAGCCAGCGACTGTTCTTCGAAAAACCGGTCGATCACCTTGCGGGTATTGGAGCCGCGTTCAAAAAGGATAAGCGGGGCAGAGGCCAGATCGCGGGGTGTGATATGTCTTTTTTCCCGTAGCGGATGCGATGGCCCGGTGACGACCATCATCTCTTCACGGAAAACCGATCTGACCTGTAAGTCCTGCGACTCAACGGGTAGGGACAGCACGCCTACGTCGATTTCGTTGTTGCGGATTTTCTGGATGGTCGGTTCGGTCGTACCTGTGGTGACGGTAAGCTGTACATGCGGATAACGAGTTTTGTATTCCTTGAGAATTTGCGGAAGGAGATAGGTACAGACCGACATACCGCCGCCCACGCGCAGGCTACCCCGGTGGCTCTGTTTGTTTTGGGCCACCTCCAGCGCCGCCTCTTCCATGTCACGGAAGATCCGGTGACAGTGTTTGAGCAGTGTCTTGCCTGCTTCGGTAAGAAATACCCGTCGGCCCGACCGCATAAAGACCTGAACGCCGAGTTCTTCTTCGAGCAGGGTAATCTGACGACTGACTGCCGACTGTGATACGTGCAGACGCCGTCCGGCGCGGGTAAAGCTACCCGCATCGGTGATGGCTTTGAACATTTCAAGCTGGCGAAGATCCATAGGATCAAGGGTGAAGTGTGAAGGGTGAAAAGCCCCTGATAAGGGATTGCAGAGCCGGCCCATGCCCTGTCGATTAGCCGCGCGAACGATGTCGGCTACATCGGTGATCCAAGTGCCCGAAGCCGATCACAAATCCATTACTTTTTTAGATGGACAGGATGAAATAATTCTATTCTGATTATCCATTTTCGGCTTTACTTAGGGCATCGATTCGCGTATACTTGGGGATACCAACCGGGTTTGGCGCAGAGTTGCAGGAAACGAGTTTACATACAGTTAGGCATCTCGTCTTCCGTATCCTCTCCTAAACAAAAAATGTGGCGAACCGTAAAAACGCAACGCTTTTTCCGGTTTGTCGATACGTGTCGCAGTCGCGTTAAGCGGCTGGGAAATTTTGTCATTTTTCCCGACCGATTTCGAAACGAGAAACCGTTGACGGAATTTTCGGTGTACCCTGCGAGGGATGTTATGAAAAAGCGTATGCAATATCAGGGGTTGTACGATCCTTCTCTGGACCGCGATGCGTGCGGGGTGGGGGTGGTGGCAAATCTGACCGGACAGAAAACCCATGACATTATCCGAAATGCGATCCGGGTGCTGATCAATTTGGAGCACCGAGGCGCGTGTGGCTGCGATCCGGAAACGGGAGACGGCGCGGGGCTTCTCTTTCAGATGCCGCACGAGTTTTTTGCTCGTCAGTGCGAATACGAAGGTATCACCCTGCCGCGCCCTGGTACCTATGGCGTTGGAATGGTCTTTCTGCCCCGCGCCACCGAACAGCACCGGCTTTGCGAACGGCTTGTAGAAAAGGCCGTGTGGGACGAAGACCAGGTGTTTCTCGGATGGCGTGACGTGCCGGTGGACTACTCACAGATCGGCCGGGTGGCGCATGAAGTGTCGCCGTTGATTCGCCAGTTTTTTGTCGCACGCGGCGAAAAAATCCACACCGAAACCGAATTCGAACGCAAGCTCTATGTGATCCGAAAGGTTATCGAACACGGCGTCGATACCCATCCCAGTCTCGAAGATCGCGACGATTTCTATATCTCCAGCCTGTCGAGCAAGACCATCGTGTACAAGGGTCTGCTCATGGCTGATCAACTCGATGCCTTCTATCGCGACCTGTCGGACGAGTCGATCGTAAGCGCCCTTGCCCTCGTCCACTCCCGCTACAGCACCAACACACTCGGCTCCTGGCGGCTGGCGCACCCGTACCGGATGATCTGTCACAACGGCGAAATCAACACCGTGCGTGGCAACCAAAATTGGATACGCGCGCGCGAGGGGCTTTTTTCCTCGTCGCTTTTTGGCGATGACATGGCCAAACTCAGCCCGATCATCCGCGAAGGCTCCAGCGACACGGCGTGTTTCGACAATGCGCTCGAACTGCTTTACGCCACAGGGCGCTCGCTACCTCATGCCATGATGATGATGATCCCCGAAGCATGGGAAAACCATGAGTCGATGTCCCCGGAGAAAAAGGCGTTTTACGAATACCACTCCTGTCTGATGGAACCGTGGGATGGCCCGGCCTTGATCGCCGCCTGCGACGGAGACCGCATCTGTACGACGCTCGACCGCAACGGTCTGCGCCCATTCCGTTACCTGGTGACCAAAGATCGTTTTGTTGTGGGCGCATCTGAAATCGGTGTACTCGATATCCCCGAAGAACGGATTCTATACAAGGGACGGCTTCAACCAGGTCGTCTGTTTCTGATCGATACCGTACAAGGGCGTATCGTAGACGACGAAGAGATCAAACAGCAAATATCCAGCCGCAAACCTTACGGGCAGTGGCTTGCCGAAAACCGGACAGCCCTCGACGATCTTTCCGCTCCGCCGGTCGTCCCCGGTGTCGATCTCGACACGCTGCAAGACCGTCAGCGTGCTTTCGGGTATACGGACGAAGAACTCAAAATCCTTATCGGCCCTATGGCCGCAGAAGGCGAAGAACCCGTCGGTTCCATGGGTAACGATACACCGGTGTCCGTTCTTTCGAACAAACCTCAACTGCTTTTTCATTATTTCAAACAGTTGTTTGCCCAGGTGACCAATCCACCGCTTGACGCGATCCGTGAGGAACTGGTCACCTCGCTCGAAAGTTTTGCCGGCTCCGAGCAGGACTTGTTTGACGAAACCCCCGAACACTGCCGACAGCTTCGTCTCCGCATACCGGTGCTCTCCAACGCGCAAATCGCGAGCGTCAAGATGCTGGACCACCCCGGTCTCAAAACCGTGACCCTACCAGCGGTATTTTCGAAGACGGCTCCGGTGGGTGCGCTGGAACAGGCATTGGAGACACTCTGCATTCAGGCCGCCGATGCGATCCGAACGCAGAACGCCACACTGCTCGTACTGTCCGACCGGGGTGTAGACGCAAACCATATTGCTATTCCTAGTCTGCTGGCCGTCGCCTCGGTCCATCATCATCTGATCCGCGAAGGCTTGCGCACACGCTCCGGGTTGATCGTAGAATCGGGCGAACCGCGCGAGGTGATGCACTGCTGTCTGTTGATCGGTTACGGCGCCGCGGCGGTCAACCCGTATCTGATGCTCGAAACCGCCGAATGGATGCGGATAGACGGACTGCTCAAGAAAAATGTCTCCGCCGAAAAGGTGGAAAAAAATCTGCTCAAAGCGTTGTCAAAGGGCGTGCTCAAGACGATGTCCAAGATGGGCATCTCCACGGTGCAGGCGTATCGAGGTGCGCAGATTTTCGAAGCCATCGGTCTCCGGAAGACCGTGATCGACCGGTATTTTACATGGACGGCCTCGCGGATCGAGGGTATCGGACTGGAGGAGATCGAACGCGAATACCGGACGCACCACCACCACGGATATCCGGAGCGACCTGTGGCCGCAGACCACACACTCGACGTGGGCGGGTATTATCAGTGGCGCAAGGACGGTGAGTACCACCTGTTCAACCCACAAACCATTGCTTTGCTCCAGATTTCGACACGCACCAACGATTCGGCGAAATTCCGCGAATACACCGATCTTATCGACAAACAGACCCGGCAACTCGGCACGCTACGCAGTCTGTTTGAGTTTAAACAGGCACAGCCTTCGGTTCCGATCGAAGAGGTGGAGTCGGCGGAGGAGATCGTCAAGCGTTTTGCCACCGGAGCCATGTCGTACGGCTCGATCAGCCGTGAGGCGCACGAGACGCTCGCCATCGCCATGAACCGGATCGGTGGACGCAGCAACTCCGGCGAAGGCGGCGAAGACCCCGAACGTTATTATCGGGATGCAAACGGAGACTGGCGCAACAGCGCGATCAAGCAGGTGGCATCCGGGCGTTTTGGCGTCACCAGCAACTATCTGGTCAACGCCAGCGATCTTCAGATCAAGATGGCGCAAGGAGCCAAACCCGGCGAAGGC
>VGJU01000136.1 GCA_016867335.1 Candidatus Zixiibacteriota bacterium | reverse complement strand
GGTATGTTCTTCGAGCGAATAGGGGAAGACACCCACCCGGTCAAAACCCGTATCGGAAACAAAATCGCAAAGGGTTTCGAAATCAAGGTCCGTTTCTCCGGGAAATCCGACGACAAAGGTGGTGCGCAGAGTAACGCCCGGAATGTGTTTGCGGATGCGTTTCAGCAGGATTTCGATCTCGCGGCGCGTCGTCTCTCGGTTCATCGCGGTCAGCATACGGTCCGAGATGTGTTGAAGCGGCATGTCGATGTATTTGCAGACGTGTTCGAGGTCTGCAATGGTCCGGATCAACTCGTCCGTAAAACGGACGGGGTGGTTGTACAACGGACGTATCCAGCGAATACCTTCCACCCGGTCAAGCGCGCGAAGCAGTTGCGGCAAGGTGGCGGGGTCGGGGAGGTCTTTTCCGTACCAAGTGGTATCCTGAGAGATCAGGTTGAGTTCCACCGCCCCCTGACAGGCCAGTTCCCCCGCCTCCCGGACCAGCGAATCGACGGTCCGGCTTTGCTGTTTTCCTCGGATCGCCGGGATGATGCAAAAGGTACATCGGCGGTCGCAGCCTTCGGCGATTTTAAGATACACCGAATGCGCGGGTGTCGTAATAAGCCGTGGATACGAATAGTCCGTAGAAAGCGGGGTCCGGCGTATTTCGCGCACCGTGTCACGGATCCCCGCTCGAAGTCGGTCGAGCGTTTCCACGATCTGCGGGTACTGATGCACACCGAGGATGGCGTCCACCTCCGGTAGTTCGGCCATCAGTTCGTTTGAATACCGCTGTGCCATGCACCCTGTCACGACCAACGCGCCGCACCGACCATCTTCCTTGAACTTGGCCATTTCGAGGATGGTCTCGATCGCTTCTTGCTTGGCCGGACCGATAAAGGCACAGGTATTGACGATAAGAACTTCCGCCTCCTGATAGTCGTCCGTTACCGTATATCCGGCGCGGGTCAGAAGTCCCAGCATGACTTCCGAGTCTACAAGATTTTTCGAACATCCGAGACTGGCAATACCTATCTGTGGCAATGACGATCTCCTGTAACGATAGCAGATCGAACCGAAGACGGCGCGCTCTGTTTATTACACGCAAAAATATGTGGGCTGTTGCAAAAACTTACCGTAGATCCACCAGTTCTACATCCTTTGGCACAGTCATCCGGAAAATGTCCGGTGGGAGTGACGCATCGAGACGGATCGCTGAAAACCGTATCACGGTTTCGGAGCCTGCCTCATCCCGAAAGGCCATTTTCCGGGTCAAAAACGCGGTGGCATCCACCCACACCTGCAATTCGGACGGAGAGAGGTGTGGATTTTTTGCCGTGAGTTTGAGTACGTGGCAGACCTGTCCGTCGAGTGTTTCCTGACCGATCAACACCGGGATGTATCGGTCGGCGTACCTGAGCAGTTCGTCCGGTCTTGCGCCGATTCCGTCACGTTCCGCATGGGTCACAACGACTTGCCGGTTTGCCACGGCAAAAGTCCAGACCGATTTTCCATCCGACACGATGGTCTGTTCGGGCTGTTCGAGTCGGATTTTGTTCTGTCCGTACAACACGAAAAGACGCCCTGATATCGTACTCTTTTTACCGATGACGCTCAGTTGGGTCGTTGTCGAAAAATCGGCGGACAGCGACTTGGCGCGGTCAATTTTTTGTTGCGCCTTGCGGACGATCTCGGTGGCGGAAGACCCAGCAAAAACGGGTAGCGCGGCAAGAACCAGAAAAAACGCCACCAGTCCCTTTTCTATCCGGACGTTTTTTCCCATCCCCGCCCACCTTTCATTTGCCCGGACGCACTATGCAACCGGTTGCAAAACACAGACTTTTAAATATGCAACGCCTTAATTTGTCCGTCAAGCGTTAATAGTCTCTGTATATGGAAACGGGGAGAGGACGATTTGGTTCCTCTCCCCGGAAAGATATCTGCGTCGTTTGCGTGGAAGTCTTTACGGTACAGCGGCTTTGCTTCTCTCGTAGCGCACTTTTCCATCTACGATTGTGTATACGACTTCGGTCTGGAGAATCTGGTCTTCCGGGACGGTCATAATGTCTTTGGAGAGCACGGTAAAATCGGCCAGTTTGCCGGGGGCGACCGATCCGAGGTCTTTTTCCCGGAAAGAGCCAAAGGCCGCGTCGAGCGTGTACGAGCGAAGTGCTTCTTCTCGCGACATGCGCTGATCCGGAGAAAAACCACCCGACGGTTTTCCTTCGGGGCTTTGCCGGGTGACGCTGGCGTAGAACGAGGCGATGGGGCTTACATGTTCGACCGGCGCATCGGTGCCGTTGATGATTTTGACTCCTTCTTTGAGGAGTTTTTGCCATACGTATCCGCCTTCGAGTGTCCGCGCCTGTCCCAGACGGTCGCCGGCCCACGGCAGATCGGAGGTGGCGTGTATACCCTGCATCGAGGCAATAACGCCGAGTTTGGCAAAACGTGGGATTTCGGCTTCATCTATGATCTGGGTATGTTCGTCGCGAAACCGGTGGTCGGTTACATGCGGGTATTCTTTCATGGCTTTTTCGTACATGTCGAGCATCATCCGGTTGGCGCGGTCACCGATGGCGTGGGTGCAGACCTGCCAGCCGTTTTCCAGCGCGTATTTTGCGGCGGTATAGACGGATTCGGGTTCGACGGTATAAAACCCGGAGTTGCCCGGATCGTCGTGATAGGGTTCGAGAAGCGCTGCGCCGCGTGAACCAAGCGCCCCATCGGCGACCAGCTTTACCGCGCGCACGTCAAGAAAGCCGTTACCCGTGCCGACTTCCGGTTTGCCCAGCGCGCGCATCGTCGAAAGCCCGGCTGCCATCACGTAGACACGCATGTCGAGTTTGTTCTGTCCGGCATATTCGCGGTAGATTTTGATCGTCTCCGCCCCTACGCCCGCATCGTCAAACATGGTGATGCCGTTGGCCAGACATTCTTCGATACCCAATTCAAGCGCCTGACGGGTCTGGCTGTCCGTCATGGGCGGCACTTTGATCAGCGCTTGCGCCTTGTCTACAAACACACCGGTAGGATTGCCCGTTTTGTCCCTGATGATCTCGCCGCCGGACGGCGCATTCGTACTGGCCGTAATGCCCATGAGTTGCATGGCTTTGGCATTGGCAAACCCGGCGTGCCCGTCGGCGCGGGTGAGATAGACGGGGTTGTCCGGAACGGCCCGGCTAAGGTCATGATGTGTCATAAACCCCCGGATGGTCAGCGAGGTGCGATCGGTCCATTTTTCCTCATGCCAGCCGCCTCCTGTGATCCACTCGCCGGGTTTTACCCCCGGAACCGCCGCCTTTACCCTATCTATGACCTCTTTATAACTTTTGGCTCCTACCAGATTGACGATCATGCGCGCGCGCCCGATGCCGATCAGGTGGCCGTGGCTTTCCTTGAGACCCGGCAACACGGTCTGCCCTTTGAGATCGATCACGCGCGTATCGGCTCCGATATAGGGTGCGACGTCCGCGTCGGTTCCGACGACGACGATCCGGTTACCGACGATGGCAATCGCCTGTGCCTTGGGACGTTCCGTTTCGAGGGTATAAATCACCCCGTTTTTGAGAACGAGGTCTGCGGCGGCTTTGGGGATTTGGGCCTGAACGACGGAGGCCATGCAAACAAAAGTTGCGGCGTATACGGCAGCCTTTCTCCACAGCGACATATATGGCTCCTTTGAAAAAAGGGACAGGCTATAGGCTATACGTCGTCAAGCGTTTCCTGAGTGGTACGGCGTTTGGCGACTTCTTCACGGATATAGGCGATGATGTCGCGCGTAGGCGTTCCGGGTCCGAAAAGCCGCCCCACCCCTTCGGCGGCAAGCGTTTCCATGTCGGTTTTCGAGATGACGCCACCGCCCGTCAACAGCATGTGACCGGCCCCGTGTTCCCGGAGCAGACGCAGGACACGAGGAAAGAGCGTCATGTGCGCTCCGGAGAGGATGCTGAGCGCAACTACATCCACGTCCTCCTGAACCGCCGCTTCTACGATCATCTCCGGGGTCTGGCGCAGTCCCGTGTAGATGACTTCCATCCCCGCATCGCGCAAGGCGCTCGCCACCACTTTGGCACCCCGGTCATGGCCGTCCAGACCTGGTTTTGCCACAAGTACACGTATATTTCGTTCCATATCTTCTCCCGCGTGTCTAAGCCGTCCGGGCCATTACGGTTCGCGCGGCATCTTGCGGGGTCTTCTCTCGCCGCGCCACGGATACGCAAAGACCGTCTATCAGGGTGTCGTAGTCCGGGTGCGATACGACTTTTCGGCGCATTTCTTCCGAGAGGGCGCGGGTGATAGCGGCACGGCTTTGGCGCAGACGGCGCTGGTACAGACGGTCGGACTGCGATAAAAAGGCCAAATGGGTGTTCAACTGTTCATATACGGCCTCGATACCGGTGTCGTCGCGCGCGCTGGCTCTTAGCACCGGCGGGCGCCATCCGCTTTCATTATGTCGCATCTCCAGGACATTGCGCAATTCGGAGGCAAAATGGCTCGCACCCGTGCGGTCGTCCTTATTGACGACCAAGATATCTGCTACTTCCATAAGACCGGCTTTCATGGCTTGCACGCTGTCGCCGGACTCCGGTGTCAGCACGACCATGGTCGTGTCGGCAAGATCGGCGATGTCGAGCGTGGTCTGTCCCACGCCGACGGTTTCTACGAGGATCACTTGTTTCCCGGCGGCTTCCAACGCGGTCATTACGTCCGCCGTAGCGGGCGACAGACCCCCCGCATGGTTGCGGTCCGCCAGACTACGGATAAACACGTCGGGATCGGACCACAAGCTTTGCATTCGGAGTCGGTCTCCGAGCAGTGCACCGCCGGTAAACGGGCTTGTGGGGTCTACCGCTACCGCACCGACGGTAAACCCTTGCAACCGGAAGCGGACGATCAACCGGTCGATCAGTGTACTTTTGCCCGCGCCGGGCGGGCCGGTCACGCCGATACGTCTGGCCTTGCCCGTACGCGAAAAAAGCACGGACATCAGTCTCTCTCGTCGGTCGGGGTCGTTTTCGAGCCACGTGATGACACGCGCCAATGCCAGCCGGTCTCCGTTGAAAAGACGATCAAGCAGTGTCACACCGTACTCCGAAAAACGCGAAAAAATGCGGAGACAGTCCTACCGGGACGGTCCATCCGGCTCTCCCGCACCGATGTCTTTGAGACGCAACTGAATAGTCGTCTGACCGTTCCATGTATTTTCTTCGACGGTATAGGCAAGGTCGATGGCATCGGGGTTTGCGCGCAGTCGGTCCGCGTATCCGGCCATACCAAACCCGATGGCCTCGAAGACCTGGTCCCCTTTTCGGACACGGAATTTAAGATGGTTACGCTCGTTTCCGATCAAGTTGGGACCGCCCACGAGCGACAACCGGCGGGTGACAAACACGGGATGGTGGTTTTCCGGGCCAAAGGGGGCGAGCATTTTGAGGAGTTTGACCATGCGCGGGGTGATTTCGCTCAATTCAAGTTCGGTATCGATGGTCAGTTTCTGAATAAAGTCGGTCGGGGTGGCACGCGCGGAGACCACTTCGTGAAAACGCATCCGGAAGGCGTCGATTTGTTTTTCTTCGATAGAAAGCCCTGCGGCGTGGTGGTGACCGCCAAATTGGATAAGCAGATCGGCACATTCTTTTAGGGCATTGTACAGATGAAAGTCACCCATGGTTCTGGCCGAACCGCGTCCTACGCCGCCTTCTACGGCGATCATGATGGTAGGACGCAGATAAGCTTCTACCAAGCGAGAGGCTACGATGCCGATGACACCGGGGTGCCATTCGGAGGAGGCGAGGACGAGCCCACTGGCTTCTTTGAGAAAGGGATCGGCTTCGACAATACCTTTGGCTTCCTGAAAGGCGACAGTATCCTGTTGACGCCGGCGCTGGTTTTCGAAATTGAGTTCGGCGGCAAGTTCGGTGGCTTCTTGACGTTCTTCGGTCGTCAGGAGACGGACCACTCGGCTGGCGTCACCCATGCGTCCTGCCGCGTTGATCCGGGGGGCAAGACCAAAGACGAGTTGGTCGGTGGTCAGGTCTTTTTCCCTTAGTCCGGCGGCGTCGATCAACGCCTGAAGACCCGCTTTCTGCGTTTGCTGCATCATGGCCAACCCGTGTTTGGTCAGGATGCGGTTTTCGTTGCGAAGCGGCACGATGTCGGCGGTGGTGCCCATGGCGACGAGATCGAGGTGTGGATAGAGCACATGGTCGGGCAAACCGATCTGTTCGGCAAGCGCCTGTGCCGTTTTATAGGCCAGACCGACTCCACAGAGTTCTTTGAACGGATAGGAGCAGTCCGGGCGTTTGGGGTTGAGCACGGCAACGCCGTCAGGCAGTTCGTCTCCCGGCATGTGGTGGTCGATCACGATGACATCGATACCGATCGACCGGGCATAACGTACTTCTTCGACGGCGGTGATACCACAATCGACCGACAGGATAAGCGAAACACCCCTCCGTTGGGCCTCCTGAATACCGGTGTAAGACAGTCCATAGCCTTCGTGCATCCGGTTGGGGATATAGTAGGAAACGTTTTCGGCAAGCGCGCGGAGAAAGAGATAGAGCAGGGTAGTGGCGGTGGTCCCGTCTACGTCGTAGTCCCCATAGACCATAATGGCCTCGCCGGCCTGAAGCGCTGCGGCGATGCGTTCTACGGCGCGATCCATGCCCTGCATGAGAAACGGGTTGTGCAGATCGTCGAGCGTAGGTTTAAGGAAATAGCGGGCTTCTTCCATGGACGAGACGCCACGGTTGAGGAGCACTTGGGCGATGCCCCGCGGCACGTTGAGCGTTTCCATCAACGTGTTTGTTTCGGAATGTGGCGGTTCGAAAACCCATCGATACTTCATAGCCGTTTTCAGGGAAGATCAAGGGGGTGTGGGGGGATTCCGACACACCCCCTTGAAGGGTCCAGGTAACCCGTAAGCCGAGTTCTGTGCCTTCGCGAGGAAGGTGGCGATCATCTGTCTACGACGGCTGTCGCCAGCCGCCTCAAGCGACCCTACCCGAGAGTGTCCCGGAGACCGGGGCGAGACGGGCCGTCTCTCCTCTCCTATTTGGTCTTGCGCCGGACGGGGTTTGTCCTGCCAGTTCAGTTGCCTGACCTGCGGTGAAGCTCTTACCTCACCTTTTCACCATTGCCGCTGCGGCGCGTCATGCGCTACAGGTAGGCTGTGTATTTTCTGTGACACTTTCCGTGGCATTACTGCCCCCTGCCGTTAGCAGGCGTCCTGCCCTGAGGCGCTCGGACTTTCCTCGTCCGTAAAAACCGGACGCGATCGCCTGAGTTACCTGAACCTAGACTTTTTCATCCTAGCTCGGGTTCCGTTGCCAAAATACGGCCACAGGCTTCGCAGGTAATGACACGCGTCATCTTGCGAATTTCGGCGATCACCTGAAGCGGAATGACCCGGTAACACCCTCCGCATGCTCCTTTTTTGAGATATACCACCGCATCGGTTTGATGGCCTCTACACACACGATCGTAAGTTTGGACGACACGGATTTCGATTTTCATAGCCATGCGTTTGCGTTCGTCCAGCCTTACGGCCACATCATCGTCGATGGCGCTCAATCTTTCCTGAAGCTGGGTGCGGGCGGTTCTGCACTCCTCCTGCCCGGCGGTAGCCTCCCGGCTCATCTCTTCCAACGTCTGAGAAGCCGTTTCGGCTGCTTCCATCAGCTTGAGAATGGCATCTTCGTGCTCGCCGATACGTATTTTGTAGACGGCGATCTCGTGTTGCATGGCATCGTATTCTTTGTTGGTTTTTACCTGCAACAGTTGGCCCATGTACTTTTTGATCTGGTCCTGCGCGGCCTGAAGATCGCGTTCCTGCTGCCGACGTTCTTTCTGAAGCGCTTCCAACTGCTCTTGTGCCGCTTTCAGACGAGTCGATATCTCTTCGTCTTTTCGATCCAGCGCGCCGATCCGTTCGGGAATGTCGAATTTGAGTCGTTCGAGTTCGTGCAGGCGCTGATCGATTTCCTGTAACTGAAACAACATACGTAGGCTTTCCTGCATACGATCTCCGACCTCCTCGTGTGTGCCGATGGGTTCGCGTGCGGGCATAAAAAAAAGTGCACCGCACGAGTGCACTTCTCACGTATCATACGATTCAGGCGCTCCACATCGTGCGGAACGAAAAGAACGGTTCGCCTCGCAAATCTTGGCAGTGCCCTCTTGCCGCCGTGCGACCGGACAGGCGATTAGCGTTTCATTCAATCCGACCCATCCTTCCGTTTCGATGTTGACTTATCAAGGTAATAAAGTTAATATGGAGGACATGGGATGTCAACGACAAAATCTCCCTACGCGAACCGGAAAAATCCACGAAAGCACCCGGTTTTCGTACCGAAACGGGATATGAAATACCTACTTTCGTCGTACTCGTCTTCTTGCAGGAAATTACACCTAACGTCCATTTTCCACATGTCGTATCTCACCGGGAGGCCCGTATATGAGCGCCATGATCCGTTTTAGTTCCCGCCGAGAAGAGGGAACCGTCGAGATGACCATCGGTATGTCGAAGCGTGTCGTCGTCGCTATAATGGTCATTTTGCTGGGAGCAGTCTCACTCGGCTATGCCGTCTTGCCCGTGGAGTCTCAGCAACAAATGGGACGCGGACGAAAAGCCATCAACCCAAATAAAAACTACAGCGAGATCGTCGAGGCAGGCGATTTCGTGTTTCTTTCGGGCATGATCGCCACCAGCCAAGGCAAGGTCATCGCAGGGGGTATCAAAGAAGAGACCCGGATGGTGATGGACAACCTCAAAACCTCACTGGCCAAGTCGGGGCTGACCATGGACGACGTGGTCAAAGCCACCGTGTATCTGGGCAAACTCGACGACTACGTCGGCATGAACGAAGTGTATCAGACCTATTTTACCAAAGACCCACCTGCCCGCTCTACCGTTCAGTCGGGGGTCGTGCTCAACGCAGGCGTGGAAATCGATTTCGTGGCCTATCGGGGCGGAAAATAACTTCTTGTCGTTGCCTTTATGAAAATCTGCTACTCCGGGCCGAAAAACCTGCATACCGAACGCTGGGTCACTTTTTTTGCTCACCGTGGTCATGAGGTCCATTTGATCGTGGACGAACCCGTCGCCTACGAAGGCGTAATCGTACACAGTCTTGATCTCAAACAGGAAAAATCCATCGGCTATTTTGTCAGAAAGCTCAAAGGACTAAAACGGGCGCTCCGCGAAATACGCCCCGACCTTTTGCACACCCACTATATTACCGGTGAGGGTTATGTCAGTGCTCTTGCCGGTTTTCATCCTTACGTAGTGAGCATCTGGGGCAACGATATTTATCTTCGGCCCCATACCAGATTCGAAGAAAAGTGGTTTACACGCTTTGTGCTGAAACGGGCGGATCTGATCACGGCGGATTCGCATGACCAGATCGACGCGGCGGTACGTCTGGGCGCGGACCGCCGCAAGGGACGCGTAATTCAGTGGGGGGTTGACCTGGATACCTTCCGACCGACCGACGGCGAGGAAGTTCGCGCGCGGCTGGGTATCGGAACGGCCCCGCTCGTGCTCAGTCAGCGCAAATTTCTTCCGATGTACCACATCGACGTCATCCTGCATGCTTTTACCGACATCCTGCGGACCCTGCCCGACGCCAACATGATTATCACCGGTTCCGGCGTATACGAAGAGGACATCCGCTCGCTGGTCGCCCGACTTGAACTTGAGCCTCGTGTTCATTTTACCGGATATGTTCCCTACGACCAATTGCCGGCGTATATCTCGGCGGCGGACGTATCGGTTTCCGTACCTTCTTCGGACGGAACCGCGATGACGTTGCTTGAAGCCATGGCCTGCGGCACACCGCTTATCGTAAGTGATCTGCCGTCCAACCGAGAGTGGATACAGGACGGTGTCAACGGGTTTGTCGTACCCGTGGGAGACCGTGCGAAACTGGCAGACCGCCTGCTAACCCTGCTGGCAGACCCGCCGCTTCGAGAACGGTTTAGGGCGTACAACCTGTCACTGGTCCGCCGACGCGCCAACCGCAATGTTCACATGGAGCTTATGGAAGCGATCTATGCGGCGCTGATCGAGGGTCAGCCGATACCGGATCATCCGGTAGAACCGGACGCCCTGGCTTCCGGGTAGCTCCATGACACTCTCCCATCTTTCCCATCTTGCCACGCTTTTTCTTTCCGAAGTCGACCCGATCCGGCGTCCGATGCCGAAACACACCTTCGTAGCGCCGCCGGTTGGATGGAACGCGCACAGGACGCCCACCCCGACTGGGGATGAGCCAAAAGTTTCAACGCGCTAAAAAACGTTTGGGAGCCTTCTTATCCGGAAACGACCGGATACATCATCGGTACTTTTCTCGACCTTGCCCGTCATTTTCAGGACGACACGTATACCACCCGTGACGGTCGCATGGGAGAATGGCTCGCGTCGCTACAACTGGAAAACGGCGCGTTTCCCGCACTCGACCTGCGCACCCCAGTCGTATTTGACACCGGACAGATTCTACACGGATTGATCGACCTTACGGAAGACCCATCGTGTTTTCGGTACGAGTCGTCCATAGAGCGCGCCTGTCTGTGGCTGATCGATATACAGGACGGATCAGGTGCGTGGACAAAAGGCGCTTATCTCAACACCGCGCATGTGTATAGCACCCGTGTGGCTTGGGCACTGTTTCGCGCCGGACGCCTGCTTGGCGAAACCCGTTTCGAAAAGGCCGCCGTCCGTAACCTCGACTGGGCAGCGACACAGCAACAACCCAATGGGTGGTTTCGGAACAACAGCCTCAAAGACCAGCGTCGTCCCATTCTGCACACCATCGTATACGCCGCACGCGGCTTTTTCGAGATCGGCGGTTTGCTCGATCACGACGGATATAGAGACGCC
>VGJU01000135.1 GCA_016867335.1 Candidatus Zixiibacteriota bacterium | reverse complement strand
AAAACCCCACCCCCTGATTCATCTGCTTGATCAATCGGATCAGCTCGAACGAAGAGACATCATACACGTTGCTTGCGCCGGGTTGATCCCCAAACTTGACCGGATCGCCCGTTACGGCCAGCACATGGTCGATACCGAGCGCGTGAAGTCCGAGCAGATGCGACTGAAGCCCGACAAGATTCCGATCGCGGCAGGAGATATGGAGAAAGGGGCGTATGCCCGTTTCCTGCTGGACGATGCGGCCCATGGCCAGATTGCTGATCCGGGTTACGGCCAGCGAATTGTCCGCCATTGTAAGCGCGTCCGCGCCGGCGGCCTTGAGCACTCGCGCGCCCTTGACGACCGGCTCGAAATCCATTTCTCGCGGAGGATCCAGCTCTACGATGACGGTAACACGACGGCGTACATATTCGACAATGGAGGGTTCCGCAGGCGCTTTGGGCGGCGTCTCCTCTCGGGCTTTGGGCGGTGTGTGTACTTCGACAACCGGCGATGGCTTTCGGACCACCACGTCCTTGTTTTCAAGCGCCTGTGCGACCGCACGGATGTGATCGGGTGTGGTGCCGCAACACCCGCCGATAAGACGCACACCCTGTTCGCGGAGCCGTAGCGCGCTTTCAGCAAAATATTCGGGTTCAGCGGCAAAAATAAAACGACCGTCAAGATACACCGACGATCCCGCGTTGGGAAAGGCGGACAGGAAAAGCCCCTCTTCCGATGGAATGCCCGAAAGCGCGTCGAGTATGCCTTTGGGACCGCTTCGGCAGTTCATTCCCACCACATCCGCGCCATGCGCCCGCAACGTCCGGAACGCATCGGCGACGGGCGATCCGTCGTCGGTATGCCCGTAAAGATCAAGTGCCAATTGGCAGATGACGGGCAGATTACAAACGGTTTTACAGGCGTTTAACGCCCGGAGCAGGTCGTCCAGTCGAAGAAAGGTCTCCAAAATGATCGCATCGGGTTCTGCGGCGGCCAACGCTTCTATTTGTTCGCGGTAAGCCCCGACAATCTCGTCCTCGGTCAACTCGGCATGAACCGGCGTCCGAACGGGACCGGCGGCTCCGGCCACGTATGCAAGACCGTTTGCGGCCTGACGGGCGATTTCCACACCGAGCCGGTTAAACTCGGCTACCCGGTCTTCCATGCGATGTTTGGAAAGCGAGATACGGTTGGCCCCAAACGTGTTGGTCTCCAACAGTCTGGCCCCGGCTTCCACATAGGCTTCGTGGATACGGCAAACCAAATGCGGCTGGCTCCGGTTTATCTCGTCGTAACATACACCGAGCGGGACGCCGTTGGCGTAGAGCATCGTGCCCATCGCCCCGTCTCCCACAAGCAGGGCATGGCGAAGATGATCGAGAATCGAGTGTTTCATAGTGTACCGCTATAGGAGTGCGTACAACACAACAGATACGCCCAACGCACATTCGCAACGGTTCGAGGTCCGAAGGATCGAGTTTTGTGGATGCGCTTTGGACGTATCCAGGTGATCATGCGATATGCCTATCTCCCCAACGCGAAGGTACGTATGGCCCAGGCAAAACCGTTTTCATGATGCGGCGGTGCGATCGTAAGTCCGCGCAAGGCCCCTTTGCGCCGCACCGACTCCGGCGCATTGCCCATCACAACGCCAAATCCCGCGCCAAACAGCATAGGCAAGTCGTTTTCTCCATCGCCTACGGCCATGACCTGATCGAGTGTAAAACCGTGAAGCCGGGCAATATGTTCTATGCCTGCTTTCTTATTTACTTCCGGATGCATGACTTCGATACGGTCGGGGCTGGTTTTGACCAAATACAGTCGATCCCCGAAGCGTTCGCGCATGTCCCGGAGCACGGCTTCACGCCGGTCGATGCCGGGCAGGATGAGCATTTTGGGTGGCGACGGATAAACGCCTTCGCGCAGTCGGGCGATCAAGGTCGGCTCTATCGAGATGCTCGCCCCGTTCTGTAAGGTGATGGCCTCTATCGAAGGACCGAGACGATCCGAAACCACGCTGTCTTTCGGACCTTCGGGTGTCATACGCAGCCAACTGTACACAAAGTTGAAGGTATGCGTTTCGATATAATCCAGCAATTCGAGAAACGTCGCGCGGGGTATACGTTGTTCGAAAAGCAAGGTGCGTCGGGTTTCCTGTGTCGGACCGACGACGATGCTGCCGTTGTTGGCGATCAGATACAGCCGGTCCAGAAGATTCGGGACATGACGAAACGGTTCGCAGCTTCGGTCGATGTTTCGCCCGCTTACCGAAGCGACGACGATACCCAGATCGAGTGCGGCTTCGATGGCCTCCAAACCTTCCGGAGAAGGTTTTCCGTCGGGCATGAGCGCTGTGTCGTCCTGATCGAAGGCGATACAGCGGATACGCCGCGCTTCGGGGGTCATCGCGTCTTTTTCCTTTCGTCGAGCATTTTTCCGAGACTGCCTGCCGGATGGTATTTGCGAAAATCTTCCGCCGTAAAACCGCGATCTACTTTGAGGGCCATGGCCAGCCCGTCGCCGACCGCCATCTGGCAAGTGGTGCTGAGCGTCGGGGCAAGACCGAGCGGTCCGGCTTCCCGGTTTACCGGGACCACCAGCACGGCGTCGGCGAGAAGTGCCAATTCGGAATCGGCGTTGCCCGTCAGCACGACGATCTTGGCGCCGTTGTTTTTTACGGTATGCACCGCATCGAGCAGTTCGCCCGTTTTTCCGCTATGTGAAATGGCGATCACAACGTCGCCTTGGGCAACCTGACCACTATCGCCGTGGTTGCAGTCTACGGGATCCAGAAAATAGGCGCGTGTGCCGGTGCTCTGGAGCGTGGCGGCGAGTTTGTGAGCGATATGACGTGGTTTTCCTACGCCTGTGACGTGTACGCGTCCACCGCAAGCCTCGGTCTCGCGGATCAGCCGCACGGCGTCATTGTAGTAGGTGGGTGTCATGCTGGCGTAGACGGCTTGCAAGGCTTCGCTGGCCAACCGTACCGATTCGAGACCCACGGTTCCCGGATCACGCCGAGGTTTTACCGGTTCGGGTGAGGTCTCCTCATGACGCCGAAATATCGACAGCGGTTCGCCGTCGTAAAACGAACGCACATCGTCGAGACTGCTGTCCATCAGGGGAAACGCGCCGTCTATCGCACAGCATACCGCGCCACAGGCATTGGCGAGACGCGCGGCGTTTTCAACGGAAAGTCCGTTATATAGTGCCGCGACCAACCCGCCGAGAAACGCATCGCCCGCGCCGGTCGAGTCTTTCGCCCGTATGGGATACGCCGGAGACCGCGCCGTATGCGTGCCGTCCGTAATCACGCAACCTCGTTCTCCGTCGGTTATGGCGACAAGCCGGCTCCCGTATTTGTCCATGATCCGGACGGCGCGATCTTCGGGTGTAGACGCCTCGACCATCTGTTCCGCCGCCGCTTTGGCCGGTTTGACGACATCGGCCAGACCAATCGCCCGATCAAACTCCTCGGAAGTCCCCAGTCGGGCCACCTGTACGGCAAAATCGGGGGGCACGTCCACGTCGAGCACGGTCGTCACACCCGCGTCGCGGGCGATTTCCAGCACCGCGATGACCGCTTCCAACGGAAGTTGAGAGATTTCCGTCGTCGTCATGCCGGAGAAACGGATATAGTCGGCAAAATAGCGTTCTATATCCTGTCGGGTTGTGGTACCGGTCTGGGCACGGGCCATATAAATGGCGCGGTTGGCATCCACGGCTACGTTCACCACGGAAAACGAAGACGAGGCATTTGGTCGGATGCGGATTGCACTCCGGTCGATTTCTCGACGGTCCATTTCGCTGCGGATCATGTTCCCGTACCGATCATCGCCCTGAAATCCAAACAACCCAGAAGGGACACCCAAGAGGTTGGCCCATGCCAAGTGGTTGAGCGTAACCCCGCCGATCACCTCTTTGACGACATTGGCTTCGTCGTTAAAAAGAATGTAGGTCTTTTCTTCCGGACCGGCGATCCGATTGACACGATAAAGGATATCCACCACGTTGCTGCCGATACCGACTACACGTTTGGATCGGTCTATCGTCGGCGTCATAAAACGCTCCTCGTCAGGAAGGAGTACCCACGATGATCTCGTTTTTGGGGCTTGCGTCGGACGGAACCATCGTATGCTGTGTCACCCGATATCTGTGTTCCACCGCCGCAAGGTTGCGATCCCGGTTGACGTATCCCATGCTGCGTTTGCCACGCCGGTGCTGATCGCCCTGTTCGTCGCGTCCGGTCCAATCGGCGGCGCTTGCCAGCCAATCGTACTCGGTCCGGTTTACGACCATCGAAAATGCCCGGCTTCTGGGAAATACCAGTGCGCTACGCTGGATAAACCCGATACAGCACGGGGCCATAATATAGACCGCCCCGCGTTCGATGCAAAGCATCTGTGCCTGATCGGTGGCGTCTCCGCACAGATGAAGGCCCAGTCCGACATCAAACGGAAAGGTTACTTCTTTTACAAACCCGGGATAGAGCGCGACGTTTTTCAGCCCCGATCCTGCGATACGCTCTTTTGCGATATCTACAGTGCGGGATTTCTTATCGACAATATACACTTGGCATGTCGGGAAACAAGCGGCAACCGGCAGTCCGAGATTTCCGGAACTGGCGCCGAAATCTACGATGACGCTTCCCGGACGCGTAAGACCTCGGAGCACACGGATCATATTTTCCACTTGCCAGCGTTTGCGTTGCGCGCGTATGCCGTCCATCAGACCACCGGTGGGATCGACCTGTGTGGGCAAGGCATGCCATTCTACCGGCTCCGTTTCCGGAAGCGCATCATAGACCGGTGTCAATCCTTGCGCGTCGAGACGATCCAAAATGGGTGCTACGGTAGACCAGGAAGGCATGGTAAAAGCCGAAGGGTAAATTGGGGCTGAAGGGTAACGCAGGGTGCGGGTGTTTCTGGGTCCCCTGGACGGTCCATGCGACGGACGTCTTTACTTTACGTTTACCAGAACGAGCGCAACGAGTGTCAGACCGATACCGACAAACGCGGGTGTACGAAGCTGTTCTTTCCAGAACAGCGTGGCGGCAGCGGTGGTGATGACCAGCCCGGCTGCGCTGGTGACGGGAAAAACGATCGTGCCGGGGAGATATTTGAGCGCCCAGATCATGGTTGCCGCACTCAGGATGTTGCATGTCCCCTGCACGATCCCGTGACCGTACTCGTTACGGTCCACCCGAATGCCTGCGGTTCGGAAATAGACCAGACTGGCGACGGCGGAAGTACCGAACAACGCAAACGCGTACAACGGAATCTGTTCGGGCGCGGCCAGTTCGCTAAAAACCTTGGGAGAGAGATTGCAAAACCCTGTGGCGACAAAAAGCGCCGCGATCAGCCACCAGCCACCGGAAAGCGCCCCATGTCCCTGAGGGCCACCAAGACTGAGAAACGGAAACGCGAGACATACGAAAACGATGCCGACGGTTTGGGCGAATGTGGGTATTTCATCCCAGATAAAAATCGAGCATAAAATCGGGGCAAGTACCGACAGACGGACCAACGCCATGGTGACGGCTACGCCGTTTCTTGCAACCGCGCGTGCTAAAAACCAGAACGATACCACGTAGAACAGCCCGGTTCCCACCCCGATCAGAACGGTAATCTCGTCCATGCGCCATTGGGAATCAAAAAAAAGATACAGCCCCCCGAGTATCGCGGCGGCGATATAGTTGAGACCACCTACGGCAATCGGGTTACGACCGGTATGATGGGCTGATTTGATAATAAGCCCGAACACGGAGGTGAGCAGGACCGACAGCGTCAGCAGTATAAAACCCAGCGTTTGGACCTCCATACAACGAAAACCCTGCCGCGGCAAGGCGGACAGGGTTTGGGGGTTTTCTTTCGAACGGCTTGGAAATAAGCTGCGGTGCGTTTCTTGCACCGTCGGCTCCCTTTCCCTTTCATCGTGATCAGCCTGATCCTCGTCTTAGCACGGAACGATTTTTCCGTTACCGGACAGCCATCTCCGGAGAAAAGGAAAACGTACCCACATAGGCGCTTCGTTTGTTTGGAATGTTCCAGATGGCGCCGAGATCGCCTCCGCTGTAGACATGTTTCGACGTAGCGACCACGCTGGCGGTTGCATCCGAAGACAGCGGGGTATACCAGACGATGCGGTCGCAGGCCGGTTCATGGTCGGAGGCACGTATCGTGCGCGTGGCAATCTCTACCTGTCCCGGTACATGCACGGCATAACGGTCGGACCCGTCGTTTTCAAAGAAAATCGGAGTGGAGGCGACCTTTTTGAGTGTCCCGAACAGGGCCGCGTAGCGGGTGGCAAACAATTGTCGCAACGTCTCCTGCTGCGCCGGCGTCGCTTTCTCGTCTATGTACAGCACCGTCTCGCGTTCGTGGTTTCCGAGTTGCAGATTCCCTTTGCCGAGAATAACGGCTACGACGGACAGACCGGCCATATCGCCGGAGCCGACACGCCAAGCCAGAACCGCCTGATTGGCATCGCTGCCCGCTTCGGCGGAGTAGGTGCAGCCACCTGCCAGCAGATGGTTGGAACGTGTCTCGACATAGTCGCCCCAGAGCGTCGGTGAACCGGCAAAAGCGACCGAAGCTGTCAGGGTCAGCACGAGCGCCAACCCGAAGATATGTCTGCTCATATCGACCTCCTTAAAGAGTTTGAAGCGTGCGCACGTAACTTATTCATTCCAATATACCATACCAAAGGGAATTGTCAACTTTCCTACAGGGGCATCACTCGCGTCCGAGGACGCCGAGCACGGTGACAAACCGTTTTCCGACCTGTTGTTTGGCGCGTTCCAGTCGTACGACTAGACCGTCGCCGGTTTCGCCGACCGGAAATCCATTGATCGAATCAAGCGTTTCCTCGTACCATTTGGCCCACGCCATGAGGATCGAGCGTTCTTCCGTCTCCTGCGTCAACCGTTTCGGTCCCGGCGGGGTGCTACGCAACGCTTCTTGGCTGTTGCGCATCTCATCGGCAAAACGTTTTTCCGCGCTGGCAAGCACCACGTCGATAAGCCGCCGGGCCACCACCTCGGTTCCGGAGGCAAGCGTCAACGCCGCCGTCATGGCCACGGTTCCGACACGTTTGAGTTCGTCGGGGTCCACCTTGTCGAGCGCATCGAGATGGGTATGATAAAAGTAATCGGGGAAATGCCATTTGAGTACCGCCGGGATACCACGATCAAGAAACAGATCGTGATCGCTTCCACCTTCCCACGGGTTTTCGGCGACAATCCAACCTGTGGTGGCGGCATATTGACGGCACAGAGCGAGATAAAAATCGTTGAGAAAATGCCCCCGAATCATCTGATGATTGACTTTTTGCGCACCCCATGTCGTATGTTCGTCGGGCGGGCGGGTCCAGATGGCCGCTGGGTCGGGCATGCGTTCCACGCGAAAAGGGCCACCCGTAAGCGCCGTTCGCTCTCCGACCATGTCGAGCACCAGCGCTGCCACGACACTCTGCACCTTATCCGGGTGCTGGTCCATCCACAGCGTCGTTCCGGCATATTCATCGACCCACAGAAAGGTAAGCGTTCGCGCCGGAGGCGGCAGCCGTCCCTCGCGGATCAACGTTGCGGTCGCACGGGCGATTTCCAGCAATGTCGCCGCGCCCGACGCATTGTCGTTGGCCCCCGGCTGGTAGTGATCCAAATGGCCCACCAACACGATCCGTTCGTTTGGGCGCGACGCACCTCGAATCTCGGCGCTCAGCGTGCGTCGTACTCCAAAGGTAAACTCGGACTGTGTTTCGACCGCCACTTCGATCGTTTTTCCTGCCGCGACATACCCACGCAAAAGATCGAGCGTCCGCTGTGATACCATCATACCAAAAGAACGACGTTCGGGATCGTAGGGAATTTCGCCGTCACGCACCGCGTCGGGGAAAAGATCGGGACGGTTGTAGTCCTCGATATAGGCGGACAGGATGCCCAGCGCGCCTCGTTCCGTAACGGCTTCGCGATAGAGCGGTCCGGGTGGAGCGAGACCAAGTACGAGTTTTCCTCGTACATCCTTGCCTGTATAGTGGCGGTCTTCGGTCCCTTCTTCTACATAGACGACTTCAGCGACCGTACTGACCGGAAACGAATTGCGGCTTTGCAACACGGGTGTTTCGGAAAACTCGTGCAACATCCGGCGTTCGGGTCTGCGTAGATGCAGACTCGCTCCGGTGGGAATCCAGACGGGTGTAGCCAGCGGTTCTTTGTCGATCCGATACTGGAAAAAGGAGTCTTGATCCGAAAAACCGCTTTTTTCGAGATGATCGAGCGTATAATCCATACAACGATCAAAGTCGGGTGTGCCGGCCGTGCGCCAGAAGCGGGTAAAGTAGGCCACGTCCTGAAAGGCGCGTTGTTCGTCGATACGGCTACCGACAAGACCAAACAAAGAGGGGTCGACTATCTGCGCGTCGGTACGCAAGCAGACAAACAAAAGCGTGATCCACAGGGAGTGGAAAAGAAATGCGGGACGTCGCGGCATGGGAGAAAGGGGAAAAGGGTGAGACCGTTTACGTTTCCTGGAAGTGCTGTATGGCTTCGCGGACGCGGCGGACGTTTTGCAGCGTCTGAAGTTCTTCGTAGGCGGTCAAGGTGCGGCCATAGAGTTCCAGTGCCCGGTGTGGGTCGCGTTGACGTTCGTATACCCAGGCACGAAATTCATCCACTTCGGCCAATCCCAGCCGGCTGCCATGCTGTTGTTGGAGTCTTTCGCTTTCGTCGAGCAGGTCTTCGGCGAGTGTCCATGCCGTCTTGAGACCGGCGATACGCCCCAGAAGTCTGTACGTGTCGGCCTGTCCCAGCGGGTCTCTGAGCCGTTCGAATATTTCAAGCGCCCTTTGCGCATACCCCATCGCCATAGTCACGTCGGACAGGTTAGCTTGCATTTCCCCGCGATACAGGTAAATAACGCCCACCATGGCCCAGTCGCCATTTTGCCGAGCGATTTCGAGGGCACGTTCATACATGAGGCCGGCACGGTCCCATTTCCCCTGCCCCGCGTAGGCGATGCCGAGGTTGTGACAGGCTTGGCCTATACGACGGGTGTCGCCGAGCGTCTCGAAATGAGCGAGACTTTCGGTAAAACGGTCGATGGCGTCTTCATCCTGCCCTTTTACATGCCGGATGACACCAAGACTCAGGACAATGTCACCGGTCAGCCGGTCGGACTTTGACTTTTCACCGGCTTTTAGCGCTTTGCGAAGCGTTTTTTCGGCATCTTCGTAACGCCCCTGTTCGAACCGGATATTGCCCGACTGGAGCAGGGCTTCGGTTTCTCCCGCGGTATCGCCGGTTTTCCGGTAAAGGGTAATGGCTTTTTTGAGCGCCGTTTCAGCCCGCGCCCAGTCCCCACGCCGACGGTACGGCCTGCCGGTCTGGCGAAGCGCGCGTGCCTGGCCTTCGGCATAGCCCTTTTTTGCCGCCAACGACGCTGCCTGTTCGAACCGCTCCGCCGCCTCGTCCCAACTGCCCTGAATATACAGGATTTCGCCGATTTCGATCAGCAGACGGACACTTGGCGGCCCCTCTTCGATCGCAATACCGGCACGTTCGACGGCTTCCAAAGCATATTTCAACAACAACGCCGGATCCGCCGCAGCCGTTGTGGGTGACAGGAGGGCAGGATCGACCAATTTGCGCAGTTCCCCGGCGGCAAACGAAGAGGATAGCTGTGCTATAAGCTCGATCCGTTATCGAAACGCCGTCTCGAACCGATTCTGCAACGTTTTTCAGCGTATCCAGGATGGAACGGATGTCTGGTTCGTTCATAGCGCAACGTAGTTGAAAAGAGCGTCAGCGTACGTAGCCGTACAGAGGATCAAAATATCCCCATCCTTAGTAATACGCCTTCTGGATAGGGCTGTCGCCACCAAGCGAATATCGGGAAAAATGTTTGAGTTTTACAACGCCCTGTATGATTTTCCAGTTTACGCGAAAAACCTGACCGCCCAGCGCTTCCCATCCATTTGTTTGAGGGTTGTACCAATACACGTCCGCTTCGCCTTTGATCTGTGTTTGCCGCAACCGTTCGTCGATCACCAGGGTAAGACGCGCCGGTTTTGCAAAACTAAGTCCTGCGGGGCCAAAGTCCAGACACGCGGCATCCGGGTTGGGAAGGGTCATGGTAATCTGCGTATCCTCGGTCAGCGCGCCGGGCGGGATGTGCTGGATATAATGGTACATGCCGTTTGGGCCCGTGTTGCCCACAAGCCTGAGCACGCCACCAGATCGAGCGTCGATGAGTTGAGAGACCGATTGCGGGCCTCTGACCCGCCGCGTGGCAAGGGCGGGGACATCCGAAGGGGTCGTTTGTTCCCGGATACCGACGTTGCCGACGGATTCGAGCGGACCGTCGATACCGGAACAACCAGCGAGAGACAGCGCGACAAACGCCGCCACATAACCGGCACGGGAGATAAGACGGCGAATCGCTACAAGACGGTACATTATTGCCTCCCTCTATGAAAGGTACTCAAGCGGCAAGCGCGTTTTCGGCAATGCCGCGTATTTTCTTTACCATCGCTTGAAACCCGTTGCTCCGGCTCGGACTCAGGTGTGAACCCAGCTCCAGACGGTTGAAAATCGACTCGATGTCTACCGCAAGAATTTCCTGCGGACTTTTTTCGGAATAAATCATGAGTAGAAGCGCCACCAACCCGCGTACGATATGCGCGTCGCTGTCGGCGATAAACGAGATTTTCGGAGGTATGGCATCGTTCACACGCGGGACCAGCCACACCTGACTGACACATCCACGCACCTTGTATTCGTCCGTTTTATACCGGTCGGGCAAAGGGGGAAGTTTTCGGCCCAGATCGATGATTTCCTGGTAACGCTCCTCCCAGTCTTCCAAATGCGAAAAGTCGTCTATAAGGTTTT
>VGJU01000134.1 GCA_016867335.1 Candidatus Zixiibacteriota bacterium | reverse complement strand
CCACGTGGGATTACAGCGCCAACGCCGCCTATTTTATTACCATCTGCACGGCCAGGCGCATTCATTTTTTTGGCGAAATCGTCGATGGCGTCATGAATCTGACGACCTTGGGGCAAGCAGCGGTGGATTGCTGGCAGATTATCCCGACCCATTTCCCGTTTGTGTTGGTGGATGCATATGTGGTCATGCCCAATCACATTCACGGCATCCTAATAATCGACAAACGTGGCGATGGCAACGACCGTGGATACCACGACATGGGTTGTGGTGGCAACGTCGTGGTAGAGACGCAAAATTTTGCGTCTCTACAAACCCAACCACCAATACAATCACAACCCCAACCACCAACCCAACCACCAATACAATCACAACCCCAACCACCAACCCAACCACCAATGCAACCGCAAACCCCACCACAAATCCAATCACAAATCCAACCACAAACCCAACCATCGTCGCCACGGAACCAATTCGGTCCACAAAGACAAACCCTGGCCTCCATTGTACGCGGGTACAAAATTGGCGTGACCCAATACGCCCGTCAGAACGACCTTTCCTTTTCGTGGCAATCCCGATATATTGACCATGTCATCCGCAACGCAACCGAACAGGAACGCATCCGGTAATACATCCTGACTAACGCACACCAATGGACTGAGGATCGGTTGTATTCATAACCGCTCACACGATTAGGTTCACAGAGGAAGCTATGGCATACGACTTCGATCGGCGGATTCCACGTAACGGAACCGGTTCGCTCAAATGGGACTTTATCAGTCTGCCCGGAGAACGCTGTTTCTGGGACGAGACCGATCCGTCCAAACATGCACGTCCGGTCCTACCCTTGTGGGTGGCAGACATGGATTTTCCTGCTCCGCAGGAGGTGGTGGAAGCAGTGACGGAGCGTGCCCGGCAGGGTATCTACGGGTATGCCATCCCTACGGATGCGTATTATGATGCTGTGATCTCTTGGATGGCGCGTCGGCAAGGATGGCAGATCGAGCGTGAATGGATATGTTTGACCGCCGGCGTGGTTCCCGCGCTCCACATGCTCGTATCCACGTATGTAAAACCGGGTGAAAAGGTGCTTATCCAACCGCCCGTATACTATCCTTTTTACAGGGCGATAGAAAACAACGACGCCGTCGTCGTCCTCAATCCGCTGATATACGAAAATGGGCGATACCGGATGGATTTTGACGATCTTGCTCGAAAATGCGCCGACCCTGCGGTAAAAATGGCGATCCTGTGCAGCCCGCACAACCCGGTGGGACGGGTATGGACACGCGACGAACTGAGGCGTTTCGGAGAAATCTGTCTGACCCACGACGTGCTTGTGGTGTCCGACGAGGTGCATGGCGACTTGATTTTCGGGGATGTGTCGTTTACGCCGTATGCGTCGCTTGGCGGTGCATTTTCCGATCGGGCGGTCGTCTGTACCGCACCTAGCAAGACGTTCAACCTCGCGGGGTTACAGAGTTCCAATCTCATCATCCCGCATCCCGAACTGCGTGCCGTTTACCGCAAGACGCTCCAGCGCAACGGATTCTACACCCTCAACGCTTTTGGGCTTCTCGCCGCTGAAACGGCCTACCGCCACGGCGAGGCATGGCTCACCCAAGTGCTTGCCTATATCGAAGAAAACTATCACTGTCTGACCGCGTTTCTGAGTACGCATCTGCCCATGCTGAAACCGGTTCCACTGGAAGGAACCTATCTCGCTTGGATCGATTGCCGGGCGTTGGGACTCGATGCCGACGCCCTCGAACGGTTGATGCTGGAAGAGGCGCGCGTGTATCTCGACGAAGGGTATATCTTCGGTCCGGAGGGCGAAGGGTTTGAAAGAATCAATCTGGCCTGTCCGCGTTCGCTGCTGATCGAAGCATTAGAGCGAATCAAAACAGCCGTGGATGCCCTTAAAAGGTAGCGGTCGCCAAAATGTTCCGTATGATGCTGGTTTTTGTTTTCCCGCTTGCGTTTTTTGCCGGGTGCTCGCGTCCGGAGTCGGTACGCATTACCGACGCATGGGTACGGGAGCCACTGCCCGGACGCACCGTCACGGCCGCATTTATGACGTTGGAAAATCCGACCGGAGAAGAAATCGGCCTTATGGGCATCGAAACCGCGCTATCCGATATGGTAGAATTGCATGTTATGGAATACACCGGGGAGATGATGACGATGAAACGGGTGGATCGGATTATGATTCCCGCCCATGAAAAAACGGAATTAAAGCCGGGTGGGCCGCATGTCATGTTGTTCGAATTAAAACGATCCCCGGTTGCCGGGGACAGCGTTTTATTGACCGCACAACTGTCGAATCAAACCCGTGTGACCGTGACCGCCAGGATAAGAGCATATACGGCCATGCGATAAAACCGGGAGACGTGTTTTTCAAAGATTCCATTATGAAAACGACAAAAGGGTGGGGCTTTCTGGGAATCTGTTTGGTTTGGGTCGTCCTGCTGACCACCGGGTGTCGATCTGACACCGAACCGTCCCCGGAGCATCAGGAGCCGCCACGCATTAGGGCGTTGGAGCGATTCGAAATCGGAGGGGACTTTACCCTCGCGGATCACGAAGGCCGGACGTTTCGTTTGGCAAACCACAGGGGTGAAGCGTTTTTGATTTTTTTTGGATACACCTTTTGTCCCGACGCCTGTCCACAGACGCTTGCCAAGTTGGCTGAGGTGTACGCCCTGCTCGATCTGCCACCGGAGCGCAAACTGACAACGCTGTACATCACGGTCGATCCGGAACGCGATACCCCGTCGGTAATAAAAACCTATCTTGATTATTTTGCCAGGACACCTGTTACCGGGCTTACCGGTTCGGTGGCGGAAATCGACCGTGTAGTCGCCCAGTACGGAGCGATGTACAAAAAGGGAACATCTACTTCCGCCGCCGAATATCTGGTCACGCATACGACTTCGCTTTTTTTGGTGGACGGAGAAGGCAAGATGCGATATCTGTTCCGGCACGGCGACACGCCGGAATTTATCGCTGGAGTGGTAAAACAGGTGTGGGAATAAGCACCAGATCATCGGGCGTATCGTCACAAGACCGGTGTGATCTCACTGTTTTTCGCTCTGTTTTCGCGTTTCGAGCTTGCGGAGCCTATGCCGCCCACTCGCGTTCAAACGGTAGTACGACACCGCCCACTTCATGGACAGGAACGTTGCTGTGGACCGTGCGTGTCCTGCCACCGCCATCCGACGGCCTGCCTCGTACACGACAAAATCTGTAAAGGTCCACCCCGACACAGCCCAAAGGGTGTATAACATTTATGGAGAAGGGGAATGAAATGACACCGGAAGTGGCCATTCGAAAGCGGGAGCAGATGTTGAGGGATGGATATTGTGTAATAGACGACATCCTGACGGAAGACTTTCTACAGGAACTCCAAGACGAGTCGGAGCGCGTGATCAAAGACCACAAACCCCTTCCGGATTTCAAGTATCAAGGGCAACATGTGGATTTGAAAGGTTCAGATAATGAGATCATCCAGAGACTATTGGAATGGAAACCGTCACGCAATGCCCTTGAGCAGATGGGTTTTGGAGATTTCAAAAGCGTCGGGGCTGTTATAATACTGACCAAGGATCCGGGCGAGCCTGCTCTTTATTGGCATCAAGATTGGATGAGATGGAATGATCCGATCACATGCGCGCCCTGGCCTCAGACGATTTTTCTTAACTACTACCTGCAGGACACCACGATAGAAAACGGTTGTCTCAAAGTGATTCCAGGCACCCACCACAAACGTATCGCGTTGCACGATCAGATGGTACCCGCCCATGAACAGGGGGCTCGTTTTATCGACGAAGACCATCCGGTGATGTTTGGCGATCACCCGGATCAAGTGGATGTATGCGTCTCCGCGGGGTCGCTGGTTCTGGGAGATGCCCGGGTCTTGCATGCGGCGCGAAGAAACCAGACCAGCCAGCGAAGAACCCTGATTCTAGCCTGGCATACACGGCCCAACACCGTTCCAGGCTATTGGAAGGGGGTTATTCCTGAAGTCATCGCCAATCGTGATCCGGATGGACAGTATCCCGGTTCCCGTATTCCATGTGAATATCTGACGGATATATCAGGGGAAGCGGACCCACCGCGCATCCAGTCCCTATAAATCGTGCCGATGACCACGCAAGTGGCCCACACGCAACTGAAGGGATATGAGCGGCGCTCTAACAGCATCGCGTAAGAATCCGAAGCCCTGGGGTTACCGCGAAACCGAACGTTACGCTTTTGTCACAAATCCTGCGTTTACCCAGTTTGCCAGATCCTCACGATTGCCGTTGCCACCCTCCATGGCCACCAGACGGATCTCCCGGCTTCCGGTCGGAATCGCCACGTCAAACCGCCACGGCTCTTCAAGGATGCGCATCACCGGACTCTCAGCCATCAGTTGTCCGTCGATGAACACCCGGAATCGGACGCTGGGGTATCTTGCCAGATTCGAGCCGCGTTCCTGGTCAACGATGTATTCATCCACGCCGGCCAGTGCCACAAATCGACTGTAGGAAGGCTTTAGCGCATACGTCAGAGCGTTTGGCGCGTGTGTCCCAATGCCCCGGTCATACATCCGGTTTCGCATCCGGAGTTTTTGCCGACGATTGGTCTGGTCCAACTGCGGGGGATTGATGTGGGGCGTCCAGCGGACCTTACCGTTGTGTGTGTGTCCCGGCCCGAACGCCTTGAAGGGCAAGTCGGACAGGTGTACGTCCGGTTCCGGCGGGTGGTTGCCCAGACGGGCGAAATACCCTTCCGATGGCAGGCAAACGGGGCGGTCGCCATCAAAAGCGGCCACGCGCAGATGAGTCGTATCGGCAACCGCCATGGGTTCTTGGTACCGCGCGGAGAGCGGCGTCGGCGCACTCCCGTCGAGCGTGTACCGGATAACCGCGTCCGGTTGCCACGGCGCGGTCAGGGTGACCACGATCGGTTTCTCAAATAGATGTGGCCGATCGGGTACGCCCCAAGGTGTAACCCGCACGGGATCCACGACCCAGCTATCGTCCCAGAGACCGGCGGCGCGCCACGTATCGACCAGATTGACGGACGTACACAGGTATTGCTCGAAATGCGCGACGATGTCGCCCGTAAAATCGTCCGGCGTAATCCCGTTAAACGGATCGTATTTACCGTGGGCGTCTGTCAAATCCCGTGCCAGTATGCACGGGATCCCGGCCTTGAGCATGCCGAGCATACCGATGGATTTACCCAGGAGACAGGCCTGTGTGTGCACGCCCATATAAATTAGATGGGTAAGACCTTTTTCACGACAGAGGGAGTACAGCAACTGTCTGTCGTCGACGATCCAATCTCGGTCGGCTATGACCAGATTCGGATTCATGCCATCCCAACCAAAATTGCCCTGACACCGGTTTTCCATGCTTGCCCCGCAAGTACAACCCCCTCCGTCTGCCGGTGTGGGGTAGACCGGATCGGGCAGGTCCGGCGCCGGGTAGCGTGTTGCGACCAGAGGTGTCTCGTATTGAGGCGTTCCCACGTAGTTGTCAGCGACGTCGGTGGGGCAAAGGAAGACGGTCATTCCGATGGAGCGGGCGATCTCCAGACACTTGTTCATACGGGGGACGAGGGCTGCTACGCGTTCGGACGAGGTCTTGCACCAGTGAAAGTTCCAGAGATCAACGACAACGATACCTGTGGAACGTGCATCAAGAGTCGTCCGCGTAACGGAGATCGATCCGGTATCCCGGTCGCGCTTTTTCAGATCAAAAAAAAGAGATGACATGGGGTGGAGTTCCTTCGAAAGACGAGGACCTGTGTCGGAAAGAGACCTGTAGATGGTTAACTTTAATGAGCTCTCGACGTATTCCTCCTCGGTACACGGGCGGGTGTCGATGGCAAGCATAAAGATGCCTTTAGGATCAGCGTGGGCATCCTCTTGATCATGACAGACCTACTCCAGTTTTCCTGTCACTCAGTTACGCGTAAGACAGACCAGCAAGGAAGATATCAGCTGTTGCCGTACCCGGTGGCGTAGAGACGCCCGCCGTACGGTTGGGCATGCCACAACCACCGACTGGCGGGAAGGCCAGACACCGGGAGGGGGGCCCCGAAGGTTGTGCCATCGGTGGACGGGAACACCAGCGTTCCGAACTGGCCCTTACCCTCTTCTTCACAGATCACGAGCAGCGTCCCGTTGAACATCGCGATCGTTGGATTCCGGAGGTCTGATCCGGGGATAGTCATATCTGCAACGGTCGTCCAACTCTCATGGTCCGCCGACGCGATCACTTTAAGGGTGGCGTCTGTGCTGATATGGCTCGTCGCAGCCCGAAACACCACGAACGTCTGGCCAAAGGCAGAAGCAATACCGGTGAAGGTGTTGTGCCGTCCATCGGAGTAAATATTCTCGCACGGGTCAAGCGTAATTCCATTTATGCGACTCCCAGCGAAGTCTGTCAGGTGACTACCGAGGGGCGGGGTGTAGGACTCTCTGTACCCGTATGTCCCCTATCGTAGGGGACTGGCTCCCAACACACCGATGCCAGTACGCCCGCCAGCAGGGAGCCATAAGCGATCTACAGCTTTAAAGGTGTCAAAAAATATGTCCTTCAGCAGGGGGTGTCAAGCGTTGACAGGCCCCCACACCCCCTGTATCCTTTGGAGCCATATCCCATCGGTCCTCCCTGATTGATAATTGTCGCGGCCGTTCGGCATGTCGGTTCCGGCGCATCCAGTGGGTACGCTCGCTGGTGCCTTCGCCGTGTGTCTGGTCGCAGAGGTTACAGGGCGCAATAAACCTTTAGGATTGGCACAGTCTTTCTTTGCGATGGTGTTGCGGCAAGGTTCATGATTTCTGTTCCTGCCCGCTTCATGGCGCTCGACCTTCTGACTCCTTACCTCCCGATGGCGTGGTTGAGTATCCGTGTGGTACTCTTATGAAACAGGAGCCCACTGGTGCACGGAAGAAAGTGGACGGGGGGTCTTTCATTGGAGGATAACATGTCATCCATAACTTTGGCTTCGGGACGTGCCATGCCGCTACTGGGACTGGGCACCTGGGAGTTGCAGGGCGCTAAGTGTACAGACGTGGTGGAACGGGCGCTGAACATGGGCTACAGGCATATCGACACCGCCCATATGTACCAGAATCAGGATGCTGTCGGTAAAGGAATCCAGCAGAGCGGAATCGATCGGGAGGCTGTCTTTGTCACGACAAAAATATGGCATGACGCCCTACGGTACCATCAGGTGATGGAACAGTTCCAAACCTGCCTGGACCTGTTGCAGACCGATTACGTCGATATGCTCCTCATTCACTGGCCCAACCAAGCGGTTCCGTTAGAAGAGACGCTCAGCGCGTTCGACGAGATTCAACTGTCAGGACGGGCGCATCAGATCGGTGTGAGCAACTTTTCTATCGAACAGGTGGACCAGGCCATCCAGCTCGCCCGGACCCCTGTCTGCACCAATCAGGTTCAATGCCACGTCGGTCATTTTGATCGATCTCTCTGGCAGCACTGCACCCAAAACGGGCTTTTGGTTACCGCCTACCAGCCGCTGGCTCTGGGTGCTGCAGTTAACCACGCTACACTGGTCGAGATAGGGGCGAAACAAAATAAAACTGCCGCTCAGGTGGCCCTAAGATGGCTGGTGCAACGCCATATTGTGGCTATTCCCAAGGCCAGTTCTGAAGCTCATTTGCGAGAAAACAGGGATGTCTTTTCCTGGACGCTGACAGACGAGGAAATGGAACGCATCGACCGATTATAAAAACGTGGTGGAGACGTGCGGCTTACGCCGGATTTTTGGGAAAAATCCGGCGTAAGCCAGACATTCGCATAAAAAATCAGCTTTGTAGCTGTTCGACTCCAGAGTAGGTTTCCGGATAGGCTCTTAACCCTGTGGCACGACTACTTTCCAAGGGTAAAAACCATGCCGGCGAGAAGCGTGCGCTGGTGCCTCGCAAGAGGACGGGACGGGACGGATTCAAAAAACGGGACGGTAGACAGGTCCATCCGGTATTCGAGCCGAAAAAGAAAATGGGGATGCGGACGAACGTCCTGAGTCAGGGTAAACTCCATCAGTCGCTGGGAAACGCCTGTGGTAAAGCCGCTCCGGTCTTCGAACCACTCCAGTCGGGGTGAAAACGACCATCGCTCGGACGGGGCTACCGTCAGGTAACCGGCCAGACCGTACCAGGATACCCTGCCGTTCTGGTAGCGCTCCCAACCGTATACCCCGTCGATAGAGAAGTCTACTGTGGGCGAGATCCGGGCGGCCAGAATGGTATTGAACACATGCCGCAACGATCCCTGTCCGGTTTGTTCCGTTCCTGTCATATAGGTCTGTATGATTTTTACCGGGGATGCGGGCTGTATCGTTGCCTGCAACGCGAAGGTTTTTCCCCGGTTGTTGTCGCGCATGTTGTTCCAGCCGTTTACAAGATACATGGACGCCCCGATGGACGGACTGGCCGCGTACTGGACCCGCACCCCCGCATGGTAGTAGGGTATGGCGTAAGCAAAGAGAAGCGATCGCGAGTAATTCCGGTTATCGGCCGTCTCGATCACCTCGTTGCCTAAGGGGGTGACAAAAATGCCCGCATCGACGGACAGGTTTCTGCCGGGAAGAAGCGCAAAAGTCGCATACGCCTGCTGGATGTGTTTGGAAATCTCGTTTCTGCCCGGATCGGCGCTGTGCATGAGACTTGTGGCAGGGCCGAGGTTGAAATCGAAACGAAAACCGGTCCGGGTGTGTTCCGTTACCGGTTTTTCCAGCACGATTTCCATGATGTTGAGGGTCAACTCGTGGCTTTGTACGTCAAAGTTACGGAGTTGATTGCGGCGTGACGCAGGGCGGTTGAAGTTGAAACTGTAATAGGTGTCCACAAAACCGTGCGCGCGCCATCCGGTAAGGAGTGAAGAAGAGATCGCAGCCGGTGGCGGCGTGGCAACCTGAACGACGTTTTGATCTTTGGCGTCTGCGGCGTTGTCCGGCGGGGCTTCCGGGGTCGGCGCACCTGCCACCGAAGGGACGCTCGGAACGGATTCGTTTGCTGTGGCACGATCCTGCGCGTACAGCGGAAAAGACCATAGCGCGGAAACAAAACAACCCCAGACAACCATGCGACCCGAAAATCGGGGAAAAGTCGTTGGGTGTATCTTATTCATTTTTCCTCCCGTAACTATAGGGGTTTCAAAGGGTATGAGATAATCTCAACCCCTACCATGGATCGGCCATCACAACGAACCGACATCTTCTCTTTTGTCAATAGAACTCTCATATTTCACACCAGACGTCTGATTGCCGGAGACCCAGATCAGATGGCCTCACCACCGGTTTCTCCGGTTCTGATACGTATACATTCTTCGAGGGGAAGGACAAAAATCTTGCCGTCACCGGGGGTGTCGCCTTCGGTGCGGGCGTTTTGGAGTATCGCATCGACGATTTCGTCTTTGAATTCGTCGTTGCAGGCAATTTCCATGCGGATTTTGGGCATGAGCGGAATATCGACTTCGCGTCCGCGGAACAGCCCCGTGCGATGCTGAGCACGACCGTGACCCGAAACACGGGAAAGGGTCATACGTGTAATTTCGTGTTTGATCAGCGCCGCGCGCACCGCATCAAGTTTTTCGGGTCGAAATATCGCGATAATGAGTTTCATGGGAGGGTTCCGTTTCAGGATGACAGTTCAAAGTCTGAAAGTTCAAAGTCGGGTAGCCGGGTATCGGTTGTTTACAGATGGGTAAGACCATAGCCGACTTCCCCGTGCTGCGAGTAGTCGAGTCCGAGCATTTCTTCTTCTTCGGAGGCTCTGAATCCGACGGTTCGTTCTACCGTCCATGCGATCAGAGCGGTGCCACCACCGGCGAGGGCGATAGCGATGGCTACACTTTTAAGCTGGATGAGAAACTGCGAGAATCCTCCAAGGTTGGTCGCTGCAAAACCGACCAGCAGCGCGCCGAAGATGCCGCCCACACCGTGGATGCCAAACACGTCGAGCGTATCGTCGTATCCGAGTTTGGTTTTCAGCAGCACCATGCCATAGCAGACCGCCGATGCGCCGACGCCAAACAGGAGCGCCCATGCGGGTGTGACGCTTCCCGCGGCGGGCGTGATGGCCACCAATCCGGCGACGATCCCCGATACCAATCCGAGCGCCGTCGCCTTTCCGTGCTGAAACACCTCGATCAGCATCCATCCTACCGCGCCTGCGGCGGCGGCGGTCTGCGTCACCGTCAGGGCCTGCACGGCGCTGGCGCTCGCGGAAATCGCCGATCCGGCGTTAAAACCAAACCAGCCGATCCACAGCAGACCCGCACCGGTCAGGCTCATGGTCAGGTTGTTGGGCTTCATGGTGCTGTGCGGATACCCGCGCCGCGCGCCGAGAAACAGTGCCCCCACCAGCCCCGACACTCCCGCCGAAATGTGGACGACCGTCCCACCCGCAAAATCGATGGCGCCGTCTTTGAACAGCATACCGTCCGCATTCCAGACCAAATAGACCAGCGGGTCGTAGACCAAAAACCCCCACAGCAGAATAAACAGACAGTAGCCTTTGAACTTGACACGCTCTGCTAATGCGCCTGCGATAAGCGCGGGGGTGATGATGGCAAATTTTCCCTGAAACATCGCAAACAGATAGGTAGACACACCGGTTTCACCCCACAGCGTTTCCGCCGTAATACCGTGCAAAAGCAAAAAATCGTTGCTCCATCCGAGAAACCCGGAGATAAGCGGCTGTGTGCCAAAGGCCAGCGCAAAACCGACGATCACCCACTGCACGCCAAAAATGCCCATGGCGACAAAGCTGTGCATCATGGTGCTGAGTACGTTGCGGGTTCGGGTAAGACCGCCGTAGAACATGGCAAGACCAGGAACCATGAGCAGAACGAGCGCGCAGCTTACGAGCATCCACGCAGTGT
>VGJU01000133.1 GCA_016867335.1 Candidatus Zixiibacteriota bacterium | reverse complement strand
CTTTTTTGCCCTGTTCCGCCGGAATACCGGTGTCGAGCGCGGTGATGCGCCCTCCGGCGATACCGACGTCCATCCGGCCATCTATCCCGTTGGCGGGGTCGATGACGTGGCCGCCCTTCAACAACAGATCGAACATAGACGATAGCTCCCGTACTTGGGCACATAGAGCCATGCGTCTTTTTGGAGCATAGCCCGCGCTGTGACGATCTACTGTGCCCCTACCCTCCCGTCATTCCTGTCTGACGGTATGACATTTTCAACTCCTGCTGGAGCGTCCGCCAAACCAGAAACCGTTTGCGCAGGACGCCGAAGAAGCGACGGTTGATGGTCTGCCACTGTGCGCCGTCACCGCTTAGACGATAAAGGTCGATCAAGATGCGGTATATCCCGTCATCCGGCGAAGGTTCGAGCCGCAATGCCACCTCTTGGCTGATGGCCAGATCGTAGGGCGCCAGCCACGTCGTAGTGCGTACCTCGTACGCCCCGCCCCCGGTGTCGGCCATACGCGAGTTTTCGGCGACGAAATCCTCGGCCGAACTGTCCTCATGCGACCGGAAAATATGCGTCAGATACGCCGAAAGCCCCGGCGCTTCGATAGCCGATACGGTAAAGGGAAACTCGAACGTCCACCGGTCGCCTTCGGGCGCAGGCGGTTTCCAACGGCGGGTTACGTCTTCCACTGTCATATCGGCGGCCTTTTTTGCCGGATATACCGTAGACAGAAATACGACGACCATGACCACCAGCGTAGCGTATACGGCGGACAGCGAGGAATAGTTGAGCGACATCGCGCCCAACAGATCAAAATACGAAAGTCCGATGGTAAGCAATTGTCCGATCAGATAACCGAGCACCGCGCCCAGCGTGGCAAATACCCCCGCTTCGGCAAGAAACAGCGCGGCCACATGGTTGGGCGCGAGTCCCACCGCGCTGTATACGCCGATTTCCCGAAACCGTTCGTGTACGGCCCCCATCATGGTGTTGAGCACGAGAAACGCCGCAATGAGAATCGGGATGATCAAGTTGGAAACACCGGAAATCGAGGTGGTCCCTATTGAACTGTATACCTTTACGTTATCACCCGATCCGACAAACATCGCCAGCAACACGCGCGACATAAACGCCTCCACGGCAGTTGAAAGCGTCTGTTCGTCGGCAAACCCAGAGACCGCCACCGACCGTGTCGAGCCGCTCAGATCGAGCGTCTGCTGGTACGGCAAAATCAGCGTGTTACGCGACAACACGTGTTCGGCGGCTTTCATGGTGGACATGAAAAAGTCTTCTTCTGCGGTCTGGGAAACGGTTTGCGTCATAGTAAAGTTGGCAGGTAGAATGCTTTCATCGTCCATGTCTCGGAAGGCGTCGAGTCGTTTCGAGTCGAGCAGACCGACCACCGTGTAGCGGGTTCCGAGGAGTTCCACCGTCGTTTTGCCTACATCGGCGGGGGTAATGTCGAGACGTTCGGCCATTTCCGTAGGGAGCAGACACGCCATGCGCTCGTCCGGCAGAAACCATCTTCCACCCGGAAGCAGAAACCGGTCTATCTGTGTGACTTCGGGTTCGTCAGCGTGAAGACCGAGTAGAATCTGGACGTTGCTTGCTACGTTTTTCTCCGGCACGTGCAAGTCGATAAACGGGCTTTCGAGATCTTCGGCCTGATACCATGACCGGGGTACGACTTGAGCCTTGTCGCCAAAGGCGTTGTGAACATAGGGCAAAAACGAGGTGGGTAGTGAATTCCAACTCAGGCTGCGGAGCAGCATCCCCTGATACGGCGGCGTATTGTCCCGGTTGAGTGTGTAAAACTGTATGCCGGTTTTGAACGAGGTAAACGACAGCACCGTAAAGGTAAGGAGCGTCAGCGTAATGGCCGTCAGGGCTGTGCGCAGTTTGCGTTTTCTCAGGTTGGAGATGCCGAGCGAAACCGCCACCGCCGTAGCGCTCAGCCGCCCGATGTCGGCTTCGTGCAGTCCCGTGGTAGAACGGTTGAGGTTTTTCATCTCGCTGTCGAAACGACCAACCAGCAGGGCGATGATCAAAAGACCGAGCGCCAGAATGATAAACGCAAGAAAGACGATATAGGGTGTAAGGCTGAGTTGAAACGCCGGGTGCACGCGGTGAAGCAGGATAAAGACAGCGACAAAAATGATACCTGATGTGGCGAGTTGTTTTCGGATGTCGGGCGAACCGAAAAACAGCCGTTCGACAAAAAAGCAAAACGGAAGCAACAGCATAAAATAGAATACGATGCCGTCTACGGTATCGTCGGCGGCATAGCGCACATCTGGGTAGGCTCTTGCCTCGTACCCCCACGCTTCGCGCGATTTGGCTACGAAAACGTCGTACCGACGGGCGTCACGCGCTTTGCGAGCGTCGCGGAGGGCTTCCGTACTCAGGGTGTGCAGACTGGCGGCGCGTGCCGAGAGTACGCCATGTCGTTCCAGATCGGCAAGTCGCGTGTCGTTGAGCACCCACAGGTCTACCGCGCTCCTGAAAAAAGGATGTTTTATCACGGAATGCTGGGCGGGATCGAATCCATCGCCTCGTGCTGCGTCCGGATCGCGGATATCGTCGGGCGACCGGTCGAGCCATGCTTCGTCGGCATTGGTAAGCAGATATTTGATTCCCAACGGCCCGGTGCTCATAAACATTTTGGGGCAGTCTTCCGGGCGGGCAAAGACGACCGCCGCATTGGTCATCCAGTTGCCGAAGAGCCGCTGATTTTCGATAACCGCGGCGCCGTATTTCCTAAGCACGCTGTTGTCCGCACCCAACACCGTCAGATGATCGAGGGCGACAAACGCACCGGGATCTACAATGTCGAAGAGATTGATATCCTGGCAGGGAAAAAGCACCTGAATGGTTCGGTTGACATGGGCCGCGTTGGGCACGTCGAGTGGGAATGTTTTGTTGCCTTCTTCTCCGAGATCGGGTGCGTAGACGATGTCGCCGGATGCATCCAGTCCGTAGCTGCGGAGTTTGACGGGTCTAAGCGGATCCCGGATCATCGACATACGAAAATGACCGGTCGAGTCGGCTTGGGTCACCATAAACCCACGTACACCCGCATGGCTCTGGAACCCGGCGGGATATACGACTATTGCGTCGGGGACGGGCGTGTTAGGGCGGAAAAAGTCTACGGTCCGATCGAATTCCAGGACGCGGCCCTCAAGATCGCGGCCTTCGTCACGCAGTTTGATCGATTCGTCTACGACAAACGCGGCGGGGTCGGACAACATGGCGGTAAGCAGACCGGCGATGGTGCGGGTCTGGTGTGTCAGGTTGGAGATATTTACAAATTCCGGAAGGTCGAGCGGGGTGTCAGCCAGCACTCGATTGTCGTTGGGTGAGGCAAAGGTCATTCCGTGCAACCCGGACAAGGTGACGATTTCGCTGTCAAATGCTTGAAGCGCAGGCATATAGCTAAACTGTGTCCGTGTTGAGGGTAGCAGGGTGTTGAGATACGCAGATTGGGATTCGTTTTCGTCGTACAGTCCCGCGCTGCGGGCATATTCGATATAACGTTTGGCGTAGGGGGCGAAGAGGTTTTTGAGGTTGGGGCCGGCATTGAAAAACGATCCGTAGCAAAACAGCCCGACCTGATCGGTTTGACTGCTTAGATCGAGTCCGAGAAAAAGGGTAAAGGGGATACGGTCGGCCGGGTCGATACGGTCGAGAAAAAAGGGATTGGCGCGCCAGTGGCCGTCGAGAAACTCGTTGACCCCTTGAAGACCGTTATGATGGGCCGAGTTGGCCAGAAACACGACCGAATACTTGGGAGGGAAGATGCGGAGCGTTCGGGCTATTTCGAGCAGACCGGCGATACCCCCGGCCATTTCGGCGCCCGGCGCGCGCGCGGGAACCACGGACATGGCGTCGTAGTGTGCGGAAAGGACGACGATGCGGTCTTTCCACCGGAGACCGGCAGGATCGCCGGGAATCGGCTCGTCAGCACCGGGCAGCCATCCCAGGATATTCCATGTGTCGGTTTTTTCCCACGCCATGCGACCCCGAATCGTAACCCGTGTATTTCCCGCTTTGGCAAGCGCCAAAAGTTGCTGGGCCTGTTCGTCTTCTACGTAGAAACGCGGAACGCTTGCCGGCACATCGAGTATCTTTCTCGATGCCTGATTGTTGGATACCGCCCCCGGCGCGTTGTTGAAAAAAACGATGGCCTGCGCGCCGAGCATTCGGGCGTTGAGAAATTCGTCCCGGCTGTCGAAATTGCAAAGCACAATACTGCCTTCGACATCGTGGCCGTTAAACGCGGAAAATGCTCCTTTGCCACCGTAGAGCAAGGTTCCCGTAACTCCTTCGGGAAACGAGTCGAGGCGTATCAGATTGGGCCAAAACTGGTAGATGGGAAACGTCGTGCTGTCGCCTGCGGTCAGCGTAAATCCGTGATCGATGGGAGAGAGTACGGAAAACGTGTCGACGGCGATGCGTTCCATTCCGATCCGGTGAAACGCATCGGAGATGTATTGCATGGCGACGCGGTTACCTGGATAGCCGGCGACACGCGAACCAAGACTCGAAAGCGTGTCCACATGAGCCGCAAGTGAAGTTTCGGCGATGATTTCGGCGATTTCCTCGGGACGCGCCGGCGCAACCGCGGAAACGGGCTGTGAACGACCGGTCGGCATCGAGACAAATCGGAGGATGACCTTGTCCGTAACCCACTGGGGGCCGGGAACGGCGACGGCGAAGAACAATACCGCCGCCGCCGCAAGAAGAAGACCGGATGCCACGCGACGCATCATCGCTCAGTCGATCCCGTAGATTTGGTGTCCGTTGTGAGGAAACCAGATATAGTCCACTGCCATGACGATCATGACGCCCGTAGCCACGCCGAAGATCAGACCGAGAAAAAAGGGCTGTCCCTTGCGATACAGTTCGATTCCACCGACCCACATCATGACGTTTTTGATCAGCCAGCAGATAAACATCGAAGATACGATCGCACGCGCAGGCCAAGAGTAAGAGAGCATAAATCCCAGCGGATGGAGCGGCCAGCGTGGCATCCGCGCGCGCAAACTCATAAACAGAAACATAAGCGTTCCGCCGATCCCGAAAAACGTAAGCCGTTCCACGTCGGGTCCAAAGGGGTTGCGCGCCTTTACCAGCGTTTCGTCATAAGGTATTGTAGAGCCGATACGGCCAAACCACCAGCCGTTAGTAAACTGTCTCGTACCCTGATCGAAACCGAGATAGAGCGTCCATACAAGCGAGACGACTACGCCGATCACGGCGGAGGCAAGCATGGCCCAACCCAACCCGCGATGCCAGCGTTGGCCGATCTCCGCGAGTTTTCCGGACTGTACGAAGGCTGGCATAAACGTGGATTTGATTTCGCTGAGCGGTCCGTAGGTTTGCGCAATGGCCGTCATCGTCTGCATCGACATGTTGACCGATCCGACCGAGTAGTAGACCAGCACTTGCGAGGTCATGGGAGAACGGACAAAGGGCAGACCGGCTTCCGAGACGATGCGCGATACGCCGATATAGATGACGAATACCCCGGCCAGCAAAAAACAGGCGATGGGTAGACTCATTCCCAACTGATTCAACCAAACGACGATGTACACGAATCCGATTAGAAACCCGAAGACCGCCACCCGGTAGGACAGCATCTCGTCGGAGTCGTCTACGCCGGGTGCGCGTCCAAAGGCTTTGGCGATCACGTTTTTTATGTGAAACCGCGCCCTCCACAGCGCCCAGCCGACAAACACGACAAAAGCCCCCATGTTTTGCCAATCGAGCATCGGGTTGATCGAGGTATAGTTGTCCTGCCCCGGGATCACATAGCCGATCCGATTGGCAACTCCGACCTGCATGATGCCGAGCATGTAAAAAAACCAGAACCCAGCAAGCACGTCGAGATTTACAAAATAGGAGATGCCGAGGATCTCGGGTCTAAAGTTGATGTCGATGCCCGGAAAGCCTTCACCGAAGATGATGGGAGGGGCGGAGCCGAAATACGGAAACTGGGGGACAATCGGGGTAAAGTATCCAATCATGTTGTACATCATCACGCCAAAGGGTATGGAAAAACCGATCCAAAACCGTTTGTCGGTAAGAAAGTCGGGAATGCCTTTTTCCGTATTCATGCCGCGCGCAAAGGTCAGCGGTATCTGCATGATGGGGAAGACGAGCTTTTCGTGTTCCACCCACTGGCGGCGGAGGATAACGGCGCAGCAAAACGCCATGAAGATAAGCGGAATGATCAAAGTCAACCACCAGAACAGCGGAACACCCCACACGCTCCACGGGATGGACGCGCCGGGCGGAACCCCGTCCACCAGCCATGTCAGCGCATTGCCCTCGTTGGTAACCGTCGCGTAGGGTTTGAGATAGGGATAGAAATAAGCGGCCCACTGGTTTTCGGGGGTGGCGAGCAGATGAGGGGCCATCAACGTGGATATAAACGGCGCGCCCATGCCGTTTGTGGTCAACCCTGAAGCGGCCATGCCCATGACAAGAGGCAGAATAAACTCTTGCGGTGTAAGCCTCCCACTTGGTCTCCAGCGAGCCAATACGACGTTGAACAAAATGAGGTAAAAAAATACCAAAAACAACGCACCGATATGAAAATGGTCCGCGCCGAGCATGGACGAGGCCATGGTATACTGAAAGAAGGGAAAGATAAACGAGATAAGCAGGACGCTTGCCAATCCCAACCCAACGGCACGCAGCGTGATGACGTGAGGTTTCGAGGGGGGGGCCGCTTCCTTCATGCGGGCGTTCTTTCCGAGGTTCACTAACGACGGACACCGTAGGTGTGAGAGAAATACACGGTCAAGACAAGCAAAAGGATGCAAAAAGGCAACTTATCATGGATGCGGACGGGGTGTCAATCAGAATATATTCGTTGACAGTCTTTCGCTCGATATATAGAATTGTATTATAGAATAATATGTGGTAGACGTGTTTTTTCCGTCACTTGGAGCGGCCTCCGCGGAAACCCGTTTATGGATCGCATCTCTTCCTCCGTTTTTCATGCTCATTGAAGCTATCGTCGTAGGCGCTTTACAGGTCAACTGCTATCTGGTCGTAGATACAAATACGCAGGAAGCCGTACTGATCGATCCGGGCGACGAAGCGGAACACATTCTACATCGTCTTTCCGGTCTTGGGTGTCGAATAAAGGCCATTTTGCTTACACATGCGCATTTTGACCATGTCATGGGCGTTCGAAAAGTCAAGGAAGCGCTAAACGCCCCGATTCTTTTGCACGAGGCGGAGGTCGGCATCTACGAAGCCTTGCAGGAGCATGCGAGCGCGTACGGTTTCCATCCCGACGCACCTTTGCCCGCAGACCGCCATATCAAAACAGGAGATGTAATCAGTTTCGGAACGTTGACCCTTTCCGTACGCGAGACACCGGGGCATTCTCCGGGGGGCGTGTCCTACGTCTCCGAGGGGGCGTCCCCCGTCGTTTTTTCGGGTGATGCCTTGTTTGCCGGTAGCATTGGGCGCACCGATTTTCCCAACTCGTCTTTCGAAACGCTCGAACGGTCGATCCGGGTGCGGTTGTACACGCTTCCAGACGATACGGTCGTCTACCCCGGTCACGGACCTGCCACGACCATCGGCCGCGAAAAACAATACAACCCCTATGTGCGAGCCTGACCGACAGCACGACCCTACACGGAACGGTTGCCGATCTCTCCGATTTCCGACATGTATCTGGTCATAGATCGATTCAAAAAAATCCATTTGCTCGGCAGGGATATTGTGGAGACGTTCGACCACCCACAGTTGCTTGCCGAAACGGTATGTCGTATCGCCTCCGAGATGGGATACACGGGTGTAGGTATTTCGCTTGCCAGCCCGTCGAATGCCCTGTGCACGGTGTGGACGACGGATGCGGGGCGTTCTGCGCACCAGTCGGATCGTCCGTCCGAACCGCTTGTCAACGAGGGAGACATCGTGCTCTGGGCCGTGGAAAACGGTGTCATAGAAGCGTCCAGCGGCGCGGCGCTGCTCGGCGTATCCGTCTTGCAGGACGCGCAGTCCACCCTCATGGTTCCCATAAGACAGGGAAACCGCACCATCGGCGCGATCCACGTGGAAAGTGAAAAAGCGAACGCCTTCGACGAGAGCGACGAAGCTGGGATGGAGTTTCTTGCCTCCGCAGTAGCCATCGCCTCCGAAAAAGCGTATCAACTACGTCTCGAACGCAGAAAAACAGCTATCTCGCCCTGGTCAGCGAGATCGGACGCGAAATTTCGGGCGTGCTGACCGTAAACGATCAATGCCGCCGCGTCGCTGATCTGATTCATAGCCATTTTGCCTATACCGTCGTAGCGCTCTATACCAAGGATCCCCTGCAACCGGCTTTGACGTTTCGGGCCGTTGCCGGTCTGCCTATCGACGCCGCGCCGACGGAGCCGGTCTCGCTTGATCGGTGTGTCGCCAAGCTGGTTGCCAGAAGAGGTCAGCCTTATCTGGTGAGCGATGTGACAAGTGAACTCTTCCATGCGCCTGTGTTTGCCGGTTTGCCCGAGGCAAGGGCGGAACTGTGTCTTCCGCTTGTCGTCGGCGACCGTCTTATCGGCGTCATCGATATACAAAATGATGCAAAACGTCCACCGTTCGACGAGGTGGACATGCTGGCCATGTCGGCATTGGCCGGCCAGGTCGGAATCCTGATCGACAATACCCGGATGTTTCAGGATTTGCGCAAAAGCGTGGAAGAACAGACCCAGCTACAGGAACAGCTTGTCCAGTCCGAAAAACTGTCGGCATTGGGACAACTGGTCGCGGGAATCATCCACGAGATCAACAACCCGCTTACTGCTGTCATCGGTTATGCAGACCTTGAAGTGATGAAGAATCCCGATGGTTCCTCCAGTGAAAACCTTAAAAAAATCGCGCAAGAATCACGCCGGGTCGCCCAGATCGTCCACAACTTATTGGCGTTTGCCCGTAAGGAAAAACCGGCCCGCGAGCCGGTAGACCTCAATGTCGTGCTCCACGACATCGTCCGTATTCAAACGTACAACCTGCGCGCTACCAACATACAGGTCATCGAAAACTACACACCGGACCTGCCCATCACGCTCGGCGATCCCAACCAACTCAGACAGGTCTTTCTCAATATCGTCACCAACGCCGAACATGCCATTCGCAAATCCCATTCACGCGGATGGATCCGAATCGACACCCGAACCGTTTAGCGCGAAGGACAGACCTGTATCCAAGTAGGGTTGCAGGACAACGGTCCCGGCATATCCTCCTCGCATTTTTCGAAGATTTTCGACCCGTTTTTTACGACCAAAAAAACGGGCGAAGGCACGGGACTCGGTTTGTCGATTTCGTATGGCATCGTCAAAGAACATGAAGGCCGGCTCTGGGTTGAAAGCCCGCCCAACGAGGGGGCCTGTTTCTATGTGGAAATTCCGGTTCGAATGGACGAAACGGCAGCCATGCGTACGGCGATCGAGGTGGCTCTGGACGCGGATGTCATCCCGCAACGGGTGCTTGTAGTGGACGATGAGGAGGAGATCGCGGGGTATCTGCACAGCGCGTTGGTCCGACGAGGCCACCACGTGGATACGGCCAACGAGGGAGAATCCGCTTGGCGACATATCGTGAACAATCGATATGACATGATCCTGACGGATCTCAAAATGCCTGGCATGACGGGGTTCTGGCTGTTCGAAAGAATACGGCGCTAACGATCCGATCTGTTGCCGAGCGTAGTCGTCATGACGGGCGACGTTGTAATTCCCGAAGTGCAGGAGTTTCTGGAGAGAAACCAGATAACTTACGTAGAGAAACCCTTTACGCTCAGACAACTCGAAGAGCTGATAGCCGATCTGCAAAAGCGCCGGGAGCGTTGATCCGGCAGAATTGAGTTGACTTTCCCTTCCACGATTTTTCATATTACAAAGACAGGCTGTTCGGAAGGGCCAAGCACTCGAACACAGGGAGGCAATATGCCGACAAACGATGGCTATCAGGAGCGGATCGACAAACTTCTCCGGATCGGTACGGCGCTGTCCAGCGAACGCAACTTGGACCGTCTACTGGAGATGATTCTCGATCTGGCGCGTGAATTTACACAGGCGGACGCCGGAACCCTGTATCTGGTATCGGAGGCCACGCAGGAACTCCGTTTTGCCATTCTGCACAACGACACCTTCAAGTCGCGCATGGGCGGAACCAGCGGCAACGAAGTAAAACTTCCTCCGGTTCCCCTGATGAAAGAAGGCGCCCCCAACACGACCAATGTGGCTGCCTACGTCGGCAACACCGGCCATCTGGTCAACATCCCCGATGTGTACGAAGCCAAAGGGTTTGATTTTACCGGCCCTCGAAAATACGACCAGATGACCGGATACCGCACACGGTCCATGCTCTGTGTACCCATGCGAAACCACGAAGACGAGATTATCGGGGTGCTACAGCTTATCAATTCCCAAAACCCCGATACGGACGAAGTGATCGCCTTTGCGGAAACCTACAACGCGCTGACCGAGTCGCTGGCGTCACAGGCGGCAGTGGCACTCAACAACGCCCAGCTTATCAACGACCTCAAGCAACTGTTCGAATCGTTTATCAAATCCATCGCCGCCGCCATCGACCGTAAGTCGCCCTACACCGGTGGCCATATCCGGCGTGTGGCCGAGCTGACGATGATGATCGCCAACAAGGTCAACGAAACCACCGAGGGACCGTACGCCGACATCAAGTTTACCGAAGACGAACTCGAAGAACTGCGGATCGCGGCATGGTTGCACGATATCGGCAAGATCACGACCCCCGAAAATGTCGTCGATAAAGCCAACAAACTCGAAACGATCTTTGACCGCATCGAACTGGTAAAAACCCGGTTCGATGCCATGCGAAAAGACCTTTATGTTTCTGCGCTTCAACAAAAAGTGGAAGTGATGTCCAACGGCGCCGACCCGACCCAAATAGCCGCCATTGATGCCCAACTGGCCCAGGAGATCGGGCAGTTGGACGCCGATCTCGAATTTCT
>VGJU01000132.1 GCA_016867335.1 Candidatus Zixiibacteriota bacterium | reverse complement strand
TGTTCGGCGTTTATGACCCCGATCTGGTCGGTCTCGATACGCCGGATTTCGTTGCGTGTGGTCACTACGACGGGAAAACGCTCTTCGAACACGCGCAACACATCCTCCGGTCCCTCGGCAAGCGCCTGTTCTCCATCTCGCAGCGTCTTGAAAACCCCGTGAAAGTTTCCCCATTCGAGTCGCTCGATCACAGCGGCCTTTGCTGGCATATCCCGTTCGACGATTTTCGCCTCGTCAATCCATACAAAGTCGATTCCGTATAGATCTCGGTTTCCTTGTTTTACCTGAATGCGAAACGTTTCCTCGGTTCCGGGAGGCGCGTCGGGTGCAGGGATGGTTTCTCGTGAGACGATGGAACCCAACACCGCATGACCGTCTCCGGTTTTAATGCGATAAAGGTCCTGGGGCCAGAAAAAACCGAGTGCGTTAAACAGCACAAGCCATACCAAACCGACGACCATCAACAGACTGATCGCCAGTGAGCCGCCTGTAAACCAGATCATCGAGTCACCCGATACACGGGGTCGTTTCATAGATACCTGTACTTTTTTCGCAGATGGAGCCGGACCACCTCAGCGACGGTGTTTACAAGAAAGGTCATGACGAAAAGCAGAAAGGCGGCGAGAAACAACACACGGTAGAGCGTTCCTCCTTCCGGGGCTTCGGGCAGTTCCACGGCGATATTGGCCGAAAGCGCACGGAATCCGTTAAAGATCGACGCGTCCATGACGGGCGTATTGCCGGTAGCCATGAGCACAATCATGGTCTCTCCTACGGCGCGTCCGAACCCGATCATGATCGCTGAAAAGATACCGGGACTGGCCGATGGCAGGACGATACGCAGGGCAGTCTGCCAACGGGTCGCTCCGAGCGCCAGCGAACCGGCGACAAGCGAGGCCGGCACGTTGGACAGCGAATCCTCCGCAATGGTAAACATGAGCGGAATGATAGCAAATCCCATGGCAAGCCCCACGACAAGCGAATTGCGCTGATCGTAGGTCAGCCCGAGTGTCTGGTATATCCAGTTGCGGTAATCGCCCGACATGGTCTGGGTTTCGACAAACCCTCCGACCAACAGCGCGATGCCGCTGGCAGTTAGCACGACGGGAATCAGCAAGACCACTTCGGTCCCGGGTTTGAGACGTGCTCGGACTTGTGCCGGGAAGGTTTGCCAGAGATAATAGGCGGCAAATATACATATCGAAAGCACCACCGGGAAAAGAAAGAGCGCGGGGACAAACCGTTCGACAATGGGTGCAAGCCACAACCCGGCGATAAAACCCAACACCACGCTGGGTAGCGCCGCCATGATCTCGACGACCGGCTTCACATAGACCTTCCATGTCGGGTGCAGAAACTGCGAGACGTACAAGGCCGCCAAAACGGCAACGGGAATGGCGAAAAGTAGCGAATAGAACGTTCCCTTGAGGGTTCCGTAGATAAGCGGCGTCAGGCTGAGTTTGGATTCGAACTCGTCGGTTCCGCCGGTAGATTGCCAAGCATATTCGGGTTCAAGACCGCCTTCGTACCAAATTTTGCCAAACAGGCTACGCCATGATATTTCGGGGTGCGGGTTATCGACGTGCCACTGTACCAGACGCCCCGCACTGTCGGCGGCAAACACACCGTCGGCTTTGGGAGCGAAAGAAAGCGCGATAGGACGGTCGAGCAACCCGTCGGAAACGGCGAGTGTTTTGCCGGATGTCCCGTATGCCAGATACAGGGTTCCGTCTTCGTCGAGCGTTACGAAGCCTTTGTCTCTACGAGACGATGCGATGGCGGTCACGGGCCGGTCATGCCGATCGAAGGCATAGATACGACGCAGTTTACGCTCGCCGCCCGGTTCTTCGAGCACCTGCCACGAATACACGCCCCCGGACCGATCGCCGGTGATCAAGGTCCGGTCGTCTATGAGAAATCCGAGCGCGGTTACGGCGGCGCGCTGGTTTCCACCGACGTCAGGCAGTATGCCGGCCAGACGAACACCGGACGAAGACCGCTCGACAAGCGCGACCTGTCCGGTAGAACCGCCTGCGTACACAAACGCGCCTCGTTGATCCACAGCAAGCGACGTGATTTCGCCTTCGAGCGAGAGCGACAGCGAGTCAATGGAAAGCGAGCGTGTCCTTTCCCCTAATGGCGAAGTTGTCTCCTCGATGGTTACGAGTGTCAGTTGCCGAAGGCCGGTTGTCAACACCGTTACCAATCCTTCGTCATGGCGTGTAAACGCCAACAGGCTGACAGGGCGTCCGGACACTACCGTCATGGCTTCCCCTATAGCGGCCTGCGCCACGACCGAGCGTTTGCCCGTCTCGTCAAACACGGCAGGAAACGAAATATCCATCGGCACGATGCGACCGTCCGAAAGTCCCAGCAGGATACGGTCGTCCGATAGATTCGAAACGGTGGAGACCGAGACGCTGTCCAACGCTGGTATATGGGGCGTATTCAACAGCCGACCGGTGGCGGAAACGAAACGAGGTCCCTTTTCGGTGACGATCAGTGCAATTTCCCGGTATTCATCGACATGAAGAAACAAGGGTGGGGTCGGAAGATCCAGATCGACCGGTGTCTGTGTCGTGAGCGAGGGCGCACGGAAAAGCGGATAGATTTCTGCCGTGATGACAAAAAGGATGGCGAGGATGGCGAGGATAATCGCCATCCCACCAAGCGTAACACAGTGCATTGCAAGCCGGTCTCGAAAAAGCCGACGGCGGACATGCACAGGTCCGTCGCCGGAAATAGCGGCGGCAGGTAGAGAGGGAGAAGGAGTTTGAGATTCGGTCATGCGTTATTTGAGTTTAGCCAATTCTTCCTGTACTACTTTTGCCGGAAGAGGAAAATATCCGTCTTTGACCACCTCGCTTTGTCCTTCTTGGGCAAGTATCAGCCGAATAAACTCCTGTGTAAGCGGGGGCATGGGTTTTCCGGGAGCCTTGTTGACATAGACGTAGAGAAACCGGAACAGCGGGTACTTTCCCGAATATACGATTGCCGACGCTACCGAAATAAACGGGTCGCCCGGTTTTTTAGCCAACGACACGCCTTTCACCCCGGAGGTTTTGTACCCGATACCGCTATAGCCGATACCGTAGCGGTCCACCGTTATACCCTGCACCACCGCCGCTGATCCGGGCTGTTCTTTTACCGTATTTTTGTAGTCTCCATCCTTGAGGACGTGCTCTTTGAAAAAACCGTATGTCCCTGAAGCGGAGTTGCGCCCGTACAGGCTGATGGGTCTGTTTGCCCATTCCCCGGTCAACCCAAGCTGACCCCATGTAACGATGTCCTCCTTGTGCCCGGCTCGGCGGGACTTGGAGAAAATCGCATCTACCTGTTCCATCGTCAGCCCCTTGAGCGGGTTGTCTTTGTGGACAAAAACGGCAAGTCCGTCGAGCGCGATTCTGATTTCCGTGGGTTTATATCCGAACTTTTTTTCGAAAGCGTCGATTTCACTGCCTTTCATCGGGCGTGACATAGGGCCAAGTTGCGCGGTTCCGGCGATAAGTGCCGGCGGAGCAGTAGACGATCCCTTGCCCTCGATCTGCACCTTGGTGCTGGGGTATGCTTTGTTAAACGCTTCCGCCCAGAGCGTCATAAGATTATTGAGCGTATCCGAGCCCATACTGGAGATATTGCCGCTAATGCCACCGACTTTTTTATACGCCCCGATTGCGGCATCTACCTTGACGACTTCCTGCGCAACCCCGACACCTGCTATGACGCCGAGCGTGATTCCGGCTACCGCTATGTTTCTCCATCTGCGTGCTTGAAACATGCAACCCCCCTTGTTTAAAATTGTACACTCAGATCGGTCTGCGTCCGGATCAGCGTCGATTTGACGGGGCCGTTTAACGGCTTGGTAAAAATCCCGGTCAGACAGAATGTGGTCTTCGGGAGTAATGGAATGCCCAATTCGAGTATAGCGCCCTGACGTCCGTCACTCGGGACGTCGCTAAAGGAAAACGTGGAAAGCACCGCATCTTGACGTACCTTGAGAAAGACTACGGCTATGCTGATTTCACCAGGTTTTCCGGCATTTCCTACCCGAATACCCGTATACAATCCAGTATGCTCTTTTTTGCCCGTCACATCTTTTTTGGCGCCCGTATTGACTACAAAGTCGCCGAAAATACGGACAGGATAGGCAGGCAAACCGGTCTGCAGGGTAAACCCTCCGTTCAGATTCACAAGGTTGAATTCGGAAAGAAAATTGCCTGAGCTATCTTTTCTGTTGCCTTTTACAATATCGGTGATAGGCGATTTTGCTATGAGGTTTGCCTTGAAATACCGATAACTCCCCGCACTCAGGTCGATCTCGACTCCCTTGCGTAGCGTCCATTCCAAGTGTATCTGGCCGCCAAACATCCATGCGTCTTTTCCGGCAGCGACCTCTTCGACCGCATATTGCATCAACTGAACGTCAAATCGATACGCGCTCGGTTTTCTGATGGTAAATTTCTCCACAATCCCCGACGGCTGGATATCGTTATCCCAAACTATCTGGGACTTAGTATAGATTGGGTTGGATATTTTGCCCATATCGGCGGATACGGTCTTGGTTCCAGTCCCGTAGGACAATCGGATAAAGCCGCGGTCGAGGGCGAGTGTGGGGCGTTTGAAAAATTTATCGAGGGTTTCGTTGTTCGAAATAGGGTTTTCCGGATTCCCCGTAGCTACACGCAAATGGAGCGAAACATACGAGTTGATGTCCGTCGTAAGACCGAAACGTCCGCGCACCCGAATCAGGTTGCGTGAAGGCGCATCGGCGCCGGTCCCGGTCTTCTGATTGTAAAACCCTTCGTGCCGTACGCGGTAATCGCCCGAAAAAGTGATGCGCTCCGCCCACGAGGTGCTCTGCGCCAGAACGGGAAAAGCTGAGGTCGAACATACCCAAAAGACGGACAGAAGAACGATACGCATTAGGTTTCTCCTTGCTTCGATGGATAAGGTTGGAATTTCGTCATGCCTCTCCCATGACAGATATGTGACGATTGTGTGACAATTTTCCCGTCCGAAACCAATCTCGGATAGCAAGATGTACTCCGTTGATGAAGATATCGTATCCTTGCGATGGCGATTACTCGACGGTTGTATGACATCGACATGACGGTCCTGCTTACAATCGGACATTGACAGTATGAAGAAAGCGCCCTATAATACACGGGAGTGTCTGTGCGCCCGGAGTTTATCCCCCGGGCGTTTGCCGTTGAAGCCTCTTCACCGCGAAACCGGTGGAGCGTCGCTCCTCCGGTTTGTCTTTTCCAGCATGTCTACATCCTCTTCGCCCATACCACCGGAAACGCTTTTCCTGCTTCCGGAGCATACGATGGATTTTGCCGGCAGACAGACGCTTGGTTTTTATCTGGCGCATCTGCGGCATCACGAAGAAAGACTGCGGGCATTTTGGGATGTAGAAGCGCTTCACGACATGCGCGTCGCCAGCCGACGTCTTCGCGTAGCTTGTCGGCTGTTTCGCGGCGTGTTTCCCCACAAGGCGCTGGAGCCGTTCCGCAGCCAACTTAGGATACTGGGCGGCCTGCTGGGGGCGGTGCGGGACCTGGACGTTTTTATTGAGTTTGTGGAAGAATACGGCAAAGCCTGCGGCGAAGCGCCGGGCATAAAAGCGCTTCTCGGTCGTCTGGAGACGGAGCGGGAGACGCCGCGCGTCGCCTTGGAGCGGCATCTGGCACACCCGAATCATTACCGATTCGAAAAAGATTTTGCGGACTGGCTATATGGAGAAGCCCCAAGTCAGGGTTCGCCGGTGAAAAAGGGGTTGCAGCGGGTCCGCGACGTTGCACCGATTTTTCTGGAAGAATGTCGGAAAGCCGTGCCGGCGTTTGCGCCGGCGATTGCGGATCAACCTTCCGCGGCAACGTTGCACACCCTGCGTATCGCCTGTAAAGGGCTACGCTATACAGCGGAATTTTTCAGGTCGTCTTACGACAAACGGCTCAACCCGATGATCAAACAGGCGACAGAGTTACAGGATATATTAGGCAGACATCACGACGCGGACGTCCATATCGCCTATCTGACGCGGTTTATCGCCGGACTGGACCGTCGGTCTTCACGTCAGCGCCGTATACAAGCCGATCTGGAAGCGATCATTTTCTCCGAACGGCAAGCACAACAGGCGAGTCATACCACCTTTCTCACGCTCTGGCAATCGAACGCACAACTTTTTACGACCTTCGATTTTGCACTGCGTACAGAACAGGAGTTATCCGAAGTCTCATGAGCACATCTGCCTCCGGCGAAAAAGGCTCCCCCCCTTCCCGTACGCGACGCGCACGCACCTCAGTACCCCGCACGCGCCGTCGTGCGACGATTACAAACTACTGGCGTCCGGAACATTTTTTCAACCGAGAGCTTAGCTGGCTGGAATTTAACGCCCGTGTACTCGAAGAAGCTTTTGACGAAAGCCTGCCGCTATTGGAACGGGTAAAGTTTTTGGCGATTTTCAGTTCCAACTTGGACGAATTTTTCATGATCCGCCTGGCGGGTGTAAAACGCCAGATCGACGCGCAGATACAGACATCGGCAACCCCGGACGGCATGACACCGCAGGAAGTCATGACCGGGTTATCCACCCGTATCCACGACCTGGTGGCACGCCAACACCGTCTATTTTTAGACAAAATCGCCCCGGAAATGACAAAAGAAGGTATCGTGTTGCTGACGCCCGACCAGTTGTCACCCAAACAACACAACTATCTGCATGGCTATTTCCGGCGGGAAGTACTACCGGTCATTACCCCGCTTGCCGTCGATCCAGGACATCCCTTCCCCTATCTGGCCAGCGGAACGCTCTGTCTGATTGCCGAGATCCGCAAAACGCAGTTTTCACTGTTTCCACATACCAACCTGTCGATTCTTCATCTGCCTACGCCCAATATCGCGCGTTTTTTGCCCATCCCCTGTGAAAAAAGCCGCCATGCCTTTATCATACTTGAAGATGTGGTGCAGATGTACCTCGACGATATGTTCAACGGATACGAGGTGCTCAACTGCTCGGCTATCCGCGTCACGCGGGACTCCGATATCGACTACGAGGAAGAGGGTGCAGACGATCTGCTGACCGCCATCGAAAAGGGATTGCACAACCGACGGCACGGCACGGCGGTGCGTCTCCAGTACGATCAAGACCTTTCGCCGCGTATTCTCGACATTCTGATCCGTGAACTCGAACTGGAACGCGAAGACCTCTATCCGACCGCAGGGTTTACCGCGTTTTCCGCCCTGATGGAGTTGTACAGCAAGATCGACATGCCTCGGTTGAAAGATACGCCCTTTCCTCCGCAACCAGTCCCGACCTTCGAGCTACACGACTCGATCTGGGATGCCATTCGGAAAGAGGACATACTCGTCTATCACCCCTATCAAACTTTTGATACGGTTGTGCGGTTTGTACACGCGGCGGCCGAAGATCCGGACGTGCTGGCCATCAAAATGACCCTCTATCGGGTCAGCGGCAACTCACCCATTACGCAGGCGCTCACACGAGCTGCGGAAAGAGGCAAGGCCGTTTCGGTACTCGTAGAACTCAAAGCTCGTTTTGACGAGGCCGCCAATATCCAGTGGGCCAGACAACTGGAGCAGGCCGGCGCACACGTCATTTACGGCATTATGGGGTTCAAGACGCACTGTAAGGTGTGTTTTGTGGTGCGACGCGAAAACGGAGGGATCCGGCGCTACTGTCATTTGGGAACCGGAAACTACAATGATCGTACCGCTCAGATTTATTCAGACATCGGGCTTTTTACTTGCCGTGAGGAATTCGGAGAGGACATCACCCAGTTGTTCAATCTGTTGACGGGCTACGCTATCCCCCAAGGGTTTCACTACCTGACGCTTTCGCCGACGACCATGCGCGAAGATATGGTCCGCCGGTTGCGACGAGAAAGCGAACACGCCCGTAAAGGCCGTCCCGCGCTCGTGATCGCCAAAATGAACTCGCTCGTCGATCCCGATATGATCGTGGAGCTGTACAAAGCCAGTCAGGCGGGCGTTCGTATCGACTTGATCGTTCGCGGGATATGTTGTCTGCGACCCGGTATCCCCGGTCTCAGCGAAAACATACACGTCATCAGCATCATCGGGCGTTTTCTGGAACATGTCCGGCTGTTCTATTTTCATAACGACGGACAACCCGATTATCTGCTTTCCAGCGCGGACTGGATGCAACGCAATCTCAACGGGCGTATCGAAATCACTTTTCCCGTGATAGACCCCGTGCTCCAGAAACAACTATGGTCGTATCTTCAGTTGCAACTCGCGGACACCGTAAAAAGCCGCGTCCTTCAGCCGGACGGAACCAGCCAAAGACCACCCGTCGGGGAAAACGCGATCCATTCGCAGATTCGTTTTTACGAGGTGGCCTGTGAATTGGCGCGAACGCTCACACCCAACGAACAGTCCGGACATCCGATCTACCGATATCTAAAAAGCTTTTGAGTTAAGACGCGCTTGTCATTCTCTGTGTGGTCCCACAAGGTGACGTAGATGCCAAGACTCAGGGACCCAAGCGACCTATCTGACGAAGAATGGGAACTGATCCCTCCTTTTTTGATCGTCCCGATCCGAATGGTCTGATACGGTAATCCTTCCTCCAGAGCCAGCGTTTGCAGTGCCTCCAGATCCTTCCGGGACAACCGGATGTTGATCCGTCGGTCTTTTTCAAAGGTGGCGGTGGCGTACTGCTGATAACGTTGCCGCTTCTGAGCGGTATTCGGGACAGAACGCCATTCCCCGCGCTCTACGGATGCCAGCCCTTCTTCATCGTGAGTCATGAGGTCTTCTTCGCGTGGGATGATGATCTGCGCAGATGGGGAGATGGGCGAGTCAGAGACTCGCCTGTGCGGTCAGGGGGATGAAGGGGGCAGCCGATCCCAGTCTAGTGGTTCTCGGTCAGGAACTGCGTTCAGGATCGCTTCGAAGCGGGTCCGCAGATCATCGAACGACTGTCGAGCCAGCCGGGCTTCGAGAGCCATTTCGGCTTCGAGCCACGAGATCTGCGTATTGAGCAGGTAGTTGGACAACTGGTTCAAAGAGATCCCCTGACGGTGCGCCACTGTTTCCAGGCGGCGCTTCAGATCAGCAGGCATTCGAAGGGTTACGACGTTTGTGTCACGCATGATGGGTTCTCCACAGGCTGATAAACTGAGCGGGCTATGTTAGACCGCGGCTTATGCATGATCGGTGTTGGATTCCGTTTTGTATAACCCCGCGACTAACCATCCAATACCGAAAAGTGTCAGCCTCCAGATCTCCACGACCAGAGTTGTATTATCCCACGAAAACACAAAACCTAATATACCTATCGCAAGTATTCCGCCCAACATAAGACCGCTGATGGGACGGTAGAAATATGAGCGACTCCGCTTGCCCTTGCGCATAGCCCGCGTTGAGAAGAACCACATCATTGCTATGTGACAAGCGAACAAAAGTACTGCCCCCCATAGTGAACGTGATGCGGCATCAAGGAAAAACCCTGCTATGCTCGCCACCCACGCTGGGGGAGTACTGTGATCATCGAAGCCCAGAGTCGGAAAAAACGCCATGCAAATTGCAAACACACAAGACGCCTTGCAGCATAAGGGGGTGTATGGGCAGTATGGATGACATAGTGCGAAACCGGTTCTAATTGTGGAATATGGAAATCAATATACGGTCAGACTGTGGTGGTACAAGAGGAGAGTTCTGTCCAGACGCACACCGCCCTACCGCTCGCCTAACCCCTTGCCTCGATCATCCCACCAAGTAACATGAGACCTCGGTGTGATTATTTTTCTAAAAAAAACAGCTTGACAAATACAAAACAAATGTTTAGTCTTTGTCTCGAAAGCTACCGTTGTCCAATGAGTTGAAGCGGTCATTTTTATATACCCTTGCTACTGGAGTTCACAGTGCTGGCGTCTTCCCGAGCGATCCAGTCGCTGACTGGCTGGGAGCTGGTCACCGGTCATCTGCGGACACCACCGCCGCGCCTCTACCTGATGACCGGCCATTCGAAGGTGTATACCGCGAGCCTTGTCGCCGGGTGCGCCACACGGCTGCGCTTGGCGGTCGTAGACGGAGGGATGCGGTTCAGCAGCTATCTCCTCTCGCGCCTTGCTGGTGAACTGGGTCTGCCTGCGAGAACGTTGTTGCGTCAGACACACCTTTCGCGCTCGTTCACGGCGTTCCAGACCGAGGCGGTGATAACCGACCGCCTGCCCACGTTTTTGGAGCGGCAGCCCTGTGGGCTCGTCCTGCTCCTTGCGCCGCTACAGACGTATTACGACGACCAGATTACACCGCACGAAGCGGAAAACAGCCTGAGGCGGTCCCTGGCGGCGCTTAAGACCCTCTCCACGCAGCAGCCTGTTCTGATAGCGGACGCGGAAATCGCCAATCCACTGGATGAGAAGGCCCACCTGTTCGAGGTCATGCGCACCACAGCAGACGTGGTGTGGCAGGTCCAGCCATCGCCTTCAGGATACACGATCAGTGAGCAGAGGAGCATATGGGACGTAACAACGAAACCTTCACCCTTATCATTGACCGGCACCGGGTAGAGTGGGCTAAATTCCGGCGGGCACTGCGCCGGGAGGATCAGGAAGTGTTCGACGACCTTTGGCGCGCCCCCAAAATCCATCTGGCAGCAGGCGCGTATAGTGCGCACGACACCCCGCTTGAAACCATCCTGATGAGTATGCTGCTGGAGCAGCACAAACGCATCCGGGTGCTGGAAGGCCATCTCCGGGCTATTGAGCCAGACGAGACGGCATGACCGTAACCCGCGGCTGGTTCTTCGACGCCTATCCGGTCCAAAACGGTATGCGCGTCTGGATGCTTGCCGAACACGGTGATCCGGTGATGCTGTTCGATGCATTCGAGCCGTGCTTTTATCTTCGATTGGACGGTCTGGCTATTGATCTGGCGGCGCTTTCCAGTCGTTACAGTCTGCCGATGACCTGGACGCAGACGCAGCGGATGGAACTTTTCAGCGGGCGGCTTCAACGCGTGACCTGTGTAACGGTCCGAGACCTACTGCAGTTTTCCCGGTGTGTCCGAACGCTTGCCCGTTTTCTGCCGCA
>VGJU01000131.1 GCA_016867335.1 Candidatus Zixiibacteriota bacterium | reverse complement strand
CCCCCCCCCCCCCTGACCACGGGTGATCCCACACCCCATCACTTCCGTGCTTATCCTGCAGTTCCGACCGCTTTGTCATAGCTGAGGTCCGATCGTCGCCGCGGCCTCCGTGGAAGTGACCACAGGGACAACCGCAAAGTCTACCAAATCGCTCCACTGATCCATCCACGTCTCCAAAAGACGACGATCGGCGCATTCCATTATCTGATAGCACTTCTGCAAGTCGCTGGTGACCCAGCTACTCACGCAGTGAAGTCCGTCGGGAGCCAAACGGCCGCGATCCCTAAACCGGCGATACACCGGCACCGGGTCACCCTTTAAGTGTTCAACGATCATGTACAGCATAGACCACACTCTTGGATGCACAGGGGCTGTCCGCCCAATGGCCCGGCAATAAACCGCGCCGAGCAAGCGAAGCACCACGCGGGAACCGCCCAAGGCGGTGTCAGCTTCATGGCCGGCTTAGCGGGTCTCTTCTGGTGGTCTCATTAGAACTTTCACTTTTCTCGGCCACGACCGCCAACGCAGGCTGTCACGACGGGGTGGTCGTGGTGACGTGCCGCGTAGATAGGGATACTCTGTGAGAATCTTTTCTCGTGTCAGGCCAGCGTGGGATGCTCTGACGCTCTCCTCCGTTTGTCAGGCGCACGGCTCAGCAGGCTCACCGCGAACGGCCTCACCTAATCCTCTTTTTATCCGTGCTCAGTATAACTATTTCTTGAGCAACGTCATCCGCATGGACTGGGTAAACGTGCCTGCGGTAAGCGTATAGAGGTATACGCCGCTTCCCACGCGCTGTCCCTCGCGGTTGGTGCCGTCCCACACCACACGGTGAAATCCCGCCGGCTGTCGGGTATCGACCAGCGTGCGCACTTCGCGGCCCAGCGTGTCGAAAATCCGTAACACGACGTGTTCGGCGCGTGGGATATCGCACTCTATCGTGGCGGTCGGGTTAAAGGGATTGGGGCGGTTTCGGCGGAGACGAAAAATGGTGGGAACGGTGGTCAGCGTGGCGATGACGGGGCCATGAAGCGCAGACCGCCCGAAACGGTCGAAGTCGGCTACCCAATAGTAATACGTTCCCGATTGGGGCGGGGTGTCGGTAAAAGAAAGTGTGGTGTCGCCTTCGATCGGTTGCTCGGTAAGCCGAAGCCGCTCGCCTTGAAGCCCGACGGAGCGATAGACATGAAACCCCGTGTGTCCGGTACCTGCTGCCAGATGCCATGTGAGACGTACGCGGGGACCATCGGTGGCGGCGGTAAAGGAGGCGAGTTGGACGGTCAGTGGACCACCGAGGAGTGCAGTAAAAAAGCCGTCGGTATCGAGTTTTCCGGTTCCCCATTTGATATTAGGAACTTCGCCGGTGTTGGCGTCCGCATCGGCGGAGTTCATCAGCGCATCACGGAGTTGCCCGGCGTCAAAAGCGGTTTGGCGTTTTGCGCCTTCCTGAAAGGCCAGTGCAATCGCGCCGGCGACGTGTGGCGCGGCCATGCTGGTTCCCAGATTGATGCGATGGGTAAACCCGGACAGTAGAAACTCGGAGGACGCGGAACTGGTCGAGGAAAAGGTCGAGGCAATGGCTTCGCTGGGTGCGGAGATTTCGGGTTTCTGGCGTCCGTCGCGTGCGGGGCCGGGACTGGAAAAACCCGATACCGCGTCCGTCGCCGAGCCAGACGTCCGCGCCGTTCCCGTAAAGTCCACCCATACGGATTTGGTGACATACGAACCTACGGTAATCGCATTTTTTGTCGAAGCGGGCTGACCGGTCAGAAAGGCGTCGTCACCGTCCGTGTCGATAAAACTGGAGCCGAAAATCCACATGTCCACATTACCCGAACCCTGTCCTTTTGCGCCACACACGCTTACCGTCCATGTCCCGCGTCGTTTGGCCGTCAGCGAAACGAGTGTCTGAATGTCGGTCCCGGTGAGGATATACGGATGCGGACTGCTCACCACGGTGATCGTACCGTCACGCTGATTCTGCGTGACCGTGGGAAACCCGGATACCGGGCCAAAGGTGGTATCCGGGCCGGTAAGTGTGACAAATATCTTGCCGATGTCGTTGGGTTTGATCTGGCTCCAGATTTGGAGCAGTACATCGTCGTTGGCTTCTACGGTAAACTTCTGTGACAGGGTAGCGGTCGGATCGTCGTTGAGCGTTACGCGGGCGTGGATGCGTTTTCCGCCGTCGTTCCCGGCGGCTACGACCACGGCTTTGCGCGGTTTGCCCGGTCCCACGATCGCATCGATCGCCTTTGCTTCGGCGTCCGAACCGTCCGCCGGCCCCCCTGTCGCGCCGAGACTCATGTTGACGACGTATTGTCTGCCGAGTATATGGGCTTTGGCGTCGATATATTGAAGCGCGGTGATGACGTCGGCGGAGGAAAAGGTGGCATTATCGCGTGTGGCTTTGACGATGATCATATCCGCTTCCGGGGCCATGCCGACATACGCGGTTCCGCCCCCGTTGCCTGCCGCGATACCCGTGACATGCGTGCCGAGACCATGGATATCCTGATGGGTAAAAAGCGAAGACTCGTCCCTGAGCACCCGATTGATCTCGGTCGAGTCGATTTCCGTACCGCCCTTGGCTTCGAATCCTTTAGGGGGCAGCCCGCCTACGGCGCTTACATCCCATACGACAGGATGCGGGTGCGGAGCGTATCGGTCGTGCTGACCATGAAGTCCTTGCTGGTAATATCGATTCCGGTGTCGATGACGCCTACGATGACGCCTTTACCCGTAACCCGATATGCGTTCCGGGTCTGTATGCCTTTTACGGCGGTCACGCTGGCGTCGAGCAGGGGTTTCCAGATGCGAGCGGACTGGATCGAGCGGACCTACGGGTGTGTCGTCACGTCGAGAAGACGAGGATCGGCACGCTGGCTACCACGATGTCGCCCAGCACGGACTTTATCTGCATGCCCGGAATGTTGAAGTTGGCCGGGGCGAGGGTTCGTATGAAAATGTCCACCGAAGTGTCGCCGACGACAATTTTGGTAAGCGGGGCAAATTCCGGTGTGACGGCACGATCGGGCTGTGCCAGAAGCAGTTTGAGCGTAGGGTCGAGTTTGTCTATATCTTGGGCACGGAGAGACCCGGTCGGGTCGAAGATAAAGACGGCAAAAAGTATGTAGAGCAGGATGCGGGAAAGGTTCATGACAGATGCCGGATGGGTGGAGGAATGTATAGGTGACAAACGCATTTGAAATATCCATACCCTAACATGGCCGCCTGCCTGCTGTCAAGTAAAAAGACTTGTTCTTACCGTCCTTGCACGTTATAGTCACGGGCATCGGACACAACAAAAAAACCCCGGCAGGGAGACCGTTTCGTGGATTTTGCGCTCAGCGAGGGCCAAGAAGAGGTGCGGGCCGTCATCCGTGATTTTTCCGAATCCCGGATCAAACCGATGGCGCGCCGAATCGACGCACAGAGCGAGGTTCCTTTTGACATTTTGCGCGAACTGGGGCACCGAGGCTATATGGCGATGACGGTTTCCAAAGCCTATGGCGGCGCCGGTCTGGATGCCGTGAGCTACAGCGTCGTGGTGGAGGAGATATCCCGTGTCTGCGCCTCCACAGGGGTTTGCGTATCGGTCAACAATTCGCTTTTTTCCGATGCCATATATCGGTTTGGTTCGGAAATGCTCAAACATCGGTATCTTCCGCCGATGGGCGACGGACGCGCAAACGGGTGTCTGGCGTTGACCGAACCGGAGGCGGGGACCGATTTCGGCGCGGCGCGGACCGTCGCGGTCAAAGACGGTGACGACTACCTAGTCGATGGTCGCAAAATCTATATCACCAACGGCGGCTTTGCCGATGCGGCATTGGTACTCGTCTCGACCGACCCTGCCGCAGGAAGCCGAGGATTGAGTATCGTCGCGATCGACCGGGATACGCCGGGATTTCGGCTTGGCCGGCGTGAGGAAACGCTTGGTATTCGCGGATCGGATACCCGAGAGTTGATCTTCGAAAATTGCCGTATACCGCAGACCAACCGATTGGGCGAAGAGGGCGAGGGGTTTCGGGTCGGGCTTTCCATTCTCGACGGCGGACGCATCGGGATCGCCGCGCAGGCCGTTGGGATTGCCCAAGCCGCGTTTGACGAGGCCGTGGGGCATGCAAAACGACGACATCAGTTTGGCCGCCCCATCGGAGAGTTTCAGGGCGTATCCTTCAAGTTGGCGGAAATGTCCGTCGAACTCGAAGCCGCTCGTTTGCTGACCCGCCGCGCCGCTTGTCTCAAGGACACGAAGCAACCCTATGCGACCGCCGCGGCCATGGCCAAACTCCATGCGGCAGAAACAGCCATCCGCATTACCGACGCCGCGCTCCAGATTTTCGGGGGATCAGGGTTTGTTTGCACTCCGGAAAACAACGCAGAACGCTATTACCGCGATGCCCGTATCACCGCCATCTACGAAGGCACGTCGGAAGCCCAGAAAATCGTCATCGCACGAAGCCTTCTTAAAGAATAGGATGTATTATGTCACGTCCTTTGCCTCATATCCCCGTCGTAGACGCCCATGCCCACTTTTTTTCTCCCGGTTTTATCGGCGGATACGCGGCGCTCGGAAAAGATCGGTTTCCGCCGGGTGACGCCATCGGCGGGCTGATGCGACTGATGGGGTGGGAAATGAACTATGCCGATCCGGTCGAGTTGGGTCGCCGCTGGGTAGACGAAATGGACACCCGTGGTATTCGCCGGATGTTGCTCATCACAAGCTGGCTCTGGGACGAAGAGGCCACGGCAAAAGCGGTCAGGGCCTTTCCCGATCGGCTGGCCGGGTATGCGATGATCGACCCCACACAACCCGTCGCCGAAACCAGAACACGACTTGCCGTAGAGTCGCTGGGTCTCAAAGGCATCACGCTGTTTCCGGCCATGCACGGCTATCACGCCTCCGAACCTTGTGTGTACAGCGTGTATAAAGCCGCGACGCAGACAGGTATTCCCGTGTTCGTGCATTTCGGCATGCTCAAGGTCGGTATCCGTGACCGGCTGGGGCTGGTCAGCAAATTCGACCTTCGTTTTTCCAACCCGCTCGACCTGTTTCCGGTTGCCAAAGATTTTCCGGATACGACGTTTATCCTCCCGCATTTCGGCAGCGGCTATTTTCAAGAGATGTTGATGGTAGCGGCGCAGTGCCCCAACGTATGCGTCGACTCTTCGAGTTCCAACTCGTGGATAAAACTGATGCCGTACCCGCTCACGCTCCGAGACGTGTTTGCCAAAACGCTTGACGTAATCGGTCCGGAACGCATCCTGTTCGGGTCGGATTCGACGGCTTTTCCCAAAGGCTGGCGACAGGAGATTTTCGAAGCACAAGCCGAGGCGCTTGAATCGTTAGGCTGTTCCGAAGAAGACATGGCACGGATATTTGGCGGCAACGCCATGCGGGTGTTCAAACTTGCGACGGGGGAGGTATGACAGATACGCTTGCGGTAGAAGGAGGCGCGCCGATACGGTCGGCGGCGTGGCCCGCGATGTTTCCGGGTGGCAGTGAATATGGGGAGGAGGAAAAACGCGCGGCGATCGAGGTGATCGAATCGCAGTCGCCCTTTCGGTATTACGGGGTCAACCCGCTCAAAAAGGTGGATCGGCTTGAAGAGGCGTATGCGCGGTATGTAGGAACGCGGTTTGCGCTTGCGATGCACAGCGGCAGTACGGCGCTGTCGGTGGCGCTTGCCGCGCTCGGCGTAGGCCCCGGCACGGAGGTCATCCTCCCGGCATTTATGTGGATCGCCGATGTCAATGCGGTCGTGCATCTGCGCGGGATACCGGTTTTGGCGGAGATAGACGAAACGCTCAATCTGGACCCCGCCGATCTGGAACGCCGCATTACACCCCGTACCCGCGCCATCGTGGCGGTCCACATGGCCGGCACGGCGGCGGACATGCCGGCAATTCTGGCCGTCGCCCACCGCAATGGCATTCCGGTGCTCGAAGACTGTTCCCAGGCCGCCGGCACTTCGATAGACGGCAAGGTTGTCGGCTCCATGGGGGCCATCGGTACGGTAAGTCTCCAATACAACAAAAACTTTACCACCGGCGAAGGAGGGATGATCACCACCAGCGACGAAGAACTGTTCAGACGCGCCATCTGTTTTCACGACATGGGTTTCGAACGCGACATGCAAGGTGTTTCCGTCCCCCAGAACTCTCCCTTCGAGACGTGGGGCATGGGGGCGCGGATGGACGAACTGCGCGGGGCAATCGGACTGGTTCAACTTGAAAAACTGCCCCACATCACCGGTCGGATGCGTAGCCATCATCTGCGGCTCCGCGAGGCGCTCGGCAAAACACCGGGGATCCGGCTCAGAAGACTCGTTGACCCATCGGGAGACAGCGGGGCCTATTTTGTCTGGTTGCACGAAGATGCAGACATTGCCGAACGGTTTGGCAAAGCGATGCAAGCCGAAGGCATCCCGGTATCGCAACCACATGGGGGCATTCATCAGTATCGCTATATGAGCAATCTGCTCAAAAATGCGCCGGTCACCACCGAAGGCTGTCCGTGGTCGTGCCCATACAATGCGCAAAGCCCGATGGAATACCGAGCCGACATGCTGCCGCAGAGCAACCGGATTTTGGATCAGACGCGTATGATCGCCCTGCCGCCGGCGCTTACCCAAAAAGACCTGGACGACGTGATCCGGGCCTTCCGTAAAGTCGCAAAGGCTGTACCGGCCACCTCGTAAGAAGGGTTTCGAACCCGCCCATCTCGGCTCTTATCACGAAAGGATACGTATCTCGGACATGGACACTACCCAACCTCCCACGCAGTACGATCAGGCGTTTTGGGCCGCCCTTCGCCGTGACCAGTTTTATCTCGATCCCAACGTCATCTTTCTTCAGGGCGGATCGGTCGGTCCTTCTCCCAAACCCGTGGTAGACAAAGTTACTTCCTCCATTCGCGCCTTTGACAGCGATCCGCTCAAACATCAAGGCATCTTTCACCCCCTTGTCGAAGAAGCCCGCAAAAAGCTGGCCGACTTTGTCGGTACGCGCCCCGAACGACTCTCCTTAGTGCAAAACACCACGATGGGGATGAGCGTTCCAGCGCAAGGGCTTTTGTTTAACGCCGGCGAAGAGATCGTCATGACCGATCAGGAATATGGCGCGGTCAGCATGTGTTGGGAGTATATCGCCGAACGCCGAGGCATGACGATAAAACGAGTAACCCTTCCGCTCGAAATAGAAAACACCGAACAGATCGTCCGTCTGTACCGCGAACAAATGACCGACAAGACCAAGGTGATGGTTTTTGCCCATGTGTATTGGTCCACCGGTCTGGTGACCCCGGTAAAAGAACTCACCGCGCTCGGACGCGAACACGGTGCATGGGTCATCGTAGACGGCGCGCACGCGGTCGGTATGACTCCGGTGGCGCTCGACGACTGGAATCCGCATTTCTATATCACAAGCTGTCACAAGTGGTTGCTTTCCGCCAAGGGAACCGGGATGTTGTTTGTTTCGGACGACGCGCACGAACACGTCGAACCGCTTATCCTCGGCGGAAGCGTGCGTCCTAATCCCAATGCCAGCCGCTTTGACATGATGGGCACACGCGACCAGACCCCGTTTATCGGTCTGGGAACCGCCATAGATTTTCAGAACGAGATCGGGTGGGACCGGATACGAGATTATTGCCAGGGGCTTGCCGGCTATCTCAAGGAAAGACTCAAACGCATTCGGGGTGCCAAAGTGTTTACGCCCGTAGATCGGGACATGTCGGGGTTTTTGACGACGTTTACCATCGAAGGCGCCGATATCATCAAAATACGTCAGGAATTGTGGGACGACGAGCATATCGAAACGGTGGCGTTTCATATCAAGGACGTGCCCGTATTTCGCATTTCCACACATTTCTACAACAGCCTGGAAGATATAGACCGTCTGGTGCGCGAGATCGAAAAAAGGTTGTAAAGGGCATGGACAATGGGCAATCAAGCCTCTGTGACCGGGGCATCCGAAGAACCGTCGGAAGGGAGCAGGCATGAGGCATGAGGTGCGAGAAGCGCCGGAGGATCGTCCGGAGTCCGCACAGGACCGACGGGAAGTCCCGGCGGGAGAGTTGCCGCCGTGGACGGTAGCGGAACTGCCCGCGCCTCGACGGCTTACCGTTGGCAACGCGTTGGCCGTCATGGGGCCGGGTATCATCATGCTTTCGGCTTCGATCGGCAGCGGGGAATGGGTGTTTGGCCCGGCACTGGCGGTCCAGTACGGTTTTGCCATTCTCTGGATCGTCACCCTCGCCATCATCACCCAGACGGTGCTAAACGGCGAATTCATGCGGTATACGCTGTACACGGGCGAGCCGATTTTAGTCGGCTTTATGCGGCTCAAACCCGGCCCGGCGTTCTGGGGATGCTTTTATTTTATCATCATCATGGTCAGCTATGGATGGCCGGGCTGGGCGGGTGGATGCGCCGCCGTGGTATTTGCCATATTTACCGGCCATTTGCCGGACCCCACGGTCCCGGGCGATCCGGAGACGCAGAAACTGATCGCCGCCGGTGTGTTTCTCGTGTGTATCGCCCTGCTGGCGTTTAGCAGTCAAGTGATCGAGCGGGGACTCGAAAAACTCAACTGGGTGATCGTAGGGTGGATTCTGATTTTTCTGTTTTTCGCCTGTCTGTTTTTTGCACCGTTCGGGCTGTGGGGCGATGTGCTGGGCGGATTCTTTAGTTTTGGATCGCTTCCACCTGCCGGGATGGACTATCTCCTGCTCGGTGCGGTCGCGGGCTACGCGGCAGGTGGCGGCATAGCCAACTGCGCGGTAAGCCACTGGGCGCGCGACAAAGGCTACGGAATGGGCGGCGTGACCGGCTACATCCCCAGCATGATCGGCGGCAAGGAAATCCGTCTGCCCAACGTCGGAAAGGTATTCGAAACCACCCCCGAAAACGTGTCCAAATTTCGCCTGTGGTGGCGCTATGTCGTGGCGGACCAGTATATCCTGTACGGGCCAGGCGCGTTTCTCGGCATGTTTTTCTGCATTCTGCTTGCCGTAGCGGTCATTCCGGCAGCTACGCAGATGACTGGGCTGGGCGTAGGCGCCTATCAGGCGGAATATCTCGGCAAGGTAGGTGGCAATGCCTTGCGGCTTGTGGCGCTCATCACCGGCTTTTTTATCCTGTTCGGTACACAACTGGGCATCGTCGATTTCTGCGTACGCATGAGCACCGACATCGCGTGGGCAGGCAGCGAACGATTGCGCCGCTGGTCGGGCGACAACCCCCGCAAGATATACTATACGATGCTGGCGATCTTCGTGGTCTGGGGCATGATCGCGCTCAACCTGCAACAGCCTTTCGTCTTGCTCCAGCTTCAGGCCAACATGGCGGCCTTCGTGTTTATCATCATCAGCGTGCATGTGCTGATCCTCAACCAAAAACTGCTCCCCAAAGTACTTCGTCCCAAATGGTGGCAAAAACTGGCGGTAGGACTCAATGCGCTGATCTATCTGGTTTTTACCAGTATGGCCGTAGGACGGTGGATTGGAGTGTGGTAATGCAGGTCCATGTCGTTAAGACACTGTATTGTCCTTCGCCCGGAGAGGGTGCGGGATCCATCGTTGCGATGCGCTATGTCGGTTCCGGTGAAAAACACATCGCCGTCTATGGTGTGGAACGGGAAGGCTATGACGACGTCCATTTCGAACGTACTCGGCGTTTTTCGAGCGACAACGGATGCACATGGTCCGCACCGGAGCCGATTCCTGCCACCCTGGTCGTCTACAAGGATATCGTATTTTCAGAAGGCGAAGGAGCGGAGTTTTACGATCCGGTGACAGGCGTTCTCGTCCGCTCCTTTCTACGTCAAGTAGCACTCGACGGACGGTATTACAATTTTACGCATCTGCAAAACTCGTTCGACACGGGTAGAACATGGACCGCCCCACATCCGCTGACCTATGAACCGGCGGTTGCCTTTAATCCGAACGATCCCGTAAATCCGGACTATCTTGCCTCTAACCATGGCTATCCCGGTAACAATATCATCCGTCACGCTAACGGAACCTTGCTTTACGTCCTCGCCCACACCCGATCGCCACACGATCCGGACGATGCCAAGCGGGTTTGGCGCATGGGGTCGCGCTGTTTTATCGGAACATGGGATGCGGACCGACACGTGTACGACTGGACGCCGGGTGGACTGACGGAAATATCTCCGGATAGGAGTTCGCGCGGGCTGATGGAACCGGAAATCGTAGAACTCGAAGACGGACGCGTACTGATCGTATGGCGCGGATCCCACACCCCCCAAACACCCGGATGCAAGTTTTTCAGTCTGTCCGAAGACGCAGGAAAAACGCTTTCCCCTCCGCAACCGTGGCGCTACAGCGACGGCACGCCGTTTTATTCCCCCTCGTCGTTTCACCGGATGATACGCCACAGCGTCAGCGGACGGCTGTACTGGTTTGGCAATATCTGCGATACCCCGCCGTCCGACAACAGTCCGCGCTATCCGCTCGTGATGGCCGAGGTGGATGAAAAAGCCGCCGCGCTCAAACGGGATACGCTGACCGTGATCGACGATCGACAATCGCATCAGAGCGAGGCGTTTCAACTCTCCAACTTTTCGCTGTTTGAAGACCGCAAGACGCACCGGTTGGAACTGTATCTGTCAGGATACGGAGAGTTTCCCGGGAAAAGCGTCTACACCGCCCATTGCTACCGCTACGAACTGAGTCTTCTGTAAGGAGAACGGGATGAGAGACAAACGGGTTTTTATCGGAGATCTGACACGCAAGGAATTCCGGGAGATGATCGCGGACGGAACCATCAAGGCCGCGATCGTGCCGACTGCGGCGACCGAACAGCATTTGGAGCATCTGGAGATGATCCACGACACCGCCAGCGTGACGTACATGGCGCATCAGGCAGCGCTTCGGCTTTTTCCGTCGGTGGTCGTCGCTACGCCCATCGGCATCGGCGTGTCGGAACACTGGATGGAGCATAAGGGCACGTTGACGGTCCGCGCCGAGATTTTTACCGAATATGTCTACGACGTGTGCGACGCGCTCAAACGCGGCGGTGTCTCCAATATTCTCGTGCTCAACGGTCACGGTGGCAATGTCCGGCCCATGATGGCGCGGATGGAAGAATACCAAAAAAAGCTGGGGATCAACGTCCGTTTCAATTCCTACTGGGACGTCTATGCGCCGGAACTGGTGTATCGGTACATGGAGAACT
>VGJU01000130.1 GCA_016867335.1 Candidatus Zixiibacteriota bacterium | reverse complement strand
CGCAAATCTTCGCGAAACAGCAACTGTTGTCTCATACGCGTCCATCGGTTGTGAAACCGTTGATTGCGTTTCAGAAACGGATCCGGAAATCCTCCGAAACGCAGAAGCGCTTCGTAATCGGCGTCGGATATCGGAGACGGCGAACCGATCGGTCTGTCGCGCCATGTGGAATTCGCAATTTCCCCTATGGAAAGCGGGTGCATACGATACGGGAAATAACGTCCCAGCAGGCTGTCTGCACCTTTGCGCACGACGTCGAGGTGGGCGCTTCCGGTAACCACAATCCGCAGACGACTCCGGCCATAGACATCAAAAAAGCCCTTGATGAAATTTCGCCAGTCAGGATACTTATGTATTTGGTCAAAGACAACGGCGTTATGCGGAGCAAGCCCCAGATCGGCGGCGACAGCGGCAGGTCCAGACAAAATTTTGCGTCGATGGTCTTCGTGATCCCAGTTCAGATACATCTGGTTTGGCTCGCAAGACTGACAGGTGGTGGTCTTCCCTACCTGACGGGGGCCGCAGACAAAAGCCATCTGGGTATCCGAGTCGAAATGGTGCCGGAGCAAAACCTCGTAGCTTCGTTTCATACTGGGCAATATAAAACAATGAGGCGAAATCATCATGACCATTCCGCGTCAAATCGTGGAATGGTCGCGTCTGTTACACGATTCGTCGTGGAATAGACGGGTAGGTCACCCAACAAAACAGGGAGCTAAAGCATGACACTTAAGGAAAATATTATAATGACAACCTGATCCGGAAAGTCGCGGAAAAATGTCGTTGATAGACACCCTGAATGGGTGATACGGACCGCATGCCGACAGGCGGAAAGCATCATGGACGCCGACAAGGCGGATGCCTACACCCATGCGGTTGACTGGCTTTGGCAGTGTGTACAGGATACCGGGTGATGAACCGGGAAACGGAATGGAAAGCCTGTCTGAACGATCTGTTGACCACGCACCACAGGAAGTATAAACTTCGAGGGATGCTCGAAACGCTCCAATAGACCGTCCCCATCATTGCAGTATATCGCCAAAGGAGATCGGATGTCCCGTTACCACATTGCCGTCATCGCCGGAGATGGCGTAGGTCCCGAAGTCATCGCCGAAGGGAAAAAAGTCCTCAACGCACTCGGATCACCGGTCGTAACGTTTACCGACTTTCCGTGGAGTTCGAACTTCTACCGCCAAACGGGCCGATTTATTCCGGAAGGCGGGTTGGACGAGGTCAAAGGTTTTGACGCCATCTTTTTTGGCGCGGTAGGCGATCCGGACATACAGGACCACGTCACGCTCAACAACCTGATTTTGCCGATACGCCGATATTTCGACCAGTACGCTTGTGTGCGCCCGGCGTATCTGTTTCACGGGGTCCGGTCTCCGCTGGCGGACCGAACCGGTGGCGACATCGACCTGACCGTAATCCGCGAAAACACCGAAGGCGAGTACGCCGACATCGGCGGAAGAATCTACCAACATACCGGTCAGGAAGTCGCGGTCCAGACGGCAGTATTTACGCGGCACGGCACGGAGCGTATCATCCGCTATGCTTTTGAGGAAGCGCGGCGACGCAAGAAAAAGAACAAAGTCACGTCTATCACCAAGTCGAACGCGCAAGGCTACAGCATGGTTTTCTGGGACGAGGTGTTCAAAGAAGTGGCCCGCGAGTATCCGGATGTCCGGACCGAGTCGCTCCTGATCGACGCGGCGTCCATGGATTTTGTACGTCGGCCACAGGATTTCGACGTGGTAGTGGCGTCCAACCTTTTCGGAGACATCCTCACCGATCTTTCCGCCATCATCATCGGCAGTATGGGGCTGGCGCCCAGCGCCAACTTGAACCCGGAGCGCAAAGCCCCGTCGATGTTCGAGCCGGTACATGGTTCGGCCTTCGATCTGATCGGTAAGGGAATCGTAAACCCGCTGGCAACCATTCTGGCAGGCGCGATGATGCTCGATTTTCTCGGAGAAGGCGCGGCCTGCGAACGTATTTACCGGGCTGTGGCCGATAATCTGCGTGAAACCAACCTCCGTACGCCCGACATCGGGGGCAGCGCCTCCACGAGCCAAGTGGGTGACGACATCGCGCGCCGTGTCGCCGGGTAAGCACACGGTCGGGTGCCGTCCGCAACGCGCTATAGGGCGGACCTGAATACCCCAAGGGACCCCATATCCTGGTGATCTTCATCCGGAATTTCTTTTCCGTCTCCTCCTCGGACCGGCGTGCGATCTTTGCGTGGGCCATCGCCGCCCTGGTCGGCATCGTCGTCGTCGTACGGTATCACAACGAGGCGTTGCCGTCGGCTGCCATCGACTTCCGGATCACACGCGGCGAAGCCGAAGCGCTGGCGACCGCGTTTCTGGTTCAGCATGGCTATGATCCAGCGCCGTATCGCAAGGTGACCACTTTTGGATACGACGACGAAGCCAAAGTGTACTTGGAACGCGAACTGGGGCTTGAAGCGGTAAATCGTCTTACCCGGACCGATACACCGATCTGGCGTTGGGATACGCGTTTTTTCCGCCCACAGCAACAAGAAGAGTTTTCGGTTTCGTTTAGCCCATCCGGACGCTTTGCCGGATTTTTTCACGAGATCGAGGAAACCCGGCCGGGCGCGTCGCTTTCGCAACAGGAGGCACGCGTTCTTGCCGAGCGGTTTTTGGAGACGGCGCAACCGCTGCCGATGGAGCGCTACCGGCCGATCGAAGCCCAGACCACCGACCGGAAAAACCGAACCGACCATTCTTTTACGTGGGAACGGATTGGCTTTACTGCCGGAGAAGCTACCTGCCGGATCACCGTCGTGATATACGGAGACCGGGTCGGCGAGTACGGTGAGTTTCTTAAGATTCCCGAAGCCTGGCAGCGTGACTACACCCGGCTTCGGTCCCGGAACGAGTTGAGCCAGTATATCGCGTCGATCGGGATGACGGGGTTTGTGATTGCGCTGATCTTTGTCTTTCTCCGCGAATTGCCCGGACGGCGACTTCGCTGGGGTTTTGGCGTCCGTAGCGGCGTGTTTCTTGCCATCGTCTCGGTTGCCCTTACGTTCAATCTGCTTCCGCTTGCCCTCACCCAGTACGAAACCACCCAGTCGCTGGAAACCTTTTATTCCTCCATTGTGCTGTCCGCCACCATCAGCGCCGGGGGCTGGTTTCTGTTTATCACGCTGATTAATACGACAGGAAGCCATCTATACCGCGAACACTACCCGGACCGACTTTCTCCGGAGTGGTTGTTTTCCGGGCGCGCCCTGCGCACGGGTGAATATGTTTCTTCAAGCCTTATCGGATACCTGATCCCCTGTGTCATGCTGGGCTATATCACGGCGTTTTATCTGATCGCCGGAAAGTTTGGCGCTTGGTCGCCCGCCGGGGTGGACTACACGGATATGGCCAGCACTTCGTTACCTTGGCTGTATCCGCTTTCCATCGGACTTCAGGCGTCCCTTTTCGAAGAGGGGCTGTTTCGTCTGTTTGCCATCCCGTTTTTGCAACGGTATCTCAAGTCGACCTTTTGGGCCGTACTCATTCCCGCCGTTTGCTGGGGTTTTCTACACAGCAGTTATCCCCAACAACCGTTTTTTATCCGAGGCGTGGAACTATCCGTCGTCGGCGTCATGCTGGGGTATGTGTTTCTACGACGCGGTATCCTGTGCACTTTGATCGCGCATTATGTCTTCGACGCGCTCGTGCTCAGCCTGTTTCTTTTTCAGTCTTCTCGACCCTATTTCCAAATGTCCGGCGCGTTGGTCGTAGGGATCATGATGATTCCGCTCATCCCGGCACTTATTGCCTGGCGACGCGGCTATCCGGTTAACGATCCGGCGCTGACAGGAGGTGCGGATAAGGCACAGACAGACCCTCTCGAACTCGAACGGACAGAAGTAAAGCCATCTTCTGAGATACCATCGCCGACCGATGTGTCCGAGAGAAGCGGTTTTGCCACGCAACCTGCCCCTCCGCTGACGACCTCCCGGCCCGGCAGACGCGTGTGGATCGTGTGGACGGCAGGGGTTGCCGGTGCGATCCTGATGGCTACGGTTCCCGTAGAACGATTTCTCGATTTTGTCGATGTACGAATCGACCGTACCGAAGCCATCCACCGGGCGGAGGCGTATTTGCACGAGCGCGGGACCGACGTTTCCGGTTTCGAGCGGGTCGCCTCCTTTTCTACGGCGTCCGGATCGCCCGGTCATCTATGGAACACCCGCTATATCCGCGAACACGCAGGGGTCGGTGCGCTCAACCAAGCCTATCGCGAAAGACTTTCGCCAGCGGTTTGGGTCGTTCGGTTTTTCCGTCCGTTCGAAAAGGAAGAATATCGGGTGACGGTCGATAGGTCGGGCAAAATTGCGGAATACGATCACGTGGTGGACGAATCCGCGCCGGGCGATAGCCTGTCGGCGGCGGCCGCGCTTATACCTGCCGCCACCGCCGCCGCCGAGCGCGAGCCGCGTTTTGACGCCTATCGGCTGATAGAGTCGGAACAGGAGAGACGACCCGCGCGAATCGACCACTTTTTTGTATGGGAAGACAGTCTGAATCCCATCGCCGAGGGTCATTTCCGGCTTCAGACCATGGTGCAGGGTGGAGAGGCGGTGCAGACCCGTGTCTTGTTCAAACCACCGGAGGTGTGGGTTCGCCGTCAACAGGAACGGACCGGGAAGGATATCGCGCTGTTGGTCGGCGGCATTGTGGGCGCAGGGTTGATCGGCGCGCTGATGGTGTTGATTTTTATCGACCGGTTGCGTACCCGCGCGATCGACTGGAAATTCGGCTTGTATACGGGAGCGGGGCTCGCCGCCTTCTCGATGTTAGCGCGGCTCAACGAACTGTCTTCCCGGTACGTTGGGTACGAAACCACGGAAAGCCCGGAGACCTTTCTGATCCAGCGTCTTCTGGCCGGTTTTGTAGTCGGACCCGCCGTGCTGATGCTGGCCGGCGCGTTGCTGGCCGGTTTTACAGAAAGCGTGTATCGGATGACATACCCGGAACGGATGGATATTGCGACGTGGTTTCGCGCGATGCTCCGAAACGGCTCGACCGCCGGACGCCCGATCTTCCGGGATGCGCTCATATTGGCGGGCGCGGCCTGTCTACTCGTACCCGGTCTCCGTCATGCACTCGACCTGTGGATGGCGGTCATGGGTGCGGACGCCGGGCTGATCACCCGTACCGTTCCCTATACGGATACGTTTTTTCCGGCGGTCTCGGCCTTTTTAAATGCGCTGTCAAGCGCCGTGACCGGCGGCGCGCTCCTGCTTGCCCTGTGGCTGTTTATCCGGCATTACGGTCTTCGTCGGCACTGGATACCGGGGTTGTTGTTGCTGACCGTGCTGATCTTTCAGGCGGATGCCGCCCGTACGACCAACGAGTTTGTCGCAGGGACGCTCAGAACGCTTGTCTTTGCCGGTGTGGCGGGTTTGTGTATGAGGTATGTGTGGCGGGATAACCTGCTTGCCGGGGTGTTGACGATTTTTCTCGTTTCGCTTACCAGTGACGCATGGACGATGATCACCGGATCGACCGGCGTGTATCGGGTTTCCGGGATCGCTACGTTTTGTTTTGCCCTCGTGCCCCTGTTGGTCGGCTTCTGGTGGTTTTATCTGCGTAAAGATAAAAAAAGCAATCCTACATATTCAGCCAGTAATTGAGTTTAATCAGAAACACGTTGGTTCCTTCGTCTCGGAAAGCCCGTCGCAGGCTTTGCAGGGGACGAAATTCGGAGTCGTTCGAGGCGGCACTGCGGGATTGCGACCACACCAGAAACACGGTGCTGCCTGGGCGGTACTCCCAGCGCAACACCAGATTGCTGCGTAGCGACCGGTTATTGAAATCGGGGTTAAAGGTCAATCCTGTATACGGCGTAAACTCGTATGACGAAGGGCGTGCCAACTCGTGAACGGCCGTATAGCGTCCTACGGTTACAAAAGGCTGAAGATAAAACTGCAGACTCAGCGTCGGGGTAAACGTGATGTTGGCCCGTGTGGTTAGGTCGAGCGTATGACCCCGAAGCCGTCCAAATACAAAATGATCGTCCGTGCCGTCGTGGTTGTCGTCTACATTGGTGATCCACTGGGCGAAGTAGGTAAGATCGTCGTAACGCGGATGAAATGAGAATTTGAGATTGGACGCCGGGCGTATCGTAAGCTGTCCCTGCACGTTCCACCATGACGTCCCCCGGTTGTGATACCCGTATTCCCCCTCCACCTTCCCGTTGACCGGGTAGCGACCGTTGGTTTCCACGCCAAGAAAAAATATATTGATCGGGGGATACAGAAACAGGGGACCGCCCCGCGTTTCACGGTCGTCGAGAGACGCTACCGTCTGAAAGACGCCCCACTCGGTTTTCCAGAAATTTTTCCACTCGATTTCGCCTGACGTTCCAAATCCCCTAAACAAATTGACTCGCCGATAGGTATTGCCGTTCCAGTGGTAGCGAAAATTCCACGCGGTAAACCCTTCCAAACTGGCCCTGAATGTGCGAAACGGACCAAAAGGTGTGGTTTTCTGGATGCTGATATCCCCCCATGGATTGATCTGGTTGGCGCGTTCGAGAAAACCGAGGTCGTTGGGCGAAAAACCGGGCGAGTAAATATGGCCGTTGGCGGTCAGCAAAAACCAACCGCTTGTTTTGGCAAATTTGACCTGTGTGGCAAGTCCTTGCTGTACGGCATTGCCGAGACCGGTGCGGCTTCCCGCCATCTGGCCCGAAAATTCGTACATGCTGTTTTTCCAGCGGATATTCCAGTCCACTCCGCCGGTATAGGCCGCTTCTCCGGTTCGGCGGTTGAGCGCGGTAGCCAGCAACCCGGCATTCGACGTAGCCCCTATGTCCTGCTGTATTCTGCCGACAAGCGCGTGTGTCAACGGCTCGATACGGGTTCGTCGGTGCGGTGCGCTTGCGGAATCGGTGATGGTGGCGTATTCGGACGGGGTGAGGGCGCTGATCAGTCCAAAGGTGGTTTTACTTGCCGTTTTTCCCGTCAGTTTGAACGCCGCGCCGATGGTGGTAAACTCAGGGCGGTCGATAAGCGTTACATTCGTCGGAAGCGGGATATGGCCCGGCTGTCGCCCGATCCGGCGCGAGTAGAAAAGCTGGATGGGTGTCTTGAAAATCCCCGTCCCTTCTACGAAAAACGGACGCCGTTCTTCGAAAAACGTCTCGAAGGTGCTGAGGTTCAACACCGCTGAATCCGCCTCGACCTGCCCGAAATCCGGGTTGATGGTCGCATTGAGCGACAGATTGGAGGTGAGTCCGTATCGGATGTCCGCGCCGCCGCTGGCCTGAAAGCCTCTGCCGTCCGGATTGGCGGGGGTCTTCGGCTCCAACTTGGATTGTGTAGTGGAATAGGGCGTTACCTCGAACGCAGAAGGGGGACGGATACCCTCGATCCCCTCCAAATGCGCCATACGCGACACCCAGCCTGTTTCGTTTCGGGGAATCATGATCCAGTAGGCTTTTTCGTTTCGGCGCCCGATATCGCGGATCAGGTTGATACCCCAAGTGTAGACGGGTTTGGAGCCAAAACGCAGGACATGATAGGGGATGCGGTATTCCACGCTCCAGCCATCCGAGAGTATGACGGTTTTGGCCGTCCATACCCCGTCCCATGCAAAGTCGTACTCGGTATCGTTAAAAAAAAGCCCGTCGTCCTGCACGCCGGCGGCGTTGACCCCGAACCATGCCCCCGTCTGATGGTCGTGATGCGGATTGAGATCCACCGATACGCGGTCCGAGTTGGAAAAGACGTCACGCCGGGTAAGCCGGGCGACGATTTTTTCCGGTTCGCGGTCGTACAGCATAAAACCTACGTACAACGCTTCGTCGTCGTACAAAAACCGTACGGTAGTGGACTCGGATGCGGGTGCGCCCTGATCGGGTTCGCGTTGGGTAAAACCGCTAAAGACCGGCGCCGTCTGCCATACGGGGTCGTCCAGCTTTCCGTCGATACGCGGCGGTTCCGAGGCACGCACGGCCCGGAGCGTCTTGGATGCAGGCGCATGACCGGATTGAGCCAACAGAAAGGGGGAAGGAAAAAGAAGAAAGCAGCAAAAAAACAGAAGGATCAAAAGATGTGGCACGAAACATTCCTTATGTACGCAAGATGCGCATGTCTGGTAGACGAGACTATTTACGGGTAATATGTATTTATCGTCTTTAGCCTGCCATAATCCAAATACATTTGTCGATTTATTTTATTTATCCACCCGCCGTTGAGCAAATAAGATCGAAGTTCTTGACGATCCTGTCGGCGCTTCTATACCTTGTGGCGGAGGCATGTTGATTTTGGATTGGGGCATTCGGGGTGTGGAGATAGGGGTTCGGAGGATGAAGAGAGACACGGTGGACGGAAGGAGAATACGACATGAAAGCGCTTCTTGAGAAGCTCGACATCCAAGAAATAAATCCCGGGGTGTGTACCGGTCCCAAAGAATGGTTATACACCGAAGGCCCGGTGCTTACTTCGTACAACCCGACGACAGGGGCGCCGATCGCGGGCGTTCGTCAGGCGACTCCGGACGTGTACGAGCGGGTCGTCGAGCGGGCGCAAGCAAGTTTCGAATCCTGGCACATGACGCCTGCCCCTCGTCGCGGCGAGGTGGTGCGCGATCTCGGCGCGCTGTTGCGCGCCTACCGGGAACCACTGGGCGAACTGGTCTCGCTCGAAATGGGCAAAATCCGTGTGGAGGGCGTAGGCGAAGTACAGGAGATGATCGACATCTGCGATTTTTCCGTCGGTCTTTCACGCCAGTTGTACGGACTGACCATGACCAGCGAGCGTCCCCGACACCGGATGTACGAGCAGTGGCATCCGCTCGGCATAGTGGGTATCATCACGGCGTTCAATTTTCCCGTGGCGGTATGGTCGTGGAACGCGGCCATCGCCGCCGTGTGTGGCGATACCATGATCTGGAAACCCAGCGGACTTACCCCGCTTACCGCCATAGCGGTACAACATCTGTGCAACCGCATCATGGCAGACCACGGGATTTCCGGCGTATTCAACCTATTGATCGGGCGCGGTAGCGACATCGGCAACCGGATGCTGGAAGACGGTCGGCTTCCGCTGATTTCGTTTACGGGGTCGAGCGGGGTAGGTCGCCGTGTAGCCGAGCGAGTCGCCGCCCGGTTGGGGCGTTCGCTGTTGGAGCTTGGCGGCAACAACGCCATCGTGGTGACGGAAAACGCGGATCTGGACTTGGCGGTGCGGGCGATCTTGTTTGGCGCGGTAGGAACCGCCGGACAACGGTGTACCAGCACGCGCCGAATCATCGGTCATCGGAGCGTCATGCCCGCGCTGACCGAGCGGCTGGTGGCCGCCTACCGTCAGGTGCGTATCGGGGATCCGCTCGATTCCTCCACCCTGATGGGGCCGCTCGTGACCGCCGAAGCGGTGGACGACATGGAAGCGGCGTTGAGACAGGCGGCGGCGCAAGGTGGCGAAATCCTGACGGGCGGACGCAGACGCCCAGAAACAGGCCCTCAGTTTGTCGAACCGGCGATCGTGCGTATGCCGAGACAGACCCCCATCGTCCGTGAGGAGACGTTCGCCCCCATCCTCTATCTGCTCGAATACGACACCATCGAAGAGGCGATTCGGCTTCACAACGACGTTCCACAGGGACTGTCGAGCGCCATTTTTACCGACAGTCTGCGACAGGCCGAAAGGTTTTTGTCCGCCGCCGGTTCCGACTGTGGCATCGCCAACGTAAACATCGGCACATCGGGCGCGGAAATCGGCGGCGCTTTTGGCGGCGAAAAGGAGACCGGCGGCGGGCGCGAGTCGGGCTCGGACGCATGGAAACTATATATGCGGCGACAGACCAATACCCTCAACTGGTCCTCGGAACTGCCGCTTGCGCAGGGTATCCAATTCGAAGGGTGACGGAGCGTTTATGACACAAACCACCATCCACACGGTCGGCGTACCGGTGCGTAGCGTCAACTGGGTGCGTCTTTTTCCCACGCGCGACGCAGAAAACCGCGATGTGCTTGTGGCGGTCATGGGCCAGCAGGCGGACAACCTGATCGTCGTCCGGATCGACCCGACAACCGGCAAGACGAACCAGGTTTCGGCGCAACACCCCGAATCCAACTACCCTACCGCCGCCACACTCAGCCGTACCGGTCGGGTCTATATCGGTGCGGCGCATTCGGGACATCTGTTTTGCTACGACCCGCGTATCGGAACGCTTGACGATCTCGGTGTCATCAACCCGCCCCACGACATCTTCCCTTGCCGCATCGACGAAGCACCCGACGGCACGCTCTGGATCGGCTGTTACGGCACGGCGGGGCTGACGAGCTATCATCCGGAAACCGGCGTCTTTACCCGGTACGGACGCATGGACGACACCGACATGTATTGCTATCCGCTGGTCGCGCCCGACGGACGGATCGCCTGCGACATCAAGGTCACCCATCCTCACGTCGTGGTGTTCGACCCGTCCACCGGAGAAAAAAGGGCTGTCACCCCACGGCTTGCCAGAGAAAACGGCGGCAGGTGCAACCTGTTGCGTGCGGCGGATGGTCGGCTCTATATCGACTGTGCTTCGGGTATTTTCCGATTGAACGGGTTCGATACCATACCGGTGGAGGCCCTGCCCGATCCGGAACCCGCGCCGACCATGTCCGACGGCTCGGTCGCCATATTTTCCGACGCTGCCAGCCAGATTTTCCGGACCCTCGCTATCACCGGTCCGCAAGGAGGGGCTATGCGTGAACTGGCGATCGACTATCAAGCCGCGGGAAGCGCCCTGTTTCTCGTTCACGCGGGGCCGGACCGTCAGATTTACGGATCGAGCGTGCTGCCGCTTCATCTGTTTTGCTACAACCCCGTCACCGGAGCGATGGATGATCTTGGCGCCTGCTCCACCGCCGCAGGCGAAGCCTATTCGATGGGCAATCTCGACGGCAAACTCTATATCTGTTCGTATCCGGGGGCTCGGCTTTCGGTATACGACCCGTCGCAACCCTACCATTTTGGTACGGAACCGGGAAGCAATCCGCGCGATATCGCCCGGATGGACGAGATTTCGTACCGCCCGCGTGCCATGGTCACCGGACCGCTTGGCAGGATATGGACCGCCTCGGTGCCGGACTATGGCCTGTGGGGCGGCCCGCTGTCGTGGTACGATCCGGGGACGGAGCGGTTCGGAACGTATCGGGACATTGCCGGTGAAGCCAGTTGCTGGTCGCTCGC
>VGJU01000129.1 GCA_016867335.1 Candidatus Zixiibacteriota bacterium | reverse complement strand
TCAAATACTGGTTTTCGGTAAGCCCCGAGGTCCAGACCCAGCGGTTTTATGACCGCATCCACAATCCGCTCAATCGCTGGAAATTACCGACATGGACATGCAGTCGTATATGAAGTGGGACGACTATTCGCGGGCCAAAGACGACATGTTTGGTTATACCGACATCAAACAGGCGCCATGGAACGTGGTCAACTCGGACAACAAGTTGCGTGCCCGACTCAACTGTATCAAACACCTGTTGAGCGTGTTCCCGTACACCTACGTGGAGCCGGAATCCATCGAACTGCCGCCGCGCGAGATCAATGTCGGCTATATCCGTCCCTCGCTGGCCGACCAGCCCGTCATCCCGGAGGCGTATTGAACTTTAAAAAACCTGTACATCCGCCGCATGAGGCGCGCCCAACCCTTTCCCCATACGCATGAGCTGTTTTTGCCGCGGCGTCAGCTGATCAAACCAATCGGCAGGGAAGTGGGTGTGGGGGTCGTACTGAAACATCAGCATGCGCTTTCGGTAATGCGAGAAAAGACCATGCCGATTGTGGTCGCTTCGATTGGCGCCGCCTGCGTGCCAGCACTGCCCGTTAAACACCAGTACGCTTCCGGCTTTTGCAACCGGCTGATAATAGTATTTGACTTCAAACCCCGCAGGAGGACCCGCCAGGCCGCTTTTGTGCGTGCCTGGGACCACGCGAGTCCCACCGTTTTCCGGTGAAAAATCGTCCAACAGCCACACCGTGTTCATCATCACCGGAGAGGCCATGTTGAGCATCTCCCGCGGAATGTCGCTGTGAAATCCCTGGGCGTCGTCGCCCGGTCTCACAATACGGCTGTTCAGACTCCCTAAAATGAGCGACTTATCGAGAACATGCTCTAAAATCGGCAGTATTTTCGGATGGTCGACGATCGGAAAAAAGATCGGATCGAGTGTCGGTAGATTGCTGACGTGCCGACACGCACCTGGCGCCAGTAGCTCCTCCCCTACTTCCTCGTTCAACCGTATCAGCACCTTTTTCATATCCGCCACCTCTTCTGCGGACAACACCTCCTCCACGAGCGTAAAACCGTACACCTCAAGCTCCAGAACAAACTTTTCCAACAAAGTCATCCGTTTGCCTCCCATAAGACACATCGAGATGGATCGTTACCGTGTTTGGAAAACCTGCCGCTTTAGCCTTCAGACTGTTTTACATTCCGAAACCCGCATCAGATATACCCCGTCGAGCCGTCGGGTCTTACCGGACAGGTCCGTTGCCAGTGGACATACCGATTGTCTTTAAGCGCCCCCTCGTCTACTTCTATGCCAAGTCCGGGCCGATCTTCACGCAACTCCAGATACCCGTCTTTGGGCAGATACGGGTCTTTTACACATTTTTCCCATTCCGTACCGGTAGGGATGAGATATTCGAGGATTTTGAAGTTGGGCGTCGCCGCGGCAAAATGCACGTTGACCGCCGTCGCTAGCGGCCCCATGGGGTTGTGGGGCGCTACCGTCACATAATAGGCTTCGGCGATGGCCGCAATCTTGCGCATCTCTAAAAGCCCACCGCATACGCAGATATCGGGTTGTATGATGTCGGCCCCGTGCGAGGCCATGAGGTTGAGAAACTCAAATCGCGTATACAGGCTTTCGCCAGTCGCCAGTGGAACCTGCATCTGCGATCGCAGTTGCGACCATGCGGGAATATGCTCCGGGCGCAGGGGTTCTTCGTAGAAATACGGATCGTACGGCGCAAGCGCGTTGGCGAGTTGGAGCGCGAGCACCGGCTCGAAAATCTTGGCATGAGGATCGAAGGCAAACTCCCAGTCTTCCGGACTGTCGCGCCGCAGGTCTTCGAAATACTTCGCCGCGCCGCTGCATACCCGTCCCCATCGGTTGGCATCCGGGTCCATGACATAAGGGCCGGTTTTGAACGCCGTAAACCCGTGGACTTGGTTTAGTCGGCGCGCCCGATCCGCCGTTTCTTTGCCGTCTCTTCCGCCGATGCCGATATAGACGCGGATACGGTCGCGTACTCGACCGCCGAGCAGCATATACACCGGAAGTCCGGCGGCTTTGCCGCTGATGTCCCACAACGCATGGTCGATGGCCGACATGACCGCAAGTCCCGTTCCTCCGGGCGGAAAACGAAACTGCTGGAACAGTTTGAGCATGAGATATTCGATTCGGCGTGGGTCTTCCCCCTTGATCATCTCGAAAATATAGTCTGCAATAGGCTCAACCGACCGGTCCGGCCCTATCGAATACGCCTCGCCCCAGCCGTATAGCCCCTCGTCCGTTTCCACCTTGATCAAGCCACGCGAACGGTTGTCAAAGCTGCCCAAGTACGTCTTGATCGCCGTAATTTTCATGACATCCGCCCTGTAAAGAAGTGAGGTTTTCGTCCTTTTCAAACTTCAGACTTCACTCTTCAAACTTATCAGTAAACGGCCTGGCACAGGTTTTTCCGAACCACTGAGTTGACGCATCGCGCAGAAAATCGACAAACGCCGCCAGACCACCGATCGCCAGTTCGCCAAAAAGTTCGCCGGGAGACAGTGCGGAAAGGAGCACTAGGCCGTCGTGGCCGACAGCCGTTACCTCGGCGCTGTCTTCGGTGATAAGAAAAGCGCGATCGCCGGTTTCCCCTTGGCGGACGACAACCTCACTGACGTCAAAGCTGACCTCATGGGCGTCCTGTGTAAGGGATTCGAGCGTCTGACCGCCAAGCCGAGACAGCGCCGGAACCCCGCGAAGCAGGTCGGGAAGCGCCGCAAGACTCAATTGGGAAGACCTCCACCGCCCTTGATGACGCGCGCCTGGAGGGCCTCATCCGAGGTGGTCATGACCAAATTTCTGAGCGTGGCCCACTCCTCGATGTTCAGGCCGATGCCTAAAGCCGCCACCGCGCCTTCACCGCGCGCTCTGCGGTTTGCCCGAGAGATTTTGCGTGGATAACACCGGACCGAATGTGACTATTATACTGTGAAATTTCAGGATGTATATGATAGTGACCACAGTATATTGAATAAATACGATCATTTGCAAGGAAATTTCATTGGCGTTGCGCGTCGAGGAGGGGAATCCCTTGCTCTTTCAGAACCGCGAGGATGCAGGGTGACAGCTTGCCGTGCGTCTGCTCCCGTACCGGAGATACGCGTCGGTGGTGGTAGGGCTGTTACGCGGCGGTGTGATCGTGGGTGCTGAGGTCGCCACTCTGCGCCCTCCACGTCTGCTTCGGTACAGAATTTCCTTTTTACTCACGCCAAACCGCCCCCCTTGTTTTCGGAGAAACCTATGCTGACACAACGTATCTCTACCCTGCTTTTCGGCATGGCGGTTTGTATCGCCGTGCCCCTTGCCGGGCGCGTCTCGGCTCAGATTCCGCAACAGTTTACCAATCTGAAAACCCTGCCTAAAGACATCAAACGGGCAGATCTGATCCAGTTCATGCGCGGATATGCCACCGATCTGGGGGTTCGCTGCAATCACTGTCATGTGGGAGAAAATCCGGCTTCGCTCGACGGCTACGACTTCGCTTCGGATGCGAAAGAGCCAAAACGCACGGCGCGCGTCATGATCGCCATGACTCAGGCGATCAATACGACGTATCTGCCGGAAACAGGCCGCAAACCGCTTGCCGAGGTTAAATGCGCCACCTGCCATCACGGAGCCGTACGTCCGCAACATCTTGGCGTCCGGAGCGAGCCTGCTCCATAGAACGGTGAAACCCGCCTCTTTTCGGTGTTCTTCTTCCTTGTCCCTTCCTCTTTCTTTATCGAGGCTGTTTCCATGTATATCCGTTTTGGCTTCACCGATCTGTATGTTTCCCGGCTGTGTCAGGGTACGGCATTTCGCCATCTGCCGCGCGGGGAGGATAGCCGGAGCGAGGCCGTTCTGCGCCATGCCATCGACATGGGGATCAACTTTTTCGATACGGCGGTCGCTTATGGCTGGGGCGGCGCGGAGCGGCTCTTAGGCCGGGTCGTCGCAGGCTGTCGAAACCGGCTTGTTCTTTGCACCAAGATTCCCGCCCTGCACGCACCCGCGTCGGATACCAAGCCAGACAAACCGCTCCGAAAGGCCGTTTTTACGCGGACCTATCTCGTGGAACAGCTTGAAGCAAGCCTGAAACGACTCAAAACCGACTGTATCGACCTGTGTCTGCTTCATCAGCCGGACGGGGTCACCCGGCCCGGGGAACTGGCCGAAAACATGGAAACGCTGGTTCGGTCCGGCAAAATCCGCTATTGGGGCGCTTCCAACTTCGAGGCGAAGGAGGTAGAGATATTGAATTCAGCCGTGGGATTCGCCGGTCTGGAAGACTACTACAACATCGCCGGGATGTCGCTTGACGAACAGGGGCGGTCGCGCACGACACGGCTTGAAGCCGAGATGTTTCCGCTGATCCGGGCGGGCGGCATGGGGCTATTAGCGTTCAGCCCGATGGATACCGGTCATCTTGCGGTGGGCAGAGAACCAGCGCCGGATACGCCGCTTGTAGCGCTGATCCGGGATCTGGACGCCGTTGCAGGTGAGTTGGAGGTGACGCGGGCGCAGGTGTGTGTCGCCTGGACGCTGGCGCATCCGGAGGTGACGTGTGTCCTTGCGGGCTCGGAGAGCGCGGCGCAGGTGGACGACAATCTTTCCGGAACACAACTTGTTCTGCCCGATGTGGCGCTGGAACGGCTCAACCGGGCCAGCCGGGTGTTTCGGGAAGAGCATACCACCGCGTCAGCATGAGATTCGCTTTATACCGCCCTCACCACCACGAGGGTGATGTCGTCGCTCTGCGGCGTGTTGCCTTGGAAGGCCGCAACGGCTTGGGTGATAACGTCGAGCAGACCGGTGGCGGTTTTATGGCGGTGCGCGCCTAAAAGTTGGGCGATCCGCTCTTCCCCGAACAGTTCTCCCGCATCGTTGAGCGCCTCGCTTACCCCGTCGCTGTAGAACAGAAGCGTCTCGCCCGGAGCAAGCCTCACCTCCTGTTCCGTATAGCGTATGTCTGCGGCCATGAGCGGATCAAGTCCTGCGGGCGGGCCGGCCTCTCTGGCTTCTTCGACGGCTCCATCCGTGCGAACCACCATGGGACACGGGTGCGCGGCGTTGACGAGTGTCAGCGCGTGTCGCCGAGGGTCGAGCAGGCCACAACAGAAGGTGGCCAGCACCTCCGGCGGGGTCCAGCGTCCCAACCCGTCGGCCACCCGGCGCAGAACGGCTTCAAGCGGCTGGTTTATTTCGAGTTCGGCTCGGAACAGGGTGCGCAGTGTCGCCATGGTGAGCGCGGCGGGAATCCCCTTGCCGGTGACGTCGCCGAGGGCGATCCACAGGCGCCCGTGCTGATCCTTGAGCACATCGTAATAGTCGCCGCCTACCCCTCGCGACGGGCGCGTGGCCGCGGCCACGTCAAAACCTTCGATCTCTGGAAGGATGGATCGGTTTTTTGGGGTATCATCACCCGCGCCCGTGTATTCCGCCTCCTCGATGGAATAGATCGTGTCGATATTGGGATGGTTCAATCGGGCGGCGGCCTCGGCTTCGATGCGCAAACGCGCCAAGCGTTCCGGATCGCCGTGCAGACGCTTCGGCAGGACTTTGAGCGCCACCGGACGGTGAAGGCGCGTGTCCTCGGCCAGATACACCTGCCCCCTTCGCCGAGTTTGCCCGTAATACGGTAATGCCCGATCCGGTCTCCTGTGGTCATATCTGAACCTTTTGTAACGGATACCATGCCGTGCATACTTCAGGCATCTCTAGGACCTTGCTCTGTTATCGTATCCGATTTATCCGACGATCTGAAAAAACCTTGATAAATGAAACTCTGACTTTTAATTTTCAAGAATCCCGCTCAGCAAGCTGTGGGGATTCTTCGACACCAAGGAAGTGAATTATTGGAAGCCCACTCGCTGACGTGTTCAAAAATGATTGATCGTACGCTTACACACACCATCCGCAAGGCATTGCTTCAGTTTCCTGCCGTAGCGTTGATTGGAAGCCGGCAGACTGGAAAAACCACGCTGGCCAGAATCATTGCTGACGCATGGCCGACGCCTGCCATCTACCTTGACCTGGAACTGCCTTCTGATCTGGCCAAACTGGGCGAACCCGAATTATATCTTGGCGCTCACGAAAATACGCTGGTCATTCTGGATGAAATCCAGCGGAGACCGGACCTGTTTCCCGTTCTGCGGGGAATGATCGACAGAAATCGTCGCCCCGGACGCTTTCTCCTTCTCGGATCCGCCGCCCCGGAACTACTACGCCAGAGTTCGGAAACGCTTGCCGGACGCCTGATTTATCTGGAACTCACTCCGTTTCTTCTGCCGGAGATAGCCGCCAGCGAAGCTGAACCGGATACAGCGTCTCAACGACTCTGGTTGCGCGGTGGATATCCGGAAAGTTTTCTGGCCCGTTCAGATGCTGACAGCATGGTCTGGCGATACGCGTTTCTCGCGACCTTTCTCGAACGGGATGTTCCTCAGATGGGCTTTCGGACTTCCTCAACACGTATTCGCCGTTTCTGGGAAATGCTGGCTCATAGTCACGCTCAACTATGGAATGCAAGCGGTTTTGCCCGGAATTTCGACGTGACCGCTCCGATGGTCCGCCATTATCTGGATCTGCTGACCGATGCGCTGCTCGTTCGCCAGCTTCAGCCCCTTCACGCCAATCTGAAGAAACGTCTGGTCAAATCCCATAAAGTGTATATCCGTGATATCGGTCTTCTGCACGCTCTGCTCCGCATTCCTGACAGAGAATCGCTTCATGGACATCCTATCCTGGGCGCATCGTTTGAAGGATTCGCCATCGAACAGATTATTCAGCAGGCGCCGAAAAACGCGGACTTCGCGTTCTATCGAACGCATACCGGAGAGGAAATCGACCTGGTTGTTTCGCTTTCGTCACGACAGCGCGTGGCGATCGAGGTGAAGTACACCGCGTCGCCACAGGTCTCACGGGGTATGCGCACGGCCATGAGTGACCTGGGAATAACCAGAGGCCATGTCGTTACCGCCGGGACTGGGACTTTCCCGCTGTCGCCGGAAATCCAGGCTATCCCACTGCTGCGCCTTCTGAATGACGGCTTTGAAACTCTGCTGTAAGACAGGCCGCCCTATTTTTTTCGAAACTCCGCCATCCAGTTCCGGACGACTGTGATGGTAGAGGCGGTTCCCGCGCTGGTATTCTGTACGACCACAAACCGCTGACCATCGGGTGTTCCATCGTAGCTCGATATCAGGCCGCGGCCACCCACTGTATCGTGTCGCCCCACCTGTTCTCCCGTGAACAATTCATGGGTGATCTCTGCCTTAAAATCGCCACGCGGGTCCATTGCCTGCCCTCCCTGCAAGAACTCAGCGATGGGTGGCCCCTCTACAGCCGCGTGAAGATGCCGTCCGGAACAGTACGGGACGTTTCACTGGACGGCGTGAAGCCGTGTTTCCGGAAAGATCGGCGTAGTACGGGCCCTATTGGGCTGTGTGAATGCTGCCATGTTCTCCGGCGGAACTCACACGGCATGATGGTAGAGATAAGGCTGGGCAGGTGCCTTCGCAAGACCAGCGGTCGCCACCGTGAGCACGAACACAGTCAGGATATGTCGCATGAGAATCTTCTTCGTTTGGGAGCGCTGTATGAAAAACAACTGGAGACCCGGACGGCTTCCTGTAATTTGGAACTGTATATTCGTTGCGTGATCGCTTCTTGCTTAGGAGAATCAGTTTTGTTGAGCTTTTACTCCATCCCCTCCGCAAACACGCGATTGGCGGCCTGAAGTCCCCGGCCAAGTTCCACTGGAATCTGAAAATCGCGCAGACAGCGCTCGACGGCGGAGATGGTGGGCAGCACGTACTGAGGTCGGGCGAAATAGCCCATCGTGCCAAAACGTTCACCCGCCATGGCAATCCCATATTCCTGTTCGAGCCGCGTCCTGAACACCTCCATGTTCAACGCAGACGGCCAGGCGACTTTTGTGCAGGTAGGGGAGGCGTCAGCGTCACTTGCCAGCACAGGAAGACCCAGCGCGCGCATGGCCTCGCGCATCGCCCGTCCGGCGACTCGGTGGCGGCGGTAAACCTCTTCGGGACCTTCGTCGAACACCGCCTTGACCGCCGTATGAAGCGCGCGCGTCAGCACGAACGAACCTTTCCACACCCGAAAATTCATGGATCGAAGTCCGATCGGCTTTGATCGGCTGTCGATGCGTTTCCATCCGGTCGGGCTGATGGCCACGATGGCGACGCCCTGCGGGGCATTGAGACATTTCTGCGAGGTCGTACAGCAAAAATCGATGTGCCACTCGTCAAATCGTACTGCCACCCCACCAAACGCGGATACTGCGTCCACGAGAAATACGGCGTCGGGAAACCTTCGCACCACCCGGCCAATGTCCCACACAGGACTCAGTACCCCCGTGCTCGTGTCCGAGTAGACAATACCGACCAACTTGGTTTCGGGATGTTCTTTTAACGCTTGCTCGACCGCCTCCGGGCGTACGGCCTGCCCCGGTGTTACAGGCAGTTCGATGACATTTGCCCCGGCCGCCTGCGCAATGTCGGTTTGGAGATGACCAAAAACACCCGTGTTGGCGGTAATGACCGTATCACCCGGCTCGATCGCGTTCCAAATCGCGGCTTCCAGCCCATAGGTCGCCGTGCCAAGCATAAGCGTGACATCGCCTTGCTCTGCATGGAGCAGTTTTTTGAGCAGCGCCACGGTCTCCGCTTCGAGACTCTGATAACCGGGATAGTATACCGGTGTCCGAACCGGCATTGCCAGCGTCTCCAGACACTCCGGACGGATGTCGGTCTGCCCGCATGACATATTTATGCCCATCTGTTCCATGTCAGACTCCTTACGATTTTCGTAGCATTTTGGGCTAAACCGAACAGCGAGCGTATACTTTGCAGCTTGCTGCGGGAAACTTGCTTGGCCTTGTTGTCTCACCGCTCAGAAGTTGTCTCTCCACCCCGGCAGTGAGATGTCGAAACGCCGAACCGGCGCGTAGATACGCTGGCCGGACGGATACGGACGGTCCTGCGTGACGATATAGAGCGCCCCATCGTGTACATACGAGATTTCGTCGCGGGTGTCGCCGACTACGTCTTCCACGATACCGGCCCCCCAAGCGATGGGCAAGCCTTCACACACAGGACGGATCACATTGTGGCCATAGGCGTCGTAAAAACCGAACGCCTCTCGGCTCGACGATAGAAACAGCAGTTCCTCGCCGTCACCGCTCCAGTTGACCGCCGGACCGCCCTGACTGCGGTTGTCCGGCTCATAGCGGTAAAGCGGATCGCCCTGTCCGCTGACAAGATTCAATATCCCGTGGTTGCCCCACCGGTTGCCCATCCACATCTCAAGCCCCGGCAGGTCGGGACGGAAATTGCCCGCATAGATGCCCTGTACGTGTCCAAAGCGGTGCTGACGGCGTACCGCACCGGTGCGGGCGTCCACTAAAAAAAAGCCGGGGTCGCTGCCCGCGATGCCGATCTCCGGACCGTTGCTCTCGTCGCCATCGAGTTCTCCGAACGCCGCATGGTCGATATGTCCGGCTCCGCCGGAATCTTCGATATACTCCGCGCCTTCCATGGTCCAGAGGTGTTTGCCGTCACCGTCGTACAGGTCGTAGCCGGGCAGGATTTCGTCGCGACCGTCGCCGTCCACATCGTAAAACCATAGATACATACCGTACCAGGCGTTGTGGGCGTCCTGTCGCCACCGAACGTTAAGATGTTCGTCGAGCGCCCAGAGCGAATAGCCGGTTCCGGCGCCGTCACCGTCGCGGAGGATAAGATCCTGCGATTTCTCCGTCTTGCGGATATGACAGGGCCAGAGCACGCGCAACGAATGCAGATACCCGCTCATGCTGACGTTGCGATAACCCCGGTACGGTCCGGTTGTAGGCAGAGCGGTTTCCGCAAGCACTTCGCCGGTCCTGCCCCCGACCATACGAAGTCTGTCGCCGTCGATACCAATAAACTCCTCCACACCGTCGGCGTTCAGGTCGTGGATAACCACATGCTTGAGTGCAGCCGCGGCCGGATAGACCCGGTCCCACACCACATGGCCATCAAAGTCCAGCACAACGATGCCCGGCCCTTCGGATGTTGCCCGTTCTACGATGATCTCCTTACGGCCTGCGCCTCTAAAATCGCCGTAACGAACGCTACACGGCCACCAAGGTGACAGGTCGATCTTTTTCCACAAAATCGGTTTTGGATATTTTTCGGCGACCTCCGCGACCTCGCGTTCGTACGCGGAAAGCCGGTTGAGATACGCCGCGTGCGCCGGCTCGTCCGTAGTCACACGCATGTCGTACATCCGGCTGCGGGTGTTGGCGCGGATACCCACCTTGCCGGTCGGATAGGCAGAGTCGAAAACGACAAAGGCGAGTCGGTCGTCGATATAGCCGGTGATTTTCTCACCTTCGCATACGGCTTTGAGGTGGTAATACCGCGTCCGGTCCACGCCGGTCTGCACATCGGCCAATAGCGTCCAGCGGTCGTCTTCACGGCGATAGAGCGCAAAACGCTCGTGTGCGTCGAGACAAAAAAAATAGTAGCGCCGCAAATCCCGATACCGCAACATCAACCCGGAACGGGCGACGATGGCGTGTGGATCGTCCATATTGGGAACGGTAAAGGCGTTGAGTTGGCGGATATGTGCTTCCGCCGTATAGTCGCTCCAGAGCAGCTCTCCCGTCACGAGACAACGGTCGGTTTTGTTGATGTGTTCCAACACTTCACGATCCCCATCACGCGCGACGCGATAGCAGGACGGCATGCGCCACCGGGCGATGTCGTTGAGGCTGTTGCGCCATCCGGCGAAATACCGCTCTTCGATCCGTTGGTCCGGCTCGTTGGGATCTAAAACCGTACCTACGGGACAACCGGTCAGGGCGATCTCGGCGAGAAGACACGGGGAGATGTCATGGGTAGAAGACATAGAATTCCTCGTAAGGGTGCGATGTCTCCGGTCGAAAGGGTCTGTGTTTGCCCAAGTTAGCGCCGTTGCGACCACCCCGCCAGATATTTTTGGCTGGTGGGGCGCACAGTTTTACATGCGACGTACAGGCATTCCCGCAACGATTGACACCGCAGAACCCCGGCCGCATATTGTCGGTAGAAACCGATTTTAAGTTTTGGATGACAGGTATCAACTACCCCGTAGCAAGCAACGGGGTTTGTAGTTCAACACCAAAGGCGTTGTCCACGATGGGCCGGTTGATAGCGGCCCTGCGGATGTTCTGCGCAGCGATGCTGTCGGCAAGTCCAGCGTGA
>VGJU01000128.1 GCA_016867335.1 Candidatus Zixiibacteriota bacterium | reverse complement strand
CGATCTGCTTACCCGCATGGTGGGTCCCGATTTTATCCCTTGCTACGAATCGTTGGTGTTCAAACTCCCCGGACACGGCTCTTCGGTCCCTTGGCATCGGGACGGGAACCCCGTAGAGGGCGAGGAGCGTATTTTCAACATCGACATTTACCCGGACCGTTCGACGGTGGAAAACAGTTGTTTATGGGTGGTTCCGGGGAGTCATCTGTGGGACCGGGAAAAGGCCGACGAATGGGTTCGGCGGGGACGCGAGGATTTCGATCTGCCGGGCGCCGTACCCGCCGAAGTGGAGCCGGGCGACGTGCTGTTGCACCATACCAAGGTGTTGCACGGCAGTACAATCAATCACAGCGCATCGCTCCGTCGGGTAGTCTATTTCGACAACCGTGCCGTAAGTTGGAACCGGCGTTACCGATGGTGGAAAGAGGAAGTCATGGAACGCCGGTGTCGGTTGTATCAATATGCGTTGTACCAACGCAAAACCACACCGTACCCTATGGACGACGAGGTATTCGAATACCGGGTTCCCGAAGCCATGCCGATATGGTGTCCGGGTGATCCGGTCGATTTGCAATCCGACCGTGAGGCACCGTAGGGGCGAGGCATGCGTCGCCCCGCCTATGCCGTGCGTCGCCCCTACCCATATCCCACAACCCGGAGACCTACCATGTCCTACCCTACCGAAACCGAACGTTTTTTCTTTGAAACCAACGGCTATCTCGTGTTGGAACGTTTTCTCGAAGAAGAGCATGTAGCAAGGCTTCTGAAGGCACTCGAAACGGCGGTAGCGCGTCGGCGTGACCGTTTGGAGCAAAGTGTCAACCATACGGGCATGACCCACGTCAACGGACCCAATATCCGTATTTTTTATATCCTCGAAGACGACCCGCTGTTTTTGGAAATGCTTGACCATCCTCGTATGTGGCCGTACATAACCGGTCTTTTGAACGAAAAAGCCCATCACCACGCCTCGGACGCCATCATAGAATGCGACCACAAGGGACGCGGTATGGGCTGGCATATCGACGGTCATGACAATGGCTACAGAAATCTCGGTCCTCCCATCCCCCTGCTCCAGCTCAAGATCGGCTACTATCTCAGCGACATGACCGAACCCGGACAGGGCAATCTGTGCATCATCCCCGGAAGTCACAAGTCCGCTCTCGATCCGACGGTCGAAGACCGCCAACGTCTCGATCTTTTTCCCGGAGCCGTACAGGTGTGCGCGCCGCCGGGAACGGCGATTCTTTTTCACAATGCGCTTTGGCATTCGCACGGACCTTGGACCCGCGAAAACGGCTCCCGTATCATGCTGTATTACGCCTACGAACACCCTTGGATGATCGGCTCTCAGGAACATTGGGGTTATAAGCCGTCCTTTTACAATGCGCTGTCGCCGGAACGCCGAAAACTGTTTCACGGCTTTCTCTTCGACCCGCCCGAACAGCGCTGGGGATAGACAAGACCATGCAGGGTTTCTCCGAACATATTCCGGTCATCATCTGTCCGGACCATGAATCCATCGCCGGAGCGGTAGCCGACGAAATCGTGCGCTATGTCGAGGAACAGGCTGCCCGGCAGGGGCTTGCCATCTTGGGACTGGCTACCGGTTCCACGCCGATCGGGGTGTACCGGGAACTTATCACCCGTCATCGTCAAGGAGTGAGTTTTCGAAACGTAGTTACATTCAATTTAGACGAATACTACCCCATGACGCCGGTGTCGCTCCAGAGCTATCATCGGTACATGCGGGAAAATCTGTTTGCCCATCTCGATATTCCGGAGGACCAAATTTTTATTCCGAGGGGAGATCTGCCACGCGAGGCCATGATGGAACATTGCGCATGGTACGAGCAGCAGATCGAAAAATTTGGCGGGATAGGCATTCAACTGCTTGGCATCGGACGAAGCGGGCATATCGGTTTTAACGAGCCGGGGTCGTTGCCCAATACCCGTACTCGGTTGATCCGGCTCGACGAGATGACGCGGAAGGACGCGGCGGCGGATTTTTTCGGAGAAGAAAACGTACCGCTCGAAGCCGTCACCATGGGCGTGGGTACTATCCTGACCGCGCAACGGGTGATTCTGATGGCGACCGGAGAACACAAGGCGCATGTCATTTGCCGAGCGGTAGAAGGCGAGGTAAGCCCTCAGATCGCCGCCAGCTATCTTCAACATCACCCGAACGCTTCGATCTATGTCGATCCCGGCGCCTCTACCGAACTGACCCGGATCAAAACGCCTTGGCTGGTCAACCCCGGTATCGAATGGACCGACCGCATGACCCAGCGCGCCGTGCTGTGGCTGTGCGAGCAGACCCGCAAACCCCTTCTGCATCTTCAACGGCGGGATTACGACAACCACGGTTTGTATACCCTGATCGACACGACAACACGCACAGAGACGCTCAATATGCGTGTCTTCGAGGCCATCCGTGCCAAAGTACGCGAAAAAGACCGTCTGTTTACCGGAAAACGGTGTATCTGTTTCTCGCCCCACCCCGACGACGACGTGATCTCGATGGGGGGGACACTGCTTCACCTTGCGGCCGCCGAAAACGACCTGACGATCGCCTATATGACCAGCGGTAACATCGCGGTATTCGACACCGACGTGTTGCGTCTCATCGACTTTATCCGGCTTACGTTCCGCGATTTAGGATGTTCACACCCGCTGTTTGACGACATAGCCGAAAAAGCCCGCGCTTTTCTCGCCGCCAAACAGGCCGCCCAAATCGATATCCCCGAAGTGCAGACGATAAAAACCAATATCCGCCGTTCCGAAGCGATTGCCGGGGCCTCTGTGGTCGGCGTATCGCCGGAAAAAACCCGGTTTCTCGATCTGCCTTTCTACCGCACCGGTCAGGTACAGAAAAAACCCGTCGGTGAAGAGGATATCGGTATTATCCTCGATTTGCTAAACGAAATCCGTCCCGATGTGATTTTTGTAGCCGGCGATCTTTCCGATCCGCACGGAACACACCGCATGTGTAAGGAAGCCATCGATCAAGCCTTGATGGAGTACGCCGCCAAACCCGAAGTGTGGATGTACCGGGGCGCATGGCAGGAATGGGAAGTGGACGAAGCCGACGTGTTCGTACCCCTCTCCAGCGACGATCTCCAGAAAAAAATCCAAGCCATATTCCGTCATGAATCGCAAAAGGACACCGCCATGTTTCCGGGTAGCTCGGATGACCGCGAATTCTGGCAACGGGTTCAAGACCGGAACACCCACACGGCCCAGCGTCTGGATCAGTTGGGTTTTCCCCAGTATTACGCGATGGAAGCCTTTGTCGTCCGGTAATCCCCCGGCTTCCTCCCTCTCTTTACCCCCTTAACTCCGGCTGCGTATTCGTTTTCCGTCTTTTACGAGCCATTTTAAACCGTTGAGAAACTATAGCGATTTTTTCAGGTTTTTCCCTCTTGTGCAGGCTAATCGCATCTTTTATTTTGTAATGAAATCCGCATCCCTCTGTACACGACACCTAAAGGGCTTCGGGCGATATAACCCGGCGGATCGAAGCGTTCCGTTTTTAAACGCTCGATCGTTTGCAGACGCTATGCCACGACGGACAAAATTCGAAATAGGCGAAGCCGTCTTGGTATACTGTCTGACGAAAACCGATCACGGAAACACATACCAATGGGTGCCGGGAACGGTCCTTTCGACGGACCGGCGTATGGTACAGGTCAGATGTGACCGACCTGTTTTCGACACACTCGGAGGGTATCATGGAGAGGGCAGTCTCTGGTGTACGCACGGGTCAAAACGGCTCCGCAGGGGATCGGAAACACCATGACCGGGAGGAAGACCTTCCTATGGAAAACGCCGAACCTCCTACCCCCCAGAGTTTAAAACATCAGTGTCCTTCCTGTGGATCTTTTAACGTTCACAGATCGCACCGAGGGCTCTGGGAGCGCTATATCCTTAGCCCCTTGCGCCCCAGCGAACGTTTTTTTCGGTGTCATGCCTGCCGTCATCGGTTCTGGGCTTCCACAGTACCTCCACCACTCGCGCTTCGCACGTCTTCCGTAGCGGAAAGACCGATCTCAGACAACGGCAAAAAAAAGAGAAAAGGCCGGTCTTCGGCGCACAATCCCTCCTTCAGACATCGGTTTGAAAACTGGCTTTACAGAAAACACGGTGTTAATATGCAGACCTTGGCCTTCGCCAGTGTGGCATTTTTCATTATCCTCTATTTTTTGTATTGGGTCATAGGGGAAGTCTGATTTGCCGGACCGATGCTTTCCTTCTTGCGTTTTCCTCTTGCCGTCCTATATAAACACGTATCGCGTCTTATTCCACCTCCGATGGCGAACCGTCTTTCTGCATCTATCGCTTGTTCCCTTGCAAAAACACCACGCCTTTTCTGCGTAATACTATGGACCTCCCACATCCTCCCCCCTATCGTCTTACCGCCGAACAGATCGTCTTTTTCAAAACAAACGGGTATCTCATTCTGGAACGCTTTATCGACAAGGATACCCTGATAAACTGGCGGGAGCAACTGTGGACCAAGCTGGGATCGCGTCTCGAAACGCCGGAAACGTGGCCGAGAGACCAATATGCGATCAACGATTTCCGCTACGATCCGCCGGAGTCTGCCTTTGGGCGGTATCCGCCGTTGCTGTCGATTATCGAGCAACTCGGTGGCGACGCATTTGTAGGCGGCACCGGCACGCCGATCGTTTCGTGGCCCCGCACTGACATAGCATGGGAGATGCCCGAAAGCGGGCATATCGACGCTTATGGACCGGGAGGCTGGTCTCCCTTTATGATCGGGGCTACGACGTATGCGTATGATGTGGAACCGGGCGGGGGCGGATTTGTCTACTGGCCGAGCACGCACCATGTCGCGCACCGCTATTTTATGGATCACCCCACCCAGGTGGACGGTAGTTTCCGGGATATAGAAGGATGGAACTGGAAGATGTTTGCAGGCGACGTTTCGGAAGGACCAAAGGAGTTTACCGCGGCGGCGGGTAGTGTGGTACTCTGGCACGCCTACCTGACGCATACCGGTTCGATCAACATGCGTGCTACCCCGCGCTTTGGGTTGTTTGCGCGATGGTCACATCGCCGGTGCGGTGAAACCGAATTCCGGTACGAAATTCCCGAAGACCTCTGGAAATACTGGGCGGTTTAAAAAACGCAGGGTGAAAAGGAATGGCAAGCCCGGACGTGAGGTTGAAAAAGACGGTTACCCTTAGGTCAGCGCTTGATCCAAGTCGGCGATCAAGTCTTCCGCCGCTTCCAGCCCGACCGATACCCGAAGCAGGTTGTCCGGAGTCGTCGAAGCGGGGCCTTCTATGGAAGCACGGTGTTCGAGCAGCGATTCGGTTCCGCCAAGACTTGTGGCAACTGTAAAAACGCCAAGTCGGGAAATCATCCGGAAAGCCGTTTCGTGCCCACCTCGCACCTGAAACGAAAGCATACCCCCAAAACGCCTCATCTGGCGTCTGGCGGTTTCGTGCCCCGGATGAGAAGCCAGACCGGGATAGTGGACTTTTTCTACGGCCGGATGTGTTTCCAAAAAGGCTGCGACGGCCATAGCGTTGTCCGAATGTCGCTCCACCCGACAGGAAAGCGACCTGAGTCCTCGCAGCACCAGCCAGGTGTTAAACGGCGACGACACGGCGCCCATCACTTTACGGGTAAACAGCGTTTGCGTCACCTGTTCATCACATTTGCGAAATACAAGCGCCCCACCCTGCACATCGGAATGTCCGCCCAGATACTTGGTTGTCGAGTGCAACACGATATCGGCTCCGACGGCGAGCGGCTGTTGGCATATCGGCGTGGCAAAGGTGCTATCCACTACGGTGAGCGCCCCGATCTCGCGGGCGATACGGGCGATCTCCGCTATGTCGATGATATCCATGCAGGGGTTGGACGGTGTTTCAAGCCATAACATACGGGTTTCAGGGCGCAACGCGCGGCGGACGGCGTCGGGTTCGGTCATGTCCACATGACTGGCGCTACAGTTCCATCGAGGCAGGAACTGCTGACCCGCGACACGCACATGGGTATACACGTCCGTATGCATGAGTACATGGCTTCCGGTCGGCAACGTTTGGAGCAATGTAGAAGCGGCCGCCATGCCCGAAGCGAACGCGACGGCGGCCTCGCCGCCTTCCGCCGCGCATAAGGCTTCCTCAAGCCGATCCTGTGTCGGGTTGCTATCTCGGATATACACATGTCGGTGCGTCGCCTGTCCATCTTGGGTGTGTGTAAAAGTGGTGGACAGATGAATCGGCGGTGTCAGCGCTCCGGTAGCCGGATCCGGTTCACCGCCGGCGTGAACGAGAAGGGTCTCCAGACGCATTCGATGACTCCTATTTTTCTCCGGAAGCGATGAAAATGCCGATCTGCGCGGTCTCCGTACCCGCACACGAGGTACCGCAACACGACTCACCCACGCCATCGACCCGCACGTTTTTCAATCCCACCGCCGTAAACCATGCTTGCACCTCTTCTCGCCGAAACCCCATCCAGCGATCATTGTGCTCCTGCCGCAAAAACTCGAATTCGTGCGCATCCAGATCGGTGATGACGACCTTGCCACCCGGTTTGACGATTCTCGCCATCTCGCGGATCGCTTCGGCGGGTGTCTCGACATGGTGAAGATACATGTTGGCAAAAGCGTAGTCGACCGCAAGATCGGGAAGCGGGATATGTCGATCCGCAGCGGCAAGCCGGTATTCCACCGGAGCGTCGTCCGTAAATTTTTGGCGCATTTCGTCCATCATGGATGCGGACCGGTCGACCGCGAAGACTCTCAACCCCTTTTGGAGCAGGGCTTCGGTGACAAACCCGGTTCCCGCGCCGATGTCTGCGGCGATCTGGCCCGGTTTGACCCCGGCGACGCCACAGGCCGTTTCCCGTACGTGTTCCGAGAAAAAAGACTGCTGCATGCGATCCCATTCCGGTGCTACTACCCGAAAATATTCCGTGCTGTCCGCGTTCATAACCATCTCCCAATCCGTGAGGTTCTTTCACCCAAAATCGATTCCGTCTATCCGTCGGGTTTTTCCCGGCGATAGCGGTCCGTACGGCCCTCCCGGCGGAAACCGTCTCCATAGCGTTTTTTGAGCGTGGAGAAATACCGCTGTTGTTGTTCCGGCGTCAAGATGCTTTTCTGTGCCAGCATGTGCGCGATCACCTGACGTTTTATACCGGCCTGAAGCGAATCCATTTCGGCTTGAATACGATCGATTTCCGGTCTGTCCGCTTCCGGGGCCGCTATGAGTTCGTAGAATCGGTCACGTCGTGTTCTCAGGGCTTCACGAAAAGGCTGTATGTTTTGCTCCAGCGTATCGCGCAACGCCTGCATAAGAACGACCTGTTTATCGGACAGGTTGAGCGTTTTCTCGAAATTCATCTCCCGTCCACGCGCAGACCGATCTCGGTCGTCATGACGATGTTGCCAGCGATGATAGCCAATTGTGCCAAGCGCGGCTAAGTTGATTACCGTCAGCAGAATCGCGCCTCGGGAAAACCATTTTTTCATCGCAAGACCTCTTTCCGGATGGTTCACTCGTCCACCGCACCTGTCAAATAGATGCCATCGACGGATTCCGGGGGAATGTCTTGAAAGTTTTCCAAATAGGAAGCATTCAATATCTCGCCGGCTTCCGCAGAGACGACCGGGTTTTCAGACGATGCGACTGTTTCGGGCAGGTTGCCGATATAGGTCCCGATCGCGATGCCGACTATCAGAGCGGCGGTCATCAGCGCGGGCCGGAGCAGAGGGAAAAGACGTCCCACCCCTGTGGGGCGCGTCCGTCCCGGCGCGTGACCCCGTATCACGGTCTGCACGTTTTTCCACAGATAAGACGGCGGCGTACGGTGTGCAGGTTCCGTTTCCCAAAGTCTCTTCAACTCGGCCAGATAAGACCGACATGGGGAGCATTGGGCAAGATGACACGCAATATCGGCCCGTTCCCGGTCGGGCAGTTCGTCGTCGAGATACAGCAGAAGCCGGTTTTGGATATTTCGATGCGTCATGACAGGTCTACAGTTCGTCGAGATAAGGTTTCAAATGTTTGGCAAGGTTTAGTTTCGCCCGGTGCAAAAGCGACTCTACGGAGGCCTTGGAACATGCCAAAATCCGGGCGATTTCTCTGTACGACAACCCGTCGTAGCGCGTCATGATCAGCACCGTGCGTTGCCGATCAGGTAGCGCGTGCAACGCCCGACGTACGATATGCCCGGTTTCGTTTTGTTCGGTCTGAGCGTCAGGACCGGGGTCCGGGCTTTCAAACGGAGGCGTATCAAACGCATCGGCAAAAACGTCGAGCGACAACCAGCGCACGTATTTCAGCCGACGTTGCCGGTTTAGGCATAAGTTGACGGCGATGCGGTACAACCACGTTCCGGGCGAAGATTCGGCACGAAACTGATGGTACGCCTTAAAAGCTCGGACAAATACATCTTGGGTAATGTCCTCGGCATCCTGTTCCTGATCGAGAATACGAAGACAAAGGTTGTAAATGGTTGCATGGTATTTCTCGAATAACAGCCGGATTCCGGTTTCCGGGTCGGAAGGCAAGACGGCCGCTGAATCCTGTTCCGGCTTTGCTGGCATGGGGGTTTGGGAAGAAAATGGTCATGGTCGGCGGATCGTCGGCGATCTTTTCGTAGCGTCGTAGACCGAACGCGCCATCCAGGGCGAGGTCCGGTATCTGTAATATACGGGTGTTGTCCCGAAACCTTGCATTTATTTTCAAACCCTGCATTCATTTCAAACCCTGCCCTTTGTATCTCTTGTGTAACTCGACGGTTATGTGGTCTTCTTCCCATCGGGTAATAGGCTACCTCGTGCGGCCTGCCGGACAACGACCGCTACTACTCGTATCTCAACGCGTCGATGGGATCCAGCCGGGATGCCTTGAAGGCCGGATAGAACCCGAAAAAGATACCGACAAAGGCCGAGAACAGGACGCCTAACACCGCTGAGCTCTGCGAGATCATGGTAGGCCATCCCGCCGTCTGCGAGACCACCTTGGCCGCACCCACCCCGACGCCAATCCCGATCAAACCACCGATCAGGCTGACGACTACGGCTTCGACGAGAAACTGCGCCAGAATGTCGCGTCCGCGTGCGCCGATCGCCATACGAATGCCGATTTCCCGGATGCGTTCGGTGACCGACACCAGCATGATGTTCATGATGCCGATACCACCGACCAACAGCGATACACCGGCCACGCTTCCAAGAAGCGCCGTCATGATACCGGACGATGCCGCCGCCATCTGGCTGATATCCGATTGCAGACGGATCGTAAAGTCGTCTTCTTCGCGTTCTCCTAATTTGTGCCGCGTCCGCAACACAGCAGAAATCTGGTCCTGCGCCTCCTGAATGGCGGCGGGGCTGGTCGCCGAAGCCATGATCATACCCACCCGGTTGCTGTTGCCGGAAAATTTTTTCTGTACGGTAGTATACGGAGCAAGAATGACATCGTCCTGATCCTGTCCCATCGCCGAACTGCCCTTGCGCGGAAGCACGCCGATGATCCGGAACGGCAGATTTCTGACTCGAATCGTCTCGCCGATGACCGTCATGCCCTCCCCAAACAGATTTTCAGCTACCGTTTTGCCCAGCACGCATACCTTGGTGGCGCTACGCACATCCTGTTCCGTAAAAAAGGCTCCTTCTTCCGGACTCCATTCGCGGATGATGGGATAGGTGTGGCTCACCCCTTGAATCGAGGTGTTCCAGTTCTGATTGCCGGAAACAACCTGCACCTGCGAGCGAAAGGTCGGCGTGATGCCCGCCACCGCGCTGCACTGCTTGGCGATGGCTTCAATATCGTCAACCGTTATGTTCGAGGCCGATCCCATGCCACCCATGACACCGCCCGTCCGAGACGAACCGGGGAATATCATCATCACGTTGGTACCCATGGTGGCGATCTGTGCCTGTATCGAAGCGTTGGCGCCCTGACCGATGGCCACCATGGCAATGACCGCCGCTACTCCGATGATGATGCCAAGCATGGTGAGGCTGGCCCGCATCTTGTTGCGGTTCATGGCTGACAGCGCTACCTTGAGAATCCGCCAAAGACTCATCGTCTCTTCCTTTCTATTATGAAGCCGCCGGCGCGGAAGCCAAAACCGGCGATTCCTCGGTAGGCAGTGCCAGCAGTTCCGCTGCGGCGTCATGCGGCTGTTCGATCCGCTCGTCATGTACCACATGGCCGTCTTTGAACCGCACCACCCGCCCGGTATACCGAGCGATGTCCGATTCGTGGGTAATCAGCACGATCGTTCGGCCTTCGCGGTTGAGGCGCTGAAAAATACCCATCACCTCGATGCTTGTCCGGCTATCGAGGTTCCCCGTCGGCTCGTCCGCCAAAATAAGTGCCGGGGTGTTGACCAAGGCGCGCGCTATCGCTACCCGCTGCTGCTGACCACCCGAAAGCTGATTGGGTCGGTGGTCTTCACGGCTTTCCAATCCTACTGCCTTGAGCGCTTCCAACGCCCGTTTTTTCATCTCTTTGGCCGGAATCCGGTTGTACATCATGGGCAACGAGACGTTTTCAAGCGCGGTCGTTCGAGACAATAGGTTAAACCCCTGAAAAATAAACCCGATCTTCCGATTGCGAATACGCGCCCGCTCGTCGCGGTCCATGTCGGACACATCTACCCCATCCAGAAAATACTGACCGCTCGTTGGACGGTCCAAGCATCCGACGATGTTCATAAACGTGGATTTTCCGGAACCGGAAGCCCCCATGATAGCGACGAATTCGCCGGGATTTACCTCCAGCGATACGCCGCGCAGGGCGTGGACGTCCACATCGCCCATGTGGTACACCTTGACCAGATTGCGTACGGCAATAACCGGGGTCATCTGCTGTTTGTCCCTCTCTTATCGGCGTCCGCCGCCACCCATGCCGCCGCCAAACATCATCATACCACCGGGGCGCTGCCCACCCCCCATGGTATTCGGTCCACCGGCAGCGCTCAGGATGATGTCTTGCCCTTCTTTCAACTCTTCTCTGGCTCCGATCACTTCCGTAAACGAACCGTCGCTGATGCCAAGCCGGACGGGAATGGGTTTAAGCTGGCCGTCGGCTCCTTGTGCCCACAGCATAACGGGACGCGCGCCTGCACGTCGCTGTCCGCCCCCCATCCCCTGTTGCATGCCCCCACCTTGTCCACCCTGTGCCATCATCTGGCCTCCGCCCTGTCCCTGCATTGCCCGTCCGCCCCCCATCCCCTGTTGCATGCCCCCACCTTGTCCACCCTGTGCCATCATCTGGCCTCCGCCCTGTCCCTGCATTGCCCGTCCG
>VGJU01000127.1 GCA_016867335.1 Candidatus Zixiibacteriota bacterium | reverse complement strand
TCGTCAAATCGTTCCGCCGCCTTGATAAGACCTAAATTGCCTTCGTTGATCAGATCGGAAAGCGGCAACCCCTGATTCTGGTACTGTTTGGCGACCGCCACCACAAAACGCAGGTTGGCCTGCACCAGACGGTTGAGGGCATCGTGCTCGCCTCGACGGGCGCTTTTGGCCAATTCGATTTCTTCTTCGGCGGTAAGAAGGGGAATTTCTCGAATTTCTCGAAGATAGATATCGAGCGACTGATCTTCCTGAGCGGACTTGGTAGCCGCAGAGGTTTCGGGGCGGTCTTTGAACTCCAGTTTATCTTGCAGATCCATGCAGGACTCCCGACAGCAACGCAGATAAGGCAATCCACCGGCAAGACAGGTCAGGACAGGGCATGGGGCGCGGGGGGAACGCGCTTCCGGCGTGTGTCGAGCACACTATATCAGGGGGGGTAAAAGGCGTCAAGAGTTTTTTTCTCCTGTAATCCGCGCTTTTCAAGCGTTGTACGGGGCATTTGCCCTTAGCACTACGAAAGACTTCGGCTTTGTTACGCTTGGCCGCGCTATCGCGCAGAGCGTTTCTCATCCACCTTGTCGCAGACCCTCTCTTTCGTTCTTGTTCGACGGAACGGGTGCTTATTCTCCTTCTTGACGCGCGCCCCGTTACCGCACTACATTCGCGGCACGTTTCCCCTCTCTTACTTTCACCGGGATGCAGTTCCCGCCGACGCTAACGACCTTGCGCCGGCAGCACGCAGTCGTGGAGGCCGTGATGGCGCTTTCTTCTTCGGAACGCCCGCCGGACTGGAAACAAATCGAAGCGTTGCCGGCCTTCCGAAACCTGCTGGCAGCCAAACGACGTTTTATTCTGCCGGCGACCGTCTTTTTTGTCGTGTACTACTTTGCCTTGCCCGTTCTCGTCGGGTATGCCCCGGCATTTATGGCGCGCAAAATCGCTGGACCGGTCAATCTTGCCTATCTATTTGCCCTTTCGCAATTCTTCATGGCATGGATACTGGCAGCGCTCTATCTGCGGGCTGCCGGGCGGTTCGACCAAATGGCCAACGACATCAAACACACCATCGAACGATAGTCAAAGGGCAAGCGCATGTCGCTCTCGTTGATCATGTTTCTGGTATTTATCCTGATCACGCTCCTGATTACCTACTGGGCGTCGCGTCGGTCAAAGGGTGCGAGTGAATACTTTGCCGCCAGCAGACGCATTACGGGATGGCAAAATGGAGTGGCCGTCGCCGGAGACTATATGAGCGCGGCCTCGTTTCTCGGCATCGCCGGTATCATCGCCTATCAGGGATTTGACGGTTTCATGTACTCGGTCGGTTGGCTGGTCGCCTATCTGACCGTGCTTTTTGTCGTGGCCGAACCGTTACGCAACGCGGGCAAGTACACCATGGCCGACGTGCTTGCCTATCGCATGTCCCCGTGTCCCGTGCGGGCGATGGCGTCTCTGAGCACACTGACCGTCAGCACGTTCTACATGATCGCCCAGATGGTCGGGGCCGGGTCGCTCGTGGCGCTTTTGCTCAAGGATTCGGGTATCAGCTTTTACTGGGCCGTCACCGGCGTCGGCGCGCTCATGATCGTCTATGTCGTATTTGGCGGTATGCTGGCCACCACTTGGGTACAGATCGTCAAGGCCATCCTGCTCATGGCCGGCACCATCTGTCTGAGCCTTCTGGTGATGGTCCACTTCGGGTTTAGCTTCTCCGGATTTTTCGAAGCCATTTCGAAAGTGACCTACCACGAACAAGGGGTAGAGGTCACCAAAGACTTTCTACAGCCGGGACTCAGGTTCAAACCGCCCTATGGCGCGCTTGACCTGATCTCGCTCGGTTTGGCGCTCATCTTCGGCACCGCCGGACTTCCTCATATTCTCGTACGTTTTTACACCGTCCCAGACGCCCGCACAGCGCGGATCAGCGTGGTATGGGCGATGGCGATCATCGGCAGTTTTTATATCATGACCACTTTTCTCGGATTTGGCGCGGCGACCATCGTAGGACGTGATGTCATCGCGGTCAACGGCGGAACCAACATGAGTGCCCCGCTTTTGGCAAAAACGCTGGGTGGCGATCTCTTTTTCGCGTTTGTTTCGGCTATCGCCTTTGCCACTATCCTCGCCGTCGTGGCGGGACTTACCATCAGCGCCTCCACATCGTTTGCGCACGACTTCTATTCTAATGTGATCCATCACGGCAAAACACCGGATGCGCGGGAAGAGGTGCTGGTCGCCCGTATCACCGCTTTTGCCGTGGGTGCGATCGCGATCGTGATCGCCATCGTGCTAGGTCCGACGGCCAACGTAGCATTTCTCGTGGCGCTAGCCTTTGCCGTAGCCGCGTCGGCCAACCTGCCAGTGATCGTATTTTCGCTATTTTGGCGACGCTTCAATACGACCGGGGCGGTGACGGGGCTGGCGACGGGACTCGTCGCCTCTATCGCGCTAATTCTGGTCGGTCCGAGCATCATGGGTATCGACGGCCCGGCGACACCCACCGCGGCTCGGCATCTCATTCAAGTCGCTCCGCTGTTTCCGCTTGAAAACCCAGGCATACTGAGCATTCCACTGGGATTTGCAGGCGCCTTTCTCGGTACCCTGATAGGTCGAGAACCGGCGGCGGAAGACAAATTTTCCGAACTTGTCGTCCGCGCCAACACAGGACTCGGCGCGGAAACGGCGGCAGAACATTGAACGCAGCACACACTCCGGGAGAAAAACCATGAATAACACCCGTATCGGGGTTACGCTGTATACGCTTCGAGATTTTGTCAAAACCCCGCCCGACATCGCCGTTACACTGAAGCGCGTACGGGAGATGGGTTATCGGAACATCCAGCTTTCGGCGCTCGGCCCGATCGACGCCCGCGAACTGGCGGCTATGATTCACGACCAAGGGTTGCACGTATGCGCCACGCACGTCGGTTTCGACCGGCTTGAAACGGCGCTCGACACCGTGTTGGAAGAACATCGGCTGTGGGGATGCGTCAATATCGCGGTCGGGTCGATGCCGGCGTCCTATCGCACGTCGGACGGGTACCGACGTTTTGCACACGACGCATCGGTCGTGGCGAAAAACATCCACGCGGCCGGGATGACCTTTAGCTATCACAATCACCACTGGGAACTGGAACGAGCGGACGGCGGTCGCGGGTTGGATATCCTGATCCGCGAGAGCGATCCGGCGCTGGGGTTCGAGATCGACACGTACTGGATTCAATATGGCGGCGGGGATCCGGCGGCATGGATTCGCAAAGTCAGAGGGCGCTGTCCGATCATCCATTTCAAGGATATGGCAGTAGCGAATCGTCAACCCGTCATGGCCGAAGTCGGAGAAGGCAATCTCAACTGGCCTGCCATCGTAGACGCCTGCCGGACATCCGAAGCCCGATGGTTTGTAGTGGAACAGGACACCTGCGCAGGTGATCCGTTTGACAGCATTGCGGTCAGCCTGCGCAATATGCAGGCCATGGAGCTTTAAGCTCTATCCCTCCGCCCATGCCCTCTCACACCTCTTCTACCCTGCCCACCGCTGGAACGGCCTCTGTGCCGGTTCCGGCGTTTCACGTCATGATGAAACCGAGAGGCGCGATCTGCAACCTCGACTGTCGCTACTGCTATTTTCTCTCCAAAGAACGGTTGTACCCCGAAAGTCGTTTTCGCATGACCGACGAGGTTCTCGACGCCTATACCCGGCAATATATCGAGGCGCAACAGGTTCCCGAAGTGACCTTTGCCTGGCAGGGCGGGGAGCCGACGCTCATGGGGCTGGATTTCTTCCGACGCGCCGTCGAACGCCAGCAGGGGTACAAAAAACCCGACATGAAAGTGTTCAACACGCTCCAAACCAACGGCACGCTACTTGACGAAGCATGGTGCGATTTTTTTCGAGAACACGGTTTTCTGATCGGCCTCAGCCTCGACGGGCCGCGCGATCTGCATGATCGCTACCGGGTAGACAAGGCCGGAAAACCTACGTTCGACGTGGTGATGCGCGCGGCGCGGCTCATGCAGGAGCGCGGGGTGGAGTTCAATATCCTTGCGACCGTCCACGCGGCCAATGCCGGTCATCCGCTCAGGGTATACCGGTTTTTACGGGACGAAGTCAAAACGCGCTTTATCCAATTTATTCCTATCGTGGAGCGTGATAACGATACCGGGTATCAGGAAGGCGAGAGGGTGACCACTCGGTCGGTAACGGGACGCGAATACGGGAGGTTTCTGATCGGTATTTTCGACGAATGGGTGCGGCGAGATGTGGGGCAGGTATACGTACAGATATTCGATGTGTCGCTTGCGGCATGGGCGGGAGAACGTCCGGGGTTGTGCATATTCATGGAAACTTGCGGCGATGCGCTAGCCATGGAACACAACGGCGATCTGTATTCGTGCGACCATTTTGTCGAACCCGCCCACCTGCTTGGCAATCTTCTCGAAATTTCCATGATGGACATGGTCACCTCGGAACAGCAGCGTCTCTTTGGCGCAAACAAACGGGACACACTACCGCGCTACTGCAGGGAATGCGACGTTCGCTTCGTATGCAACGGCGGGTGTCCCAAGGATCGCATCCTCGATACGCCGGATGGGGAGGCCGGTCTTAACTATTTATGCGAGGGGTTCAAAACATTTTTTCGCCACATCGACGGACCGATGCGGTTTATGGCAAACGAGCTGCGCCATCGCCGACCGCCGGCCAACATCATGACGCACATCCGCCGACAGGAAACCGAGACAGCGCTCCAGATCGCCCTAAGCCGCGCGGGCCGAAACGATCCGTGTCCTTGCGGCAGTGGGAAAAAATACAAGCTGTGTCATGGCCAGGAACGGTAGACGGTACGCAGGGGTGGGTTTCCCCTCTCCATGTTACCGAACGACGACCTCTTTAAGCACCCATTCGTCCGGGTCGAGCATTACCTTTTCCGGACGCACCGGTAAGACAAACGTCATCCGGTGCTCGCGTTCCGACACCTCGACGTTCTTTTTCTCCGTCGCGTGCTGCGCAACCACGACCACATCGACCGACAGGCGGTACACAAATCCAGGTTGCGTCTGCCGGATGACGACCTCCGCCTCTTTTTTCTTTGTATCCCAGCGCCACGAAACCTCAAACACCGGATGACCCGACTCGTAAATCCACTGTTGGAAAAACCATCCCAGCGGACGCTTGGCGTGAAATTCCATCACGCGCTGAAAATCCTCGGTCAGCACCGTACGATCCCGATATGTCCGGTAATAGTCGCGTATCCCGGCAAAAAAAACCTCGTCGCCGATCAACCCGCGTAGCATATGCAATGTCCACGCCCCCTTGTTGTAGTGATAGGCGTTTAAAAGACCGAAAAGCCCGGTTATTTCCGGGTTGTAGATAGAACCGGGGGTTTTTGCATAGGCCTGCAGATACCGGTCTCGGCTACGTTTCATCATCTCCAGAAACCGGTCTCGGCTTTCGTTGCGTTCGAAGAACAACGCGCCGAAATAGGTGGCAAACCCTTCGCTGAGCCACAGATGATGCCAGTCCGCCTCGGTGACGGAATCCCCGAACCACTGATGCGCGATTTCATGCGCCACCGTGCCTTCGATACGTTTTGTCCCGGTTATGGCTTTTTCGTCGTAGAATATGGCGCTGGCATTTTCCATGCCACCAAACCGGGTGGACGACTGTACCATGCTGAGTTTTTCGTACGGATACGGACCGATCAGTTCGGAGTAAAATTCGAGCATACGCAACGAGCGGCCAAAGTCGACCAGACCGTTTTCCCGGTCTTCGGGATACAGATAAAACGACACCGGAATCCCGTTCCATGCCCCCGCGTGGAAAATGGAAAAACGCGCAACGCCGATGACCATGCAGTAGGTGGGGATGGGGATTTCCGCCTGCCACCGTGTGCGTTTGAAACCGTCCGGCAGATGGGTGGTTTCCGCCAGTCGTCCGTTGGCGATCACGTCGTAGACCGCCGGCGTATCGACGACAAACTCGACGGTGGCCTTGTCGTATGGGTGGTCAATCCCTGGAAACCAGTGACGGGCACGATTCGGCCAGTTGTCGGCAAATACGGTGCGCTGCCCGAACTTGTTCCGTTTGATAAACAACCCGTCATGGGGAACGCCATGATAACGGATACGGAGTCTTAGGAGGGTTCCGGTGTCATAGACACGCGGCAGATCGATGCGAAGCCGCTGGTCTGCATGCCGAAATGCGGAGGGAATGCCGTCTACGGCGACCGAGACGACCGTCAGATCGCCCAGATCGAGCGGCACGGCAATGATGTCCGGCTTGAGAACCGCAAGCGTGATTTCGGTATCACCCGTGATCGTCGAATCCTCCGGGTCTACCGTCAGGGTAATTCGGTAATGAAGAACATCTATCTCCGGACGTCTCACGTAGTCGTCTTTGGCGGACGCCGGGAACGAGACCGACAGCGCCACGACCCAAAGAAGGGGTAACGGGAAACGGTATGGACGCATGGGAACTCCTGTATTTTGGATTTTGGATTACCTACATCGTCTGTTCGGCGGAGTGGAGGGTTTTGATCAGCGTATCGAGCGTAACGTCATTCATACGGTCTTTCATGCCTTCCTGAAGTAATCGCCCGACGTCGGCGATTTCCCGTCCCAGTGTATCGTTTTCGTCACCAGTCGGTTCCAGCGAGAACTTGTCAAACAGGGCGATGACTTCATAGAGCGCGATCTCCGTCGGAGTGCGGGATAAAAGACATATTTCTTCTTCGTCCTTGAAAAGCGTAACAAAACCGGCGTGGGTTAGGGTGTCGAGGATTTCCCGCACCTCGAAGCGATCCGCCCGCATCTCGTCGAGCAAAAATTTTACTGGCATTCCGCCGCTACCGATTTCCCACCGCTCCGCCAGACGCACCAGCAGACGGATCGCCATACTGGCTTTTTCCCATTCGGTCATGGGATTGGGCATGCTTCTGGACTTGAGTGCGGGCAGGTATTGCCAGCAGTAGACGATCTGGCTGCCCCAAAGCATGATGGTCCAACTCAGGTAGAGCCAAAGTAAAAAAAACGGGATGATACTGAGTGAGCCGTAAATGACATGATAGGTCACCGCTTGGCCGATATACCAGTCAAAGAGATGTTTGGCCGTTTCCCATACGACGCCGGCGACACTTGCTCCGACAGCCGCCGCGGTCGAGGATACGAGTGTATTGGGTAGTTTGTAGTATACCAGAAAAAAAACGATAAGGGTAAACAAAAACGACAGCACGTAAGACAGACCGTATGGAGGGGTTTCCCATCCGAATATCTGTCGGCTTACCAGCGAGACCAGCACTTGGTCGGTCAGATAGAGCGACGCGGCAAGCAAAAGGGGGGCGATGAGCAAAAGCGCGCCGTATACACCGACTTTGACGATAAAATTGCGCGATACGGGGATGTTCCAGAGCAGGTTGATGGCATCTTCCACGCTCATAAGCAAGGAGATGGCCGTCACGGCAAAAAGCGCAAGGCTTATGGCGCTGATGGCGTGGGCGGCGTGGGAGAATTCGCGGATATAGTCAGATACCACTTGTCCGGATGCGGGGATCAGGTGTCTGAGCGCTTCGTCGCTGAGAAAATCCGGCGAAGCGACAAACCCGGCCATCACCGTGACGACAAGGGCGGTGACGGGTACAAGGGCAAACAGGGTTCGGTAGGCTAACTCGGAGGCCGCGCCAAAACCGCGCATTCGCCGGAACCGGTGTCCGGCCATCAGCAGGGTCAGCGACAGCCGCAGACCAAAACGCCGGAGTCTCGGCTGTGCGGGCATGTGGGCGTATATAGCGTCGCTCAGCCGGAAAAACCGGTCGCGTATCCAGCCGATGGGATCCATGGGATTTTACTTTAGATATTTCGATACCAGCGGTCCGAGTCGGCGTATCGTCTCCTCCGGAATCGCGGTCCGGTCCGTCAGAATCGCGTGGGCGAGGGCGCTGTGACAGTGGCACGACCGGTCGATGGGAATGGCGGGAACCACGGCGCGAAGTGTTTGGCGCGCGTGTTCCACGTTGGCATGAAGGTTTTCGATGATCATTTCGAGCGTCACCGAGTCATGTTCCTCATGCCAGCAGTCATAGTCGGTCGAACAGGCGATGGCGGCATAGCACATCTCGGCTTCGCGGGCCAGCTTGGCTTCGGGCGCGGCGGTCATGCCGATGACCGAGCATCCCCATGACCGATAAGTGTGGGACTCGGCTTTTGTGGAAAACTGCGGTCCTTCCATACACAGATACGTTCCACCGCGATGAACGGTAACGCCCGTCTTTTCGGCAGTGTCGGCAAGCAGCGCACGCAGGTCGCCGCAGAACGGTTCGGCCATACCTACATGCGCCACGATGCCGTTGCCAAAAAAGGTGTTGGTCCGGACTTTGGTGTGATCGTAGAGTTGATCCGGTATGACAAAGTCGCGGGGACGTATTTCTTCGCACAGACTGCCCACTGCGCTGACCGAAATCACCCATTTTACACCAAGCGTCTTGAGGGCAAAAAAATTGGCGCGCGTGTTGATCTCGGCCGGGCTGATACGGTGTCCACGTCCGTGACGCGCCAAAAACGCCACACGCCGACCCGACAGCGTTCCGATCCGCACGGCGTCGCTCGGTGTGCCAAACGGTGTGTCGATGGCGACCTCCTCGATGTCGGTCAACCCTTCCATGTTGTAAAAACCGGTTCCGCCTATTACGGCGATCGACGTCTGCGACATGGGTATCCTTTCTCTGTGTCCTCTGCGGTCGATGTTTAATCCCGTCGATCGACGGGCTGTTTAGTGGTCTCTTCGGCGCCGGGGTTCATCGGTTGCCGCGCCGACCGCGAGACGATATATTTCGTGTATGAACGTTCCTGCCATCGATCTGGTCTACACATGGGTCAACGGGGAAGATCCGGCCTACCGGGCGCAGTGCCGCCAGTATGCCGGTACGCCCGTCGATCTCAATCCCGAACGATACCGAGATGCTTATGAACTGCTCCGATACAGCCTTCGGTCGGTCGATCTTTTTGCCCCGTGGATACGCGACATCTATCTGTTTACCTGTCGGCCTCAAACGCCCGCATGGCTCGACACGACGCATCCGCGCATCCACGTCATCCATCACGACGAACTGATCGCTCCCGAATATCTTCCGACGTTTAGCTGGAACGTTATCGAAAGCTATCTGCACGGGATTCCAAGTCGGTCGGACTATCTGCTGTATATGAACGACGACTTTTTGTTCGGTGCGCCGACACGACCGGAAGATTTTCTTACGCCGGACGGAAAAATCAACGTTTTTGGCTCTCTTTTTGGCGAGGCGCTCCGGTTCCGAGTCTACGACGGCAAAAACGACCTCGTTTCGCTCGGCCCCATCGAACACGCGCCTATTCTCATCTTCAAACCCTACTGGGCGGCCATGCAGGAGTCTTTTTCCGCAGAAATCGAACGCACGCGCCGACACAGATTCCGACAGCGCGACGATGTGCGCATGGACAAACTGTACCGCTATCACCTGTTGGCGTATCACCGAGATCGGGTACGTGTCGTCTCCGCATTGCAACTGCTAAAACGTCACCGATTACACAAGATCAAAAACGAATGGCATCGTCAGGAAAAGGCTATCCGGGGTCTGGAACGCATGAGACCCGTGTTTTATTGTCTGAACGACGATCAGCGGGACTGTCCGGATGAGCCTGTCGTAGAGCTTGTACGGCGTTTTCTGGACGATTACTATCCGGGCAAATCGCCATTTGAAAAGTAGACGATCTTGCTACCCCTTTTCCTTGATCCGGTGCAGAAGCGCCACGATATGGTCCCGGAACACCTCGCCCGCTTCGGGTTGAAATTCCAAATGTCGGCAGATGCGCGGCGCATACACGGCGGCGTAGTGCCCGAACCCCTCAAGCGAGAAGTCCTGGGGTCGAGCCAAGTACCCGACAGCCTCGTTGGCGTATCCGGCGATAAACGTGTGCGGAAACGGCGAGGCCGTCTTGATGGCGTCGCTGTATTCGACAAACAGTTCGAGCGGATGCGCGATCAACACGGCATCGCCGATCCGCAGATAGGATACACGAAACTCCAGCCGCTGTGGATGCGGTCCGTCAAGCAGGGCAAGACGGTCTTTTCGCCAGTCGCGTTCGAAACACATCTGTCGATATTCGCGGGTCTCGCGGTCTCCCTCGTATACGGTGATCCGATGTTCGAAATCCTCGAGTTCGTGTTCGAGACCGGTTCGGTCGGGAATCTGCATGGGAAGCGGCATCTCGACGGTATCACCGGCAAGCGGACCTGCGTCGCTGGTGGGTATCTTTTCCAGCGCCGGCAGGACCCGGTTCCGGAGCAGGGTTCCGTTGGCATCGAGCATATCCACGCCCGCGCCAAAACCCCGGCAGTTAAGGTTGCCGCAATTTCCCTGAAGAAACAGAATCTTGGCTTTGTCTTTCAGCGCGTCTTCCATCTTGGCGATACCGTCAGCCGGATAGTCGCCACAGATCAGCGTGCTCGTGCCCAGCGTCACCGGATGCGCGCCAAAGTTGATACAGGCGGCGCGCATGTGGCCGTGCGCATCGTCGATGCGGATCAGCAACGCCTCCCGATCCACCGGTCCGTCGGTCTCGACACGGTTGACCGACAGTTCGGGCAGTTCTACACGTCCGAAACCGATACGGCCCGGCTGCATATCCTGTAACGCCTGTTGGACGGCCTCCACCATAAGCCTCGGTAGTGTCTTCCAATACGCCATGTCCGGTTCGCCCCACGCCACCGTCCGCATCGTAGCCGGTCCCGAATGCGTATGCGTGTTGGTCAGGATCACCCGTGCCGGATCGAGACCACACCGTCGGCGAATCTCCTCGTGAATGGCGTCCACCAAGGTGCCGTCGAGCCAGATCAGGTCGTTGGAGATCAAGGCATACGTGTTTTGACCGTCCGACAGGACCAGCGCCGTGCTATGCAAATGCTGGCGTACCTCGGTTCCTCTGCGCTTCAGATACGGGCCGTAACCACACAATTCCAGTCCGACCGGTGGCGTAATGACGCTACGTGCGGTTCCAAACAAAAACGGAGACATGGTCTTTCCCCTTCACACCTCTTTTGTTACCCCTGTCCTTACCGACTCGGCTTCCTGAAGACAGATATGAAGCGAGTTGCGGCCCGACTGTCCGGAAATCGTTTCCGGTTCGACGTTTTTCTCCAGACAATCGACCGCATAGCCCAGTTGGGCGGTAAAGGCGTCCGGTCCGGGGATTTCGGGGGTTTCCTTGCCGCCGTCGCGGGTATAGAGCGTGACCGGCAAGCCGGAAAGCGAGTTGTACCAAAGCACACCGTTCTCGAAATAGGCGTCGT
>VGJU01000126.1 GCA_016867335.1 Candidatus Zixiibacteriota bacterium | reverse complement strand
AAAAGCACGTCTTGCCATACAGCGAGAGAAAGTACAGGCTATTGCGGAACTGCGCGGTCAGGTGGGCGATCTTGCTATGCAAATCGCAGAGCGAGTGCTGAATACGACGCTCGATTCTGCAGGGCATCAGCGTATCGTCAACGAGTTTATGGAGCAATTGCCCTCTTCACGCGAGAACTGACGCTACATGGCAACAGCATCGGATATTTCCTATCGATATGCCGCGGCACTGCTGGATGCGGCCGACGAGCGAGGAGCCCTGTCCCGGATTCGTGTTGAAGCGTCAGGACTTTTGGACATTGTAGACGCTTCGCCGGAGTTTATCGAATTTCTTTACGATCGAAGCCTTATGCCTGACATAAAACAGCGTATTCTTTCTCAGATCTTCGAGGGTAAGGTGGATACCATAACGTTCAATTTTTTGAGACTGGTGGTGTCCAAACAGCGAGAACGTTTTCTGCCGGATATTCTGAGAGCCTGTCAGGCGCTTCTCGATGAAAGGGAAGGGATCGTCAACGCCCAGGTGACAAGCGCAGTGCCCCTGAGTACCGACCAGGAAGAGCGTTTGAAAAAATGTCTGGCGGGATTTACCGGTAAACGGATTCGCATGAAAACGGGGGTGGATGCAAGTCTTGTCGGCGGATTTGTCGTGCAGGTAGGCGATACCGTAATAGACAGCACGTTGACGACACAACTTCGGCGTATCCGTCAGGCATTGACAGGGCGTTAGGCATATCGATCATACGGAGGGATCGCGTTGCGCAGGAACACTCGTTCTATTAGGGTTTGCGCACAGCATTCGACGACCGGAACAGGCAGTTTTTAAATACCGGAGGACGGAGAACGGTATGGCAACTGATACATTAGAGGTCCGTGCAGACGAGGTGTCCGCACTGCTCAAACAGCAGGTACTCGACTTCAAGAGAGAAGTAGACATCTACGAGACGGGCACGGTCATCCAGGTCGGCGACGGGATTGCTCGCGTACACGGTCTTTCCAATGTGATGGCCGGAGAACTCGTCGAATTGCCCAATCATGTGATAGGCATGGTGCTCAACCTGGAAGAAGACAATGTAGGCTGTATTCTTTTTGGGGAAGATACCCAAATCAAAGAAGGAGACCCTGTCCGTCGGACGCGGCGTATTGCGGAGTGTTCGGTAGGAGATGGGCTTTTAGGACGTGTGGTAGATCCGTTGGGGCGTCCCATAGACGGCAAGGGACCCCTTACCTCGACCGAGACACGCGCTATAGAGCGCAAAGCCCCCGGTGTCATTCAGCGCCAACCGGTGACCGAACCCTTATATACGGGTCTCAAAGTCATTGATAGCATGTTTCCGATCGGGCGCGGGCAACGTGAGTTGATCATCGGTGACCGGCAGACCGGGAAGACCGCCGTAGCGATCGACGCGATCATCAATCAGAAGGGGCAGGATGTCATTTGTATTTATGTGGCCATAGGCCAGAAAGGCTCCACCATCGCAAAAACGGTAAAAGTGCTGGAAGACAACGGCGCAATGAGCTATACCGTAGTGGTGGCGGCCTCGGCCAGTTCTCCGGCCCCGATGCAGTTTTTGGCTCCTTACACGGGTGCTACGATAGGCGAGTATTACCGCGATAGCGGCAGACATGCCTTGGCGATATACGACGATCTTTCCAAACATGCCGTAGCCTATCGCCAATTGTCTCTGAACCTGAGACGTCCACCCGGTCGCGAGGCGTATCCCGGCGACGTGTTTTATCTTCATTCGCGTTTGTTAGAGCGTGCCGCAAAGCTCAACGACAGCCTCGGCGGCGGTTCGTTGACGGCACTTCCCGTCATCGAAACGCAATTCGGCGATGTGTCCACCTATATTCCGACCAACGTCATTTCGATTACGGATGGCCAGATATATCTGGAGTCGAATCTGTTTTTTGCCGGAGTGCGTCCCGCAGTAAACGTGGGGCTTTCCGTGTCGCGCGTAGGTGGCGCGGCCCAGATTCGGGCCATGAAACACCGCCATGTCGCCGGGTTGCTCAAAACCTCGCTTGCCCGCTACCGGGCACTGGAAGCTTTTGCCCGTTTCGGAACCTCCGGTTTGGACAAGTCCACGCAACGTGAACTCCATCTGGGTCAGCGTCTGGTGGAATTGCTCAAGCAGGACCAGTACGCTCCGATGCGGGTCGATCATCAGATTTTATCGCTGTATACCGGCGTAAACGGATTTTTGAACGACTTGGAACTCGACCAGATACAGGCTTTCGAGAAGGCGTTTCTTCAGTACATGGATACCCAACACTCGGAGATCGGTCAGGAAATCCGGGAAAAGAAACAGTTGACCGCAGACCTTGAGACCCGAATCAAAGGGGCCATCGAGGCGTTTCTCAAAATATTCAAGAGCTAAGCAGGGTCGGGAAGAAGAAAGGCGATTATGCCGTCTTTACGAACGATACGCCGTCGTATTACCAGCACCAAGGGCATCCAGAAAATCACCAAAGCCATGCAGACGGTGGCGGCGGTCCGGTTGCGCCGTGCACAGGACCGTCTGCTGTCCTCACGGCCGTATGCCCGAAAGATCGATGAAGTGCTGAAACATTTGGCGGTGCAGACCGAAGGGCATTCGCATCCGCTGTTGATGCCACGTGAAGAAATTCGCGTTAGGGCGCTACTTGTGGTAACGGCGGATCGTGGTTTTTGCGGAAGTTTCAACGCCAACGTCATTCGGCGAGCTACAAAAGAATCACGGGAAACCCTTCCTGCACCGGGGCTTGTCTGTGTGGGGCGTAAAGGGTCGGAAACGCTCCGGCGTCAGCGTGTCACCATTCTGAACGATTATATCAATGTTTTTCAGTCTTTGGAATATGAACAGGCTGTAGAGATCGCGAATTATCTTATGGAGTTGTATGTGGGCGGTCAGGTAGACCGCGTGGATGTGCTCTACAACGAGTTCAAGTCGGTCGGCCAGCAGAGCATGGTCATGGACCAGCTTTTGCCCGTCCCGCCTCTGCCGCTTGAAACGGATCCTCATTTTTCCGGCTATGTCTATGAACCTGAGCAAAACGCATTGCTGGGAGATTTGATTCCACAGCATATCCGATTTCAGATATGGCGGGTACTGCTGGAGTCGAATGCGGCAGAAGAGGCGGCGCGCATGCTGGCGATGGACAACGCAACGCGCAATGCCAGCGATCTGATCGATGAGTTGACCTTGACAGCCAACAAAGTGCGCCAGGCCACTATTACGTCGGAACTCATGGACATTGTCGGCGGGGCCGAAGCGTTGAAATAGGGGTTTTTGACCTGTAAGAAGGAAAGGCGCAGGGGTTTATGGAGAATACGAATGTCGGTTCTGTAGCGCAGGTCATCGGCGCGGTCGTCGATGTCGAGTTTACCGCCGGGAAACTGCCGGAGATATACAACGCCATCGAGATACAGGCGGAAAACGGCGGCGACACGCTCGTGCTGGAAGTGCAACAGCATCTTGGGGACAACAAGGTGCGTTGTGTGGCGATGGACTCGACCGATGGGCTGGTTCGGGGAACGAAGGCCGTCGATACGGGGGGGCCGATTTCTGTACCCGTAGGTCATACGGTACTGGGGCGACTGCTGAACGTTTTGGGGCGACCCATCGACGAACGGGGGCCGACCTCTTCGGAAAAGCGATACCCGATTCACCGTCACGCACCTCCGCAGGAAGAGTTGACTACGTCGGCGGAGATGTTTGAAACGGGTATCAAGGTGGTGGATCTGATGGAGCCGTATACCCGTGGCGGAAAGACGGGGCTATTTGGCGGCGCAGGTGTAGGCAAGACGGTGTTGATCAAGGAGTTGATCAATAACATCGCCAGAGAGCACGGTGGGTATTCGGTGTTTGCCGGGGTAGGAGAGCGTACCCGTGAAGGAAACGATCTTTGGCTGGAGATGGAAGAGGCGCACGTACTTGAAAAAACGGCTATGGTGTTTGGTCAGATGAACGAGCCGCCCGGCGTTCGGCTGCGTGTCGGATTAACGGGGGTTACCCTTGCGGAATACTTCCGGGACGAGGAAGGCCGAGATGTGCTGTTGTTTATCGACAACATCTTCCGTTTTGTACAGGCAGGTTCCGAGGTATCCGCTTTGCTGGGACGTATGCCTTCTGCGGTGGGGTATCAGCCGACATTGGGAACGGAAATGGGCGAACTTCAGGAACGGATTACCTCTACCAGACGGGGAGCCATCACCTCGGTACAGGCTATTTACGTACCGGCGGACGACTATACAGACCCCGCTATTGTAACGGCTTTTCCACACTTGGACGCCATTACGGCGCTTTCTCGCGATCTGTTTGCACGTGCGATATTTCCGGCGGTCGATCCTTTGGAGTCGAATTCGCGTCTGCTTGACCCCAAGATCGTAGGAGAAAGACACTATCGGGTTGCGCGGTCCGTGCAACAGATTCTCCAGCGGTACAAAGACTTGCAGGATATCATTGCCATTCTGGGTATCGACGAGCTTTCGGACGATGACAAACAGGTGGTCACCCGTGCCCGAAAAATAGAACTGTTCCTGACTCAGCCGATGTTTGTGGCTGCGCCCTTTACAGGGCTTGAAGGCCGTTATGTAAAAGTCGAAGATACGGTCGAAGGCTTTGAGAAACTGGTGGACGGCACCTGCGATGAATTGCCCGAACAGGCGCTGTATCTGGTAGGTACTATACAGGAAGCCTTCGATAAGGCAAAGGAACTTCAATAAAAATGGCGGACAGAACGATTTCGCTTTCCGTGGTTACTCCGTCCAAACTGGTGTATGAAGGGGAGGTAAGGAGTTTCAAGGCGCCGGGTTCGGAGGGGTATTTTCAGGTACTTGCGGGTCATGTCCCCATGTTGTCTTCACTTCGAGCCGGTATTATGACGATACAGGATCAGGAAGCCATTCGCATTTACGCCATTTCGGGCGGTTTTGCCGAAGTGCTTCGGCAACAGGCTACCGTACTGGCAGAGTCGGTCGAGCAAGGCACTGAGATCGACGTAGAACGGGCCCGCCAGGCTGCGGAACGGGCGCGTCGAAGACTTGAAAGCAAAGAACCGGGAATCGACCTGTCGCGTGCGCAGGCGGCTCTTGATCGAGCACTCAACCGAGTCAAGGCGGCGGAGATGGCAGTACGGTAAAACGGACGTTTTTTCTTGACAACTTATTTTTCGATTTTTATAATCGGAGTGTTCTCACGCAGGAGAGTAGCTGTCGATCTTCACTATCCCAATTCGTGGCCCTTGCCTTTTGTTTGTCTACCATCCACCAATGGTCATCGCCGGATAGTTCTCTTCCTGTCACGTCCATTCCGATACTCGTTGACTTAGCCCTAACCTTTTATCAAATTCAGCATATATTTAGACGCTCCAAACCGGGCATTGATTTTTCTTGGTGGGAAGGGATACGATACCGGTCGCCCCTTCTTTCAGGTAAATCCTATTATTGTGTCGGGTATGTAGAGGCTTGACTCAGAGAACAGGCTTTTGTGCTTGAGGGGTGCAAACCCTCCTGAGATCGGGATTTTTTCAAGGAGGAGCAAAGTGAAACGCAATGCGGTGTTGGTAGCCGTCTGTGTGTTGTTTTCCGGTTTGGCGCAACGGGCTGATGCTATTACGTATTATGGTGGAAACGGTTTGGTCCGGGTAATGTCGGCCAATAACGTCTATCCGGGCGATCTGTGGATATCGTCAAATCTTTATTATGGTTCTACCTCCGGGACGTTGGTCTACAGGGATGGGACCTATGCCGTCAGCCTTCTATACGGAATAAAACAGTATCTGGAGGTGGGGGTCAATCAAACGGTGTATCAGGATAGGGCGCTTTCGGGCGAAGGGCCTGCGGTTGGACCTTTGCGGATAAGCGTTAAGGGGGTGATTCCCAGATGGGCTCCGTCTGCTTTCAATCTTGGCGCCCAGTTTTTTACCTCTATCCCGGTCGGAAAAGCCTATAACGTCGAGTATGAAAGCTATATTTCTCCCAAGATTTCCTTCGGAGGTATGGGTATTTTTACCATAGATTCCAATCCTGTAGACTTAAGGAGATCTCGCCGGATTCATTTCAACTTTGGCTTTGTATACCACAATGATAAAGCCGAGTTTGGGGGACAGGACAATACAACGCAGTATCTTATCGGACTCGGATTTCAGTTTCCGATCAGCAATGCCACTATGTTTTTTACGGAAATCTCCGGAGAGTATTTTATTCGAGCAAATCCTAAGATTATCGTCTCCAAGGAGGCTGGGGGGGCCGCTTCCGATTATTTTCGGTTGACTCCCGGTGTTCGCCATCAGTTCCGCGGGTTTATTTTGCAAACGGGTTTCGAAATCCGACCGAACAGCGTCGCCAAATTCCCTGAATTTGACAATCAACCCTTGTATCCTCGATGGAAGTTTTTTCTCAATCTCCAGTTTCGCCTTATGGAAGGCATTCCACCTACCTATCGTCGCGGCAAAAACCTGAGAATATCCGGACGTTCCTATTATGAGTACGGTCGTAGCGGAACAACGGATGCGCGCGGGATCGGGGCGGGGGTCATTCAAAATGTCGAAGAGCGCCAGGAATTGCTCGATCAGATCGAAAAAGACCTTCAGGAAATCCGGGAACAGCGTATCAAAGCGCAACGCGAACTGGAAGAATTGAAAAAGTCGTTGGAAAAACAGTCTCCGTAACTCCATGGGGTATGCCAAGGAACGTCACGAAGATGGAGCGATCAAACATAATCGGTTTTGTCTGCGGGGTTTTTCTTTTCTGTCTGATGGGTATAGCTGGTATGGAAAAGGCTTGGCCGCAAACAGCGGAAGATATTCCGCAAACTGCTCGTCCAAGCAATCCCAAAGATATACGGGAAGCTATCACGTCTCAAACACGCCAATTGGAGCGTTTGCTCGAAGATGAGGCGCGGGTGAGCGGTCAGTCCAATACGCTGAAACGTCTAATAGGAGAGCGTAAGCGGCTTGAGGAAAAGATCGCCCGGGAAAATCTGGTCATATCTCGGCTGGAAGCGATGACAGGTATCCTCGAAGGGCAGGTGGCGCAGCGAGCGACGCCAACGGCAACCGTGAACAGACGAGTGGGGGACGTGGCGTGGATTCGAGCCAGCATGCCGACGTTATCACAGGAGATTCGAGAGGAGATTTCGAAACAGACCAATCCCGTCTTGCGCGATATCCGTCTTGCCCAACTGGAAAATACGATCACTTCTTTTCGGGACTCGCTGATCCAGTATATTTCACCGCAAGACATAGGCTCACTTTCCAATCAAGATTTTGACGTTATCCTCGATTGGTATCTCAAAGTACAGTACGTGCTTGTAGAGCCGGTACTCAAAGATTTCATCCGTGCATATCCAAATTCCCAGAACTATGACCAAGCGTTGTTGATTTTAGGAGATATTTATCGGTATCAATCTCGTTACGAAGAAGCGATAGAGACATTTCGGGCGCTGACCACCCGTGAAACGACGAGCAGCCATAAGAAGCGCATAAGCCAAGTCAAACTCTTGGCTTATGCGCTTCTTGAAGATATTTATTACCGTCAGGGAAGATACGATGAGGCGTTGACTTCTTATTACACGGTAGCGGATCAATTGCTCCGTTTTCCTGAATATTACGACGGAGCCCTCTATATTGCCGGTCACAGTTTTTTCAAGAAAGCGCTTTCCAGAATAAGAGACAAATCGAGTGCCCCTGCGTCCCTGCCAGAAAATCAACGTGCGTTGCTGGACTCCGCTATATCGGTATGGAGCAACCTGACGCCCATAACACCTCTTTATCTTATGGCACAAGAGGGAATCGCGCTCGCCTATATCGAACAAGGGCAATTGGAGAAGGCGATTCAACCGCTTGTAAACGCCAAGACGACTCAACCGCCGCTTTGGGCAGATACCATCATATTCGAGTCAATCTGGTCGTCTATCGCCCGGCTTGGCCATCTGTATCTGGAGTTGTCCCGAAAAACCCAAGATCCCGCGGAGGTGGCTCGGTATCGTGATCTTGCGGTAGAAGAATACAGTCTGGTTCCAGAGGAAGCCTTGGTTTATGACGAGGTTATTCTGGCACTTGCCACATTGGAGTTCGAACGAAACAATACGGAAAACGGTATAAAACTGCTGGAAACAATGCTCGATATACGGCCGGGTAGCAAATATGCCTATGAGGTTTGGATTCTGCTGGGAGAGGGTTATACCAGAATCAAGGAGTATTCCAGAGCGCGGGACCTTTTTTCCCAACTCGTCATCACCCAGCGAGCTATCGCCCTTATCGACAGTACGGTTCGAGAGACGCGCGACATGGACAATGTCCGGTTGGAGTTGGAGCGTCTTTCTTTGGAGGCAGGAAGCGGGGCAAACGAGTCGGCGGTAAATCGTATTACGGCTCAACTGGACTCTATTGCAGAAAAACGGTATAATCTTTTGGCGCTTCATACCCGTCTTTTCGATTCGGATCCGCTGGCACTCGAACTGATAAACCACGGCCAGCTTAAGGTGATGCTGACAAGTCTATCGGGTTTGTTGGCGGGGGAACAGGCTTCTTTGAATGCGCTAAACCGCGATTTGGGAACCATGGAGGGTCAGGCGCTGGCCAGCGCTCGAAGTCAAGATGCCATCTGGAGAATTCGCCAAGAGGCACGAGACGTACAGCAAACCCAGTCCATTACCTCTGCTTTTGATCGAGAGATCAAAAAGGGGCTTTCCTTTTTGAACTCAGAAACGCCCATTAGTTCGACACGCTGGATGAGATATGCGGAATTTGGAAAAGTCAATATAGACTTCATCCGTTATCAAGCGTATAAGACCTCCATACGGGAACAGTATGAAGGCATCGGCACTATCTATGAAAGGTTAAAGGATCAGCCTCCAGGCGATTTGAGGACCAATATAGAAACGGTTCTTACTCAACTGAGAGACCAGATTACGGGTATCGAGGGTGATTTGTCCGTGATGCGCGGGCAGCTCATTACGGATTTGAGCCAGGCGATTCAGCGGTATCCGGATAATCCGGCTGTCGAGCTGTCTCTTTTTAGATTGGGATATGTACAGTATGACCAAACGGAACGGGATTTTCTCGCAGTCAGTGAAGCCTACAGCGATCGGATAGATAGAGGAGTAGAAGTAGAAGAAGCTCCCCGGCCTGATTATGGTACGCCGATTAGAACCTACGAACGGTTTATTTCTCAGTTTTCTGCTTCGAGTGCAGTCGACCAAGCCTATTTTCAGTTGGGACATCTCCTAAGCGAACAAGGCGAACTGGAGCAGTCGAACAGGATTTTCGAAGCACTTGTTCAGCAATACCCGCGTAGCCCACTGGTTCCGGATGCCTATCTGCGTATCGGAGACTTTTATTTTGATGCTTTGTATTTAGGACTGACGGATATGGGAGGCGAAGATCTGATGGGTCGCGCCATATCCGCGTATGATCGCGTTCTCGATTATCCGGATAACAGAAACTACCAGAATGCGCTGTACAAACTCGGTTGGTCTTTTTACAACTTGGCTGCTCCTGAACTTCGGGAGCAGGAATACGACAAGTCCATAGAATATTTCACAGCGCTATTAGACGATTCTCTGAGTGTCGCTCGGTACAATCAACTGGCATCGGCCGCAGGCATAGAACCCAAGCAGTTGGATCCGGGTTATGATTTGACCAGTGAAGCTATCAAGTATATCGCGATCAACTTCAGAGATCGGGTGGAAACGGGACGGGAGGACGAAACACGCAGATGGGCAACTCAGGATGTGGCGGGACGTATGAAGCGCTATGTGGAAAGCATAGGTAAGGATAAACCCTATGCTCGCTCTCTTATGATGGCCATGGCCGATGTTTACAAAGAGACGGGGCAGGTTGAGGCTGAGGTCGTAGCCCTCGACTCTTTGCTTGCCTTATTGCCCGACCACCCGCAGTCGCCACGTGTGTTGCAGCGAATGATCGATGGCTATGAGGACATTCAGCAGATGGCGCTGGCAGATCCGACGGTATGGAAAAACGAAGAACACAATGGACAGTCGTCGGAGGTGTTTTTGAATCGTGCGCGCGAGAGATTGTTTCGTGATTTTGGCCGAAAATGGGCAGAGACGTTACCCGAAAGTTCAGATCGCGCCGATGCGCTTGTCATAGCGGAACGAGCGGGGTGGCGTTTGGCGAACTATGTCGCGTCTCAAGCGGAGGCCGGAGGAGATCCTTCATCCGGAATAAAAGAAGCGGCTCGGTACTATTACGACTATCTGAACGATTTTCCGGAAGGCCCTAATGCTTATACGGCGAGGTGGAACTATGCTCAGTATATGTGGCGGCTGGAGAATTTTCCGGAAGCTTTTGAGCAGTTTCTGACCGTAAGCCGGGATGAAAAATTTGATAAATATCGTCAAGAGGCGGCGCTGAATGTCATAAGGGCCGCTGAAAAAATGCTCGAGGTAGAACAGAAGGGGCTTCCGGCAGGCGGGGCCGGTGTTTCCGTTCCGTCTCCCGGTGCACCGTCCAACCCCCCTGCCCCCCGATAATTTCCGAGGCAGAAACGATGCCATACTCGATACGATCTGCGAGAGTTTATATCAACAAAGAGCTATTCGGCTTTCTCTTTGTTCTGTCATGTATTGTTTTTGCAGGTTGGTCAGTTCCGGGAGCCCTATATGCGCAGGATCCGGAAATGATACTTAAGGAACTGGAGAAACTGGAAGCCAAGACAGCAGAACCGCGTCTGAGACCGGCAGCGGGCAAGCCGGTGGAGACCACCGGAAAAGTAACAGAGACGCCATCGGAACCGGAAGCCAATGAAAAGCCGGTGGTTTTGAAAACTACAGCAGGTCTTATCGATTCTACGGCTTTTAACAAACTTACTGCCGCACAACAGAGACTGATTATCAGCTATGACAATTTCGTCGGACTTTTTCCATCTCACGAACGGGTTCCGGAACTTATGTACAATACGGGAGCCCGATATTTCGAATTGTCGATGTATCCTAATGCCCGTGTAGTTTACGAGCGTCTTCTTAGAGACCATCCCAATAGCGGCAACTGGTATGTAAAGTCTATGTCGGATATAGTAGAGAGCTATCGTCGTGAAAACAACTTCGATAGCCTCGAGGTCTGGAGCGAACGACTCAGAACAGATCCGAACGCTCCGGACAGCCTGCGTATAGCGGGAGAACGCTTGGCCTCGGGCGCTATTGCAAGCAAAGCGACCAAATTGTCTCAACTGGCGGCCAGTTCCGGCGATATAAGCGGATTAGTGCGGGCTGCCGAGGAGTATATTCGCACAGCTCGCACCTATCCGAAAGGCGAGTTTGCCGCGGTTTCTTTGCGGGAAGCCGGGTATACTTACAAAAAGGCCAAGGTATTTGACAAAGCAGCCGAAACATGGCTTGATCTTATCAATAGATATCCGGAAATCACACACGCCGATACGATGATGTGGGAGTCTGCACTGGCATACGATGCATTGAAACAGTACGACAAAGCGTTAGGTGTATATGAGCAGTTTGTCTCGCGTTATCCTCGATCGGGTTTCCGGGTAGACGCTTTGAAAAACTCCA
>VGJU01000125.1 GCA_016867335.1 Candidatus Zixiibacteriota bacterium | reverse complement strand
AATCACGGCCAAGCCACAGGCTACACACTGGCTGAGCCACGTACTTACCTGGTTGCCTTGGCTTATTTTTATTGCCTTTTGGATGTTTCTTTTCCGGCAGATGCAAAGCGGTCAGAAGGGTGTTTTCTCGTTTGGCAAAAGCCGAGCCAAGATGCTTGCGGGCGACCGTCCTAAGGTCATGTTCAGCGATGTGGCGGGTGTAGAGGAAGCCAAGCGAGACCTTCAGGAGATCGTGGAATTTCTCAAGGAGCCGGAAAAATTCCGTCGTTTTGGCGCACGGCTACCCAAAGGCGCGCTTTTGCTGGGGCCGCCGGGAACGGGAAAAACGCTGTTGGCACGTGCGGTAGCCGGTGAGGCGGGTGTTCCCTTTTTTAGCATGAGCGGTTCCGATTTTGTCGAAATGTTTGTAGGCGTCGGCGCCTCGCGGGTGCGAGATTTGTTCGAACAGGGCAAGAAAAACGCGCCGTGCATCATTTTTATCGACGAGTTGGACGCTGTAGGGCGTCATCGCGGGGCCGGTCTGGGCGGCGGACATGACGAACGCGAACAGACGCTCAACCAGCTTTTAGTCGAAATGGACGGGTTTGACGGTAACGACGGCGTCATCCTCATTGCGGCAACCAACCGCCCGGATGTGCTTGATCCGGCGCTGTTGCGTCCCGGGCGTTTTGATCGGCACATTACGGTGGATCGTCCGGATGTAAAGGGGCGCGAGCAGATACTCAAGATCAAGACCGGTAACAAACCGCTTTCCGAGACGGTAGATCTGAGTACGCTGGCCAAGCTGACACCCGGTATGTCGGGCGCCGATCTGGAAAACGTCGTAAACGAAGCGGCGCTGTTGGCGGCCCGCGAAAATCACACGACGATCACGATGGAAGATTTGGAGCGGGCCAAAAATAAAATAGTGATGGGGTCCGAACGAAAACTGGTGCTTTCGGAAGAAGAACGCAAAACCATCGCTTATCACGAAGCCGGACATACGATCATTTTCGAGATGATCCCCGAAATCTACAAGCCTCACAGCGTCACCATCGTTTCCAGAGGCAGGGCGCTGGGCGTCACCTACTCGCTGCCATCGGAGGACCAGTATCTTCATTCCAGCACTTGGTGCTTAGGGCACATCACCAGTTTGCTGGGGGGACAGACCGCCGAACGAATGACTTTTGGCGACATCACCAATGGGGCCAGCGACGACATCAACCGGGCTACCGACCTTGCACGGCGGATGGTGTGCGACTGGGGGATGAGTCCGCTCGGCCCGATGGCGCTCGGCAAAAAAGACGAAGAGATTTTTTTGGGACGCGAGATTGCCCAGCACCGCGATTATAGCGATCAGACGGCCGTCAAAATCGACGAAGCCATCCGAGGCATTATCGAGCAATGCCGACAACGCGCCGAGACGATTCTCCACGAAAACAAAGACCTGTTAGACCGCATGGCGGAGGCATTGCTCGAACACGAAACGCTCAATCGAGAGCAATTGGGCCGGCTGTTCGGCGGTGAAACGCTGGAACCGGTTCGGCCTGTTGGCGAGGACACCCTCGAAGAACCTGCGGAACAACCCTCGCTTGAAATCGAAACTGCCCCTGTGGCCGCTGCCGGAACCGCAGAGTCGCTGTCTTCCGAAGAAGTCCGGGCGATTTCCACGGAAACCGGAACCGCCGACCAAACGTCCCGTTCCTCCGACCGATAGATATGGTCGCGGGCGCTCTTTCGCTCCAGTGGAAACTGCCGGTCGGGGTCTTCCTGACCCTTCTGATCCTTGGTCTCCTGATCCTCTTCCTGCTTCGCTTTTTCTCGGTGGTTCCGGATCGGTATATCCGCGTAGGGATGAAAGCCCTGATCGGGGGCTGTCTGCTTGGACTGGGACTAAGTTGGGTATTGCATCGTCCGCCCCCGCTCGTTCACCGGTTAGCCATATTCCCACCGGGACCGGTTTCCGCTGAGGACCGCCACGCTGGTCTGGGGTACGGCCTCGCCCACCTCGCCACCGATCTTCTCCGAAAAAATCTTCCGGAAAACGTTCGTATTACTCCGTTCGACATCGTGGAATCGGTAAGTCCCGATACCACAATGCTCGATGCAGGGTCTTTGCGGCGTGTCTGCGCTCAGGTAGGCGCGCAGTATGCGGTCACCGGAACCTGGCATATCGACACGGATAGCGCTTGGATTTTTCAGGCCCGTTTTTTCAACTTTCTCGACGGAGAAGAGGCCCGGCAGGATTTTCGTTTTGCCGCAGACAGCTTGGCCTATGCGCCGTATGCGCTAAATCAGGCCGTCCGCCAGCACATGCCTGTTTTGGGTGCGGTAAGTCCGGAGCGCCCCACCTTTTCTTCTGCGATGTTTGCACATTATAGCCGTGGGCAGGCTCTTTTTCGTCTGGGAACGTCGGACGGTTTCTGGGAGGCTTCGGAAGCGTACCGGGCTGTACTGACTATCGACTCGACATGGGCATGGCCGTATTACGGGCTGGCGCAGGTGTACCAAGCCTGGCAACGTCCGGGCGCCCCTAATCGAATAGACAACGATGTGATGAACCGCAAGGCCGTCGAATATGGAAAAACGGCGTTGGCGCTCCATCCCCGCTTTGCCGAAGCCTATCGTTTGACAGCCTTTGCCTATCGCGCCGTCCGTGAATGGGACGCGGAAAGCCTTGCGCTCAAACAGGCCATTGGGATGGACCCGCAGGATCCTTGGAACTACACCGAACTGGCGCAGGTACGCCGGGAAAGATTTCAGGATTTCGGATTTGCCGACGAGGGTAAGCTGTGCGAACAAGCGATACGGCTCAACCCCGAGGCGCTTAGGCTGCGGGTACGGCTGATTTACGGATATATAAGCGCAGGAAACCTGTTGGATGCGTTTACCTTTGCCGAAGAGGCGCTGGCGTTGAGTCCCGACGATGTAGACATGCTGCTGGCTACCGGCGAAGCCTGTTTGTACTATGGCCGAGCGCGTCAGGCCGTGGAGGTGTATACCCGCGCGCTCGAATTGGCTCCGGACAACTACCGCACCTATATAGGAACCGCCAATGCCTATTCCATGCAGGGACAGTCCGACCACGCCATCGAAACCTATGAACGAGGCATCCGCACCCTGCCGCAACGCTCGGAGTTGTACTACAATCTTGGCGTGCTGCATCAGCGTCATGGACACTGGGATAAGGCGCTGCCGTTTTTTGAACAGGCTATTGCCATCGACGATCATGTCAATTCTCACTACTACTTGGCGAAATGGTTCGAGAAACAGGGAGATCGGGAAAACGCGGTCAAACACTGGAAACAGCGGGTCGAGTCGGGGGATCCCTACGAACAGTGGACAAAGGAGGCGGCGCAACACCTTCACGCCCTGTCGACCAGCGCCCTGCCGTCCATCGGGGTAAGCCCGTGAGTACCCCTTTTGTAGTCGAAGGAAACGGAGTTCGGCTCGACTGCGCCCAACGCACCCATATCATGGGCATCCTGAACGTCACGCCCGACTCGTTTTCCGACGGAGGAGCCTTCTACCCGGTGGAGGCCGCCGTCGCCCATGCGCTCCGGATGGCCGACGAGGGGGCCGATATCATCGACATCGGGGGGGAATCCACCAGACCCGGCTCGGACGGCGTTTCGGAGGAGGAAGAACTCAGACGGGTGCTTCCGGTCATTACCCGGCTGGCCCCAAGACTGCCCGTTCCGCTGTCCATCGACACCCGGAAGGCTGAGGTGGCGCGTCAGGCGCTTGCCGCCGGCGCGCGCATCGTCAACGATGTCAGCGCCATGACGGCGGATCCGGAAATGCTCCGGGTCGTGGCGGAAGCCGGTGCACCCGTCGTCCTCATGCACGCCATAGGAACGCCGAAAGACATGCAACGCAATCCTTTCTATCGCGATACCCTCGGCGAAATCGTCGACTTTTTGAACACCCGTCTCGAAGCCGCGCGTCAGGCGGGTATTCCGACGTCACGGATCATGTTGGACCCCGGTATCGGTTTTGGAAAACGGGTCTCCGACAATCTGCTCATCCTCAAATCCCTTCGCACACTGCATCCATCCGGGTGTCCCATATTGATCGGGCCGTCGCGCAAATCGTTTATCGGTCGAGTACTCGACACGCCGGAGACGGAGCGTCTCGAAGGAACCGCTGCCGCCGTGGCGCTCGGCATCGCCGGTGGCGCACATATCGTTCGTGTACACGACGTCAGGGCCATGACGCGCGTGGCACGCATGACGGATGCGATTCTCCGCGTCCAGCAGGAATAGCATGGTCATCACCCTCGTCGTTCTCGGTTCGGGCGGAACCATCCCTACGCTTTCGCGCCATCTTCCAGCTTTTGCCATTCAGTGCGACGGAGAACTTTTTCTGTTCGACTGCGGCGAAGGCGCGCAAATGCAGTTTGTCAAAGCAAAACTGTCCTTCGCCCGGTTGGAGGGTATCTTTATCTCACATCTGCATGGCGACCACATCATGGGACTTCCCGGCCTGCTCATGACCATGAGCCAGGTTCCGCGAGAGCGACCGCTGTATATCGTCGGTCCGCCCGGCATCGCGGAATTTGTCGAAGGCAACCGTCGGTTTCTCGGCGTCCAGTACCCATTTCCGGTAGAAATACAGGAGACATCCGGTGGAGTGCTCTATGACCGGAACCGGGTGCGTATCCGGGCGGTTCCGGCTCGTCACAGTTGTTTTACGCTTGCCTTTGCGCTAGAGGAATACGAACGTCCCGGTCGATTCATGATCGAAGAGGCCGTACGACTCGGCGTGCCTGAGGGGCCGGTGTATGGCAAACTCCAGAAGGGACTGCCCGTGACGCTCGAAGACGGACGCACCATCTTGCCGGAGCAGGTGCTTGGACCACCGCGCAAGGGCCGACGGATCGTGTATGCGACCGACACCCGTCCCTGCGAGGAGGTCGTCCGGCTGGCGCAGGACGCCGATCTGCTTATCCACGACGGCATGTTTGACGACGACTTGCGTGATCAGGCGCATCAAAAATGTCATTCGACGGTCGTACAGGCGGCGCAGGTCGCGCGGCGCGCCGGTGTCGGTCAGTTGCTGCTTACACACCTGAGTTCGCGTTACTTTTCCGATGCGCCGTTGCTGGAAAAAGCCCGGAACGTTTTTCCCCATGTCATCATGGCACGCGATCTTCTCGAAATCGACGTGCCGATGCAACCGTAAAAGAGAAGGGTGAAGGGTGAAGGATGAAAAAGATATCCCTCGGTCTCGACTTCTCTTTGGCAACGCACCCCTTCAACCTTCTGTAACCATGGAGCGATCATGCAAACGTGGAAACTGTTGAGTTGGAATGTAAACGGCATCCGAGCCATTGCCCGGAAAGGCTTTCCGGAGTGGGTAGAACAGGAAAAGCCCGACCTTTTGTGTGTTCAGGAGACCAAAGCCTCGCCGGATCAGGTAGGCGACGAGATCAAAAACATGACGGGGTACGAGAGCTACTGGGCGTCGGCGGAGAAAAAGGGCTATAGCGGCGTGGCCGTCTTTGCTCGGCAGACCCCGACACAGGTGCGTATCGGGTTTGGGGAACCGCGTTTTGACGCCGAGGGCCGCACCGTAGTGGTCGAGTACCCGGATTTTACGTTGTTCAACGTATATTTTCCCAACGGCAAACAGGGGACGGATCGGCTAACCTACAAACTGGACTTCTACGAGGCCATTCTTGCGCACTGGGAAGAACTGCGGCGGCAGGGCAAACGGCTGATCATCTGTGGCGACGTCAACACGGCGCACCGGGAGATCGACCTGGCCCGCCCCAAGGAGAATGTAAAGACATCGGGGTTTCTGCCGGAAGAACGTGCTTGGATGGACCGGATCGCGGATATGGGGTATGTGGACATATTTCGGAGGTTTAATCAGAATCCGGAACAGTATACTTGGTGGGACATGGTCACAAGGGCGCGGGAGCGAAACGTCGGCTGGCGGATCGACTATTTTTACGTAACGGAAGATCTGGTCGGGGAGGTGGAGAACGCCTGGATCGCGCCGGAGGTCATGGGGTCGGATCATTGTCCGGTGGGGATTTCGGTGCGCGTGCGGTGAGGCGATTGTATCGCGCAAACCGATTCAAACGCAGATGGTTGTTCTCGGAAGCATGAGTCTGGGAGGTAATATCGTTCCTGTGGAGAATCTAGCCGAATCCCTTCAGGTGGCTTTTGACGCAGGCGCAAGACGTATTCTGATTCCCATGTCGAGCGTGGGGGATATCCCGACTATTCCGGGCGAACTGTTCGCCAAATTCCAGACCAGCTTTTACGCCGACCCTGTTGATGCGGTGTTCAAGGTGCTTGGCGTGACGTAGCGTTATGGACCCTGTGCTGCCCCAACTCCGGTCAGCCGCCAGCACGCTCATCACTTGCACAGAAGACACTTGATAATTCGACCAGACCATAGAGGTAAACGTATGCATATCACCAATATTTCCGAGGCCAAAGCGCAGCTATCCGCGCTTATAGAACAGGCGGTCGCTGGGAAGGAAGTTATCATTGGAAAAGCGGGTAAGCCCATCGCTAAAATTGTCCGTTATGAGCGTAGCGAAGAATCGAGAAAACCCGGGGCGTTGCGCGGCAAGATCAAGATCGCCGATGATCTCGATGACGCGTAATCGCCCCGTCAACCGCATAGCCGAGCGCACGAGGATTTTATCTTTTAGCGATTTCTCTTTTTTCGTTCTCCCGGATGGCTCCGGCAATGGCCTTGCTCGTCTCTTCAAAAGAAACATACGGACCGTCCATCTCTTCGTCAGACCGGTAGCGTGTGGCATATGCCCTTGCCTTTTCTATATGCGTTTCTGCCTGATCCAGCGCCCCGGTCCTCTCCCAAAGCACCGCCAGACGGTAATGACATTCGGCAAGATAGCCGTTACTCGGTTGTCCGAAGCCTTCTATGCGGGCGATGAGTTGTTGCCAGACGGGGATGGCCTCCATGGGCCGGTTCATCCTCTCCAACAAAAGCGCTCGATTGTACAGACAGCCCGGTTTATGAGGATAACGCTGGTATAGCCATTCATTTATCGTCCATGCCCCGGCAATATCGCCTGTCTCAAAGTAAACGACCTGCCGGGCGTATCGGGCGCTGAGGGAGATGTAACGCCCCTCCCGTTCGACACGCTCAAGCCCCGTTGCAATGGTTTTGCCGCTTATAAACCATCCGAGAGCGGGGATCTTGTTTCTGGTATAATCATACAGAGCAAGGCCTAACAGCGGATCGGCAAAGTCCGGTTCGAGGTCATGCGCCAGACGTAGATATGCAACGCTGGTCATGGCGGATTTTATGGCTTTCAGCCGTTGCCCGCGACGGAACAGATGCAAACACCGGTATCCTTCCGCCGAGCCGAGAAGAAAATAACCTTGTGCCGTAGGATGGCGCTTTAGCGTCTTCTGCGCCACCTGAATCGTCCGGCGAATCAGGCTGTGAAACTGCGCCTCGAAGCGCGGCACGCGATAGTCCCGCATCATGGTATGATAGGTGTCGGCGGCAAGAAAGTAGCCGACCGGATCGTCGGGATTCTGTTCACGCAGAAAAACGCTGTTCGCCAAAACGCTGTCGTAGGCTTCCCGTTGAAGTTGTTCGAGGCACTTCCGAATCATGGCCTCTCTGTCGATAATCGGTTGGTTTATCGACAGGCGCTGACCTGCTACGGGTGTTGTCATTTCCTGCGACCATACCGGAAGCCGGGCGTCGAGCGCCAGAACGAGGAAAAGAACGAATAGGCGGTGTCTCATGAGATCCTCCTTGCCGCGGCGAGCATGCCGGGGTCTGTGTCAGTGTGATGAGGTTGCCCTTCGGTCTCCATCTCGTCGCGCACAAAACTCCGTCCGTCTATGTTTTCGGGCGCGGCACGGCCCAGCAATTCCAGCATCGAAGGGAATACGTCTACGGTCCGCACCGGCGTCCGCTGAACGGGATAGTTGAGGAGAAGCGGAACCAGCATGTGTTCTCGGTGGAGCGAGCCGTGCGAGGCGTGGTGCTCCGGGTGTTCGAAGAGACGACGAAAATCGTATCCCTTGCGGGCGCTAAGGACAAGATCGCCCGCTCTGCACGACCGGAACAGACGCTCCACTTGAAAAGGCGCATCGGGATAAGTAGCACCGCAGGTCAGGGCCAGACTTTGGTCTGCCTTCATCCTGACCGGCATCGGTCCGTACCCAAAAGGATCCCGTCCCCATACGCGATAATAGATGTCCGCGCCGTCATCCCGGATTTCCGCCATTCCGTGACGGCTGTGTACCCGGATAAAACCGTCCATGTTTTTTGCAATGGCCAGATCGACCGCTTTTTGTTCAAGACAGGCGGCGATCAGGTCTGCGTCCGCCGGTTGGGGGGCATGCCACCCGTGAACGTTTTTGAGATAGACGTTTGCCATCGCGTTGCCGGATATCATCGATATGGCGGAGGCGTTTCGCTTCCATATTTTGGGATAGTACAGTGTCTTGTGGCCCCGGTGATCCAGAAAGTCGAACACTTCGAAATGGGTATGTGTGGCCGTCAGTCCATGGTCGCTGGATACGACGAAGAGGGTTTCTTCGAGCAGACGCCGCCGGGCAAGATGTTCGACAAGTCGTCCAAAGGACCGATATATGGCCCGATACGCTTTAAGCACCGCGTTCGAGAACGGATCGGTGAGGTGAGCCAGTTCATCGACGGCGGGAAACAGCGCAAAAATAAAATCCGCTTCGCGCTCGACCGCTTGATCCACTATCCGCCATGTCACCTCATCTACGCTCTGCCAATCGCCGGTGTAATGCCCGTACAACCATGCCCCCCATTTGGCCATTACGGTCCGGCGGCGGTGTGCGGAGACACCTCGATTGACTACGCTGAATACGCCAGCCGGTCGCTCGAAAAACTCGAATACGGTCCGGATTTCCTTTCTCAGATCGGTGTCCATAAAGAGACTGCCCGGCCCCACATAGCTTCGGCACTGTCCAAAAGGGGCAGGTCTGGCGGACCGACCCCGGTCGAACCACCGGATGCCCGGTATGTTGCAGGTTCCGGGCGTGCAGCCGGTAAGAAAAGGCAGATGCGCCGGCCCTGTTGTGGAGGGAAACGCCGAAACCGCGGTAAGGTACGATCCGGGATCATAGACGTGTCGTTTCAGGTGCGGCAGTTCACCGGCCTGAAGCAATCGCTCGAAGACGTCAGCGCGCGCTCCATCTATGAGCAAGAAGACACCGCGTCGAAACGGGGGCTTTTTCATTGTCGTTCCTTTCGGAAAGAGGGGAAGATACAGGGTTCGAAGACCAGACCATGCCTGTTACCGAGCCGCTCACGATCCAGAGCAGCCATGAGTTGAGCAGACGAAACAGGATGGTTTCCGCGAGAATCACGTCGGGCGAGAGGGTCGACAGTCCGTGATACATACCGAGATTTGCGGCTTCTATCAGACCCGAACCACCGGGTGTGAAGGCGAAGATGCCGAGAATCCGCGACAGGTTGGCGGTCAGCAGGAGAAGGGGCAGGGGGACGGAAACGCCCAGCGCTTGAAACAGGATATAAGGCTGTAAAATGTCGAGACCGGCTTGGAGAAACGTCAGTGCCGTGACGGCCCCTATGGCGGCGGGACTTTTCAGGTAGGTCCGGTACGCCGAGTAAAATCCGTCGATTTGCTCACCAACCCGGTCCGCATCCCATAGGGTTCGTAGCGAGGGCATCGCCCGGACGACAAGTCCGATAAGGGTTTCGAGGACGGATCGGAGGTAATGAAACCGGAAAAGACTGACATAAAACAGAAAGCCGACGACGCACAGAAATCCACCCATGCCTGCATAGAGGACGCCAAGGCTTCCGGAGTAAACGGGAAGGATCGGCAGACATACAAACACGGTAGCCAGAAGCAGGACGACCATGCCCATGCCCTGCACCATCCGCTCGGCGGCGGTGCTGGCAACGGCCTCTCGGAAGGTAAGCGGGGTGCGTTTTGACAGATACCACGCACCAAAAGGCTCCCCTCCCGTCGAAACGCCCGGCGTGAGGTTGTTGAAAAACGCCCGGACCAGCGCGGCATGGATCATATACCGGAAAGGGACTCGTGTTTTTCCCGCGCGGATGACAAGATGCCACCTTAGGCTCCAGAGAAGGATCAGCAGGGGAAGTTTGAGCGCGGCAAGCCCGATCAGCCACGGGTCGGCGCGTTTAAACGCAGGGATAAGCCCGTCCGTATCTACCGTGAGCGCCAGACCCGTCAAGGTAACGGCGCTCACGCCGACCGGGACGAGCAGACGTCGCCAAGCCGTACGTACGGACAATGTGGTATCGGGTATCATAAAAATCTCCCTTTCGGTTCGTGGTGCGGAAGAAGGAAACGACACGGTCGTCGGGACCGGTCGCTGTCATCGCGCGATTCGACAGGGAGATAAGGCAAAGGGTATGCCAGAAGAGGAACTTATTTAGTAAGTGATTGTATTTAAAGGGGATAATAAGAAAGAACCGGGCAGGCAGTCAGGAGGAACGCCTCGGAGATTATCAACATTTGATAGCAAATGTTGCGAAAGAGAGGAGGTAGACGGACGGGTAGGTGGCTTACGGCGGTTTAGCGGTAGCCCTGGTCCGGCGCGAATCGGGGCGGGATCGGGTCGAGGATGGCGCGTTGTTCTTCGGTCAGCGCCGCCCAAAGCGTTTCGCTGGGGACATAGTGAAACCGGCTTCTGAGAAAGCGCGGCGAATAACGGTAGAGAATCATCCGGCGATAGCCTTTGTGGGTACGCGCGGCGGAACCGTGACATATCGCATCGGTAAACAGCAGGATATCGCCGGCATCGAGATACATTTCCTTCATGCCCACCTGATTGCCTGCGGCGTCGTCGCTCCGATAGCCCTGTTCGGTCAGTTTGGGGTGACGTATGGCGGACTTGTGACTGCCGGGGATAAGCGTGGTCGCGCCATCCCCCGGCCCGATGGGTTGTAGCGCGGTGATCACGTTGATCTGCCCCACCATCCATTCGCCGGTATTTTCCTGACGGAACGTCAGATAACACAAGGGTAGCGCCCCACCGCCATGGATGCCGATATACCCACCCTTGCCGCGCACGTTGAGCAAGTTTTCGTGTATGGATACGCCGTTGATAGGGTTGATCCACCGGAGAAAGAGGTGTATCCACGCCGGATAGTCGATCAGTCGGCGAAAAACCGGGCCGCCTTCCACGATATTCTGGAAATTGCAGCCGTCCGTGCCGCTGTAGGTGTGCGTCTCCACATGCCCGATCCATGCCCCTGTATCGGCACGGTCATGCCCGCGTCGTTTGCCTTCAACGTAGTCCCAATGGTCGTCCACCCAGCGGTTCATCTCGGCCAGATCCTCCGCGCCGACCGCTTTTTTAAGGATCAGATACCCGTTAAGATCAAACAGATAGTCGATCAGATAATGATCCGTTTCGTCGGCGGTGACAAAATCCTGCATGTGGCATTTTCTTTCGTGCCGTATTGTTCTACAACCCCTTATGGGCGCGGCGGTTTATCTTGGGTCTCCGATGGTCGTGATAAGACTCCGGAAGCGTTCGGAAAGTTGTGCAACCTGCAGCTC
>VGJU01000124.1 GCA_016867335.1 Candidatus Zixiibacteriota bacterium | reverse complement strand
ACACAGCTTGGAGATCGCCTTTTTGCTCAACCTGCTTATCGCCGTTGCCGTGCTGTGGCAGACGCCCGATCGCCCGTCCGATCGCTGGCGGACGGTTCCGGTGGGCATCCTGGTTGGTGTAATGGCGATATACGCGCTTTTGATTCCCTCGTGGAACCCGGCTCGTTTTGCGCTCGGTGTATTCCGAAACCGGGAAGCCCCCCCGGCCAGCCTTGAAGCCTATGCGCGTGAGTCTGTCAAAAAAGAAGAGGTCGTGTATTTTCAGGAAGATCTGAGCGCGACGGTCGCCGTGCTGCGTCAAACAAACGCCGAGAAAAAAACCCGTCTCAGTCTCGCCGTAAACGGCAAGGTAGACGCTTCGTCCGACACCGATCGCCCGACACAGCTTTTGCTGGCCCAGCTTCCCTTGATGCTCAAAGACCGGGCCAACGACGTGCTGATCATCGGCTTGGGAAGCGGCATGACCGCAGGGTCGGCGCTGACGCATCCGGTCAGGCAGGTGGATTGCATCGAAATATCGCCCGGTGTGGCCGAAGCCGCCCGGTTGTTCGGCCCGTACAACCGCAATGCGCTCGACAACCCGCGATTGCGTCTTATCGTGGAAGACGCCAAAACCTACATCAACACGACACGACAACAATACGACATCGTCATCATCGAACCGTCCAACCCATGGATGGCGGGCATAGGCAACCTGTATTCGATCGAGTTTTTCCGGGACATGGCGCAGACGCTCAAACCGGATGGCTTGGTGGTGCAGTGGTTTCACACCTACGAAGTAAGCGACGAGGTTGTGGCGACTGCGGTGCGGACGTTTCGCGAGGTTTTTCCGTATCTGTATATCTTTCAGGGCAACGCCACCGACATCCTCATGGTAGGCGCGCAGACGCGGATCGCACCGGATTTTGGACGGATGGCTGAAAAATTCGCGCTTCCTGCCGTAAAAGAAGAGCTGGAAAGCATCGGCATGTACGACGTTGCCGATCTGCGTTCCTTTCAGATGATCAGCCCGGAAAATGTCCCCAAAATCACGGCGATCGGGGCGATCAACACCGATTATCGCCCGATTATAGAGTATCGTGCGCCGCTGGCGTTTTTTACCAATGCGTTTTCCAACCGTATCAACGAATTCGACGAGCGTTATACACAGGGAGAGTCCCTGCTTCTTCATGCCTATCTCCGGAACCATCCGCTCGACGCGACCCGGCTCAAACGACTGGCCGAACTGTTTCAGACCCGGCACACGGGGCGCGAGGCGATCGTGTATCCGCTTATGTCTGCGTATTTGTCGCTCGTGCCGGAGGACCGGAAGATCAAACAGACTTTTGCGGAGTGGAGTCTGAAACGCAAAAACTATGGAGAGGCGCTGAGGTTGTACCGTGAAACGTTTGACGAAACCGACGCGCGCAGTTTGGAAAGCTACGCCGAGATGCATTACGATGCGCAACGGGCCTTACATACCGTCTTTACCCCACAAACATTCGACAGCACTTTTGTTTATCTGTACAAGGCGCTCGCTCGTGCGCCTTCCGACGAGGCTTGTCTGCTCAAATTGGGGCGTGCCGCGCTTGTGGTGGGACGCTACGAAGAAGCGTTCAACTGTTTCATGCTGGCGCTGGCCAATCGGAAAAACAAGCTCGAAACGCCGGACGGCGTGGCGATCGACGAAATTATTACTCAGATCGCTCGCGCGCATTATCACAGAGGGAACTATGAGGCCGCGCGCGAACACTTTGTCGGGGCGCTCAGGGAAAATCCGACAAACGATATGGCTACGCACTATTTTCTGATGACAGATCAGATGGCGTCGTTCCGGGAATGGGAAAAGAGATAGCGCGATGCGTTTTCTTCGTCTTGCTGCTCTGGCGATCGACAAGTCGCTCTCTCGCACCGCCGACGCCTTCGAATTCACGCGAGGTCGCGTACCCCCCGGTTCGCTTATCGCTTCGGTATGGCCGCGTGTCGCCATAGACCTTGCTCGGCAACTCAAACGCGGTTCCATCGTATTTTCAGGGGTAAACGGCAAAACCGCTTCGGGGCATTTTCTGGCCAACATACTGCGTCAGGCAGGACACGAACCTCTGCACACGGCGTTGGGGACCGGGTCGTTGGAGGAGTTTGCCACCGCGCTCGTAGACGCCGCAAACACTAACGGGAACCTTCGGGCGGATTACGGTATCTTTGGGTTTGACGAAGACCTGCTTCGTCAGGCCGTCGAGGCATGCGCTCCCAAAATCGTAGCCCTGACCAACCTGTACCCGGACGGTATCTTTTTTCCCGGTGGTGCGGAAGGCGTCACCCAAGAGTGGCAGCACGTCTTTGCCGCTATGACACCCGGTCAGACCCTGCTGGTCAATGCCGACGATCCTACGCTGTGTGGCGGCTTTGTGCGGACCGTTCCTCCACGCATCGTCTATTTTGGCGTCGAAGATGAAAAACTGCGCATCGCCTCCCGACTGACGCAGTATATACGCTGCCACCGCTGTCACACACCGATCTCGTACCGCCTTGTTTCTCTGTCACACCTTGGCGACTACCGTTGCGAGGGGTGTGGCTGGGAACGCCCCATGCCCACGGTCTATGCGATCCATATAGACGCGGGCGCAGAGGAATCGCGTTTTCGCATTATCACGCCGTCCGGCCCGCTCGACGTGCGGCTCAAAATACCCGGACTCCCTGCCATATACAACGCGGTGGCCGCCGCCGCCGCCGCTATCGCGCTCGGCATAAACCCCGCCGTGATCCGTAAGGGACTGGAAACCGCGCCGCCGTCACCCGGAAGAGGCGAGACGTTGACGATCAGCGACCGGCAGGCGCATCTTTTGCTTATCAAAAACCCCACCTCACTCAACGAGTCCGTGCGGACCGCCCTTGCCGCTTCTCGACCCGGCAGATACCTGTTTCTGACAGACGAGGCGGTGGAAAATGGATTCGATCTGTCATGGGTGTGGGAAGCGGAGTTGGAGAGGCTTTCTGCGCGAACGGCCTCGGTCTATGTGGCCGGAACAGGAGCGTTGCAGATGGCCGTCCGGCTCAAGCACGCCGGTGTGGAGGTGTCCGGCGTGCTTGCCGACGCCTCCGAGGCGTTTCATCACGCCATGCGCCATACGCCGCCAGGCGAACGGCTCCATGTGCTGGCTACCGACGCCGCCATGTTCGAACTTCGTCAGGAACTCGCCGCGCTCGGGGAAATAGGCTGATGCAGGACGTCGTGCTCCATGTTGGGGTATTGTACCCGGATCAGATGCCGATAAACGGGGATTACGGCAACCTCACGACGGTCGTCAACCGTTGTCGCTGGCGCAACATCGAGACACAGACGACCGACTTGTCTTCCGGGGTGTCTTTCGACGCCGAGACTTTCGATCTAATGTTGTTCGGCGGCGGCGAGGACTGGGCGATACGGGCGACCGTCGCCGAGGACTTGCAACAGACCAGAGCGCGCGTGCTCCGCGAGACCGCCATACGCGAGGTGGTGATCTTTGCCACCGGTGGGGCGTATCCGCTCTGTGGAAGATATTTAGAGACGCCCGAAGGAAAAAGAATACCGGGGGTCGGACTGCTGGATGTATGGACACGTGAAAGCGACGCCCCGATGGTCGGGTCTATCGTCGTGGAATGCGGCTGGCTTTCACCCGGCGTCATGACCGGCATCGAACGGCATTCGGGGAAGACGTATCTCGGACGTACCGCCACTCCGCTGGGGCGGCGTATCCTCGGTCACGGCAACAACGGGGAAGACCCGACCGAAGGATGCCGCAACCGCAACGTGTTTGGTACGAATCTTCAAGGACCCGTGCTGGCGTACAACCCTCATCTTGCCGACTACCTTGTCCAATTGGCGCTACAGCGGCGGTACGCGGGGTATACGCTGTCTCGTCTCGACGACGCGGCAGAATGGCGTCTACATCGGCAAGTAACAGAAGGGGCGCGATAGGGACAGGTCTTTATCCTATCCCTTGCCGATCCGTTCTACCGTTGGGGGACCGTTTCGGGTTCCGGAGACGCAAACGTATCCTGCGGCGGAGCGTTTAGCGTGCGCCGCCACTTCTGCACGGCCGTCACCATAAACACAGCCAGACATGTCATCATGATGACCGTTAGCACGGTATCCAGATAGCCGCGAAAGACCTCGCCCGGATTGTCTTGCAGATGGGTCAGCGGCCAGAAGACGGTCGTGATCAGTTGGTAGGCCGCCGTGGTGGTCGTGATCGTGACAAAGGTCATGGGAATCGCCGTGATCCATGCGTACTTGGCACGACCGTAGTTGAGAATGATCGTGGTTCCGACGGCCAGCCCGATCACGGCCAGCAGTTGATTGGCGATGCCGAACATGGGCCAGATCGTATTGATGCTGCCGGTATAGATAAAGTATCCCCATCCGCCTACGACCAGCGCGGAGGAGATCATGCTGCCCGGAATCCAGTCTTTACGCGCCATGGGCGCGTATACCTTGCCGAGAAATTCCTGAAAAACAAACCGTGCGATACGGGTTCCGGCATCTATGGTGGTAAGGATAAACAGCGCCTCGAACATGATCGCAAAATGATACCAATACGCCAGAAGCCCGGAAACGCCGGGCAGGCTGTTAAAAATTTTCGCCATCCCGATGGCCAGCGAAACCGCCCCGCCTGTTCTGCCTTCTACTTTTTCTTCGATCTCCTGCTCGAGCACCGGTAGTTCTTCGATGTGGTATCCGGACAGTTGAAGCGTCTGGAATTTGGCCGGTGGGGTATTGATGGCAAAATAGTCGCCAGGACCAAGGCTACACGCGGCGATCAGCGCGACCACGCCGACCAACCCTTCGATCAGCATGGCTCCATATCCGATGGTCCGGCAGTGCGTTTCCTTCGAGATCATCTTGGACGTGGTTCCGGAGGCTACAAGAGCATGAAACCCGGACACCGCGCCGCACATGATGGTGATAAACACAAAGGGGAAAATCGGTCCCGGAATGATCGGACCGCCGCCGGAAATAAAGTCGGTCAGCGCCGGCATCTTGAGCGTCGGGTTGACGACGATGACGCCTACGACAAGCAGGGCGATGGTGCCGATTTTCATAAACGACGACAGATAATCGCGTGGCAGGAGCAACAGCCACACCGGTAGGACGGACGCGAGAAAGCCGTAGGCCATCATGGCAAAGGTGATGTTTTCGCGGCTCAACGTAAAAATCCCGGCCAGCGACGAGTCCGGGATATAGCGTCCGAGGACGACCCCGGCCAAAAGTCCGATGATGCCGAGCACCGTAGCTTCCACAATCTTGCCACGCCGGATGCGGTACATATACAACCCCATCGCCAGCGCTATAGGGATCGTAGTGGCAATGGTAAACGTTCCCCATGCGCTTTCGCTCAGCGCGTTGACGACCACGATACCCAACCCGGCCAGCGCGATGATCAGCACGAACAAGATAGCGATACCCGCTGCCAGTCCGCCTATCGGTCCCATTTCGTGATGTGCGATTTCGGCGAGCGAGCGTCCGTTAAACCGAGTGGAGGCGACCATCACCAAAAAGTCCTGCACGGCCCCGGCCAGCACGACCCCGACGACCAGCCAGATCAGTCCCGGTAAAAAACCGAACTGTGCCGCCAGCACCGGACCGATCAGCGGCCCAGCCCCGGAGATAGCGGCAAAGTGATGCCCGAACAGCACCCACTTGCTCGTAGGATGATAGTTGTGCCCGTCGTTTAGCCGGTGCGCGGGCGTCTCCGCCAGATCGTCCAACATACAGACGCGCGCAGCGAGAAAGGCGCTGTAATACCGATAGGCGATGGCCAACAGGCAAAGCACCACGATCATGATCGGAAGAGCACTCATGGCATGACGGCTCCTTGCAGGGAGGTCCATACAAAACGGCGATACAAAACTAAAACGCCGACGAAATCTATGGAAACGATTTGGTAGGAAAATCTCTCTTTAATACAACCGTACACGTAGCCATCTTCACATACAAAACCACGGTGCAGTGAGACAGACTCCAAAAGCCCGATTCAAACCTGTCCCTTCAATCCACGTGCTCGTCGCTCGCGGAAAAACTCGATCACCCCCGGCAGAATAGACAGGATGACTACAACGATGACCACCTTGCTGATGTGTTGGTCTATATCCGGGATGAGACGCCCCAGCAGATAGCCGGTCATGGTCATGCTAAACACCCACCCGATCCCACCGAATACGTTGTACGCGACAAACCGTCGGTACTCCATCTGCCCCACTCCGGCCACCACCGGCGCAAAAGTTCGGATCAGTGGCACAAAACGGGCAATGACGATGGTCTTGCCCCCGTATTTTTCGTAAAACATCTTGGTCCGAAGCAGGTGGTCCTTTGCAAAAAACAGTGATTTTTCGCGTGTAAACAGTTTAGGTCCGGCTTTGGCCCCGATGGCATACCCTACCGTGTCCCCGATGATCGCCATGGCGGACAGGAGCACATTGAGCGTAGTAATGTCGAGATCGCCTTTGGCGGCAAACAGTCCGGCCGTGACAAGCAGAGAATCTCCCGGAAGAAAAAACCCGACCAGCAGACCGGTTTCCGCAAATATGATACATGCCAACCCCACGTAACCGCCCCACCGGATCAGATCGTCGAGCGAAGAAAGTCGGTGAAAAAATTCTATAAGATGGTCTATGATTTCCAGCGTTTGTCCCTTTCTTTCCGCTTCCGCGACAGAGGTTATTCCAACGTCCTCGGCCATGCCTGAAACAACGCGCGTTGCCCCACATCCCACCGCGCCAGCGTCGTTTCGGTAATATATTGAGGCTCGTCCATCGTGGCGATGTTCTGCGACATCATCCAAAACGGACCATACCCCACGTGAAGGGTCTTTCTGACCTGATCCGATCGGTTGGTCAGCCCTCCGTGTCGCAGGTTTTCAGTAAACAAGATGCCATCACCCGCCTTTACCTCAAGCCCGACCATGCCCGGCTCGTCGTCGGGGTTGTTCCCGTACGGACAACTCAGGTTGGTTTTGTGGCTCGCCGGAACGACGCAAAAAGCGCCCTGATCGTTCGACACGTCGTGTACGAAATAAATCATACGGACCATGCCGCAGTCGATGCCTTTTGCGGTAAACTCGTACCGGTATTTGCGGTCGGAGGTGCGGGTTCCGCCGTGCGTGCCCGTAGCATTGCCACGATAGCGAATACGGATTTCGGAGTTGTTGATCGTGGCGCGGCCCTGTACGATCCCCCGGATGTATTTCATGGTCTCCGGGTGATTTACCAGCACATCGAAACGTGGGTCGGCGTTCCAGAAATCCTCGATCATGAGGGTTTTGCCTTCCGCCTTCTCTCCGCTGGCGTAATAGCCGCGCGCTACGTCGTGGTGATACTCCGGCCCCCATGCCGCCACTTTGCGCGGCGGATCGTGCAAATGAGCAAGCGCGTGTGCTTCCAGTTCGTCGATCGCGGCGGAAAGCGAAGCGGTCTTACGGGGCGTGAGCAAGTTGCGGATGACGATATAGCCCACGCGGTCGAATTCGTATTTCTCGATGTCGTTCATACCCTCTCCATTATCCGATGGGCCGATCTCCCACCTTGGCGATCCAGTCACGCGTCCATTCCACGGCCTCGATGTCGAGGTCGCAAATACAACTTGCCAAAAAGATGATGCCTTCGATACGTCCTCCTTTGAGCCAATGCAGCGCCAATTCGCACTGATGCCGCATGACCCCCGTTCCGATAGGACGCGAATTGCCGTAATCCCACATATAACAACCCAATATCTTGCGCTTGCCCGGTGTAAGCTCCTCCAGACGGGCGAAATCCTGCTCCAGCCGCCACAAATCGGGGGCCTGCCACGTCCAGTAGGTAATAACATCCCATTGGTCTAAATGGTCACGGATCGGAAAATCGAGTTGATACTGATACAGCACCACCCAAAGGTCAAGCCGCTTGTCGCCGACGACCAATCGTTTGCGGATTTCGGCGAGACGCTCCGGCGTCAATGCGCCGCCGGCGTCCGGCTCCGCCCGGAAAAAGTCGTCCATCATGACGCCGGTCATGTTGGGAAACGTCTTTGCCAAGAGCAAAGTCTGCTCGATTTCATCCTCGGACGTCACTCCGGCGGCGCCGACGATGGACCAGACAAATTGTTTGAGCGGTCTAAACGACCAGGCATACTGGACGTACGGCGGTTCCGGTTTGTCGTCGTAGCGAACCATGATCAAGTTGGGCGTACCGAGATAAAAAGCGCCCTCCGCCGGTGTCATACGGGATGGGGCGGGTGTGTTCCACGATCGGTCGTGGCTTCCTGCTTCGTGTCCCCATATCCAGAGACGATCGCGTACGATGTCCATAAGACGGTCTCCTTTACGGTTGATTTACGATATACTCCGGTGTTCGGCCTTCGAGCGCATCGATGACGGCTTGTGCTGCCAAAAGCGCCGTACGCCGCATCGCGGTCTGCGTAAGTCCCCCGATATGCGGGGTAAGCACCACATTGGGTAGACGACACAGCGGATGATCGGGCGGGATCGGCTCTTCTTCAAAGACGTCGAGCGCCGCACCGGCAATGCGCCCGTCGTGCAGCGCTTCTGTCAGCGCCTCTTGGGCGATGACACCCCCCCGCGACGTGTTGACGATACGGCAGGACGGTCGCACAAACGCCAGCGTCCTTGCATCGACCATACGCCGAGTTTTTCGGGTCAACGGCACATGGAAAGTAACGATATCCGCCGTTTTCATGACCGTTTCGAAATCGGTGAGTACAGCCGGCCCGTCGTATCGCTCAGGACTCACATACGGATCAAAGGCAATGACGTTCATTCCGAATCCAAACGCGGCCTTCCGAGCCACCAAAGACCCGATACGGCCCACCCCGACGATGCCGAGCGTTTTTCCTTCGAGTTCTTCGCCTTGAAAATCGTTTCGGTCGGCAAATCTTCCGGCGCGTAGCGCCTCGCCGGCCGGCACGATGCGGCGCATAAGCGAGAGCATCAGCGCCATCGCATGTTCGGCGACCGCGTTGGTGTTGCCGGTGGGTGTATACGCCACGGGAATCCCGCGTGCCGTGACCGCCGCAACGTCTATGTTGTCAAACCCAACACCGTGTTTGACCACGACCTTGAGATTTTCGGCGCGGCGCATATCGTCGGCGGAAATCGTAAAAACGCGCACGATGACCGCATCCGCCTCGTAGAGATGGCTACGCATCGCATCTTCGCGGGGCGCGTCAAGCCTCGCCGCGCCGCCAAACCACGGCGCGATACACCGATAGCGGGCCGTCAGCAGGTCCTTACCGGCTTTGTCTATGTATTCGGGGATAAAAACGACAGGCAGGGACATCGGCTTACTTTACCACGCGGCTGAGGACATCGCAAAGACGACCGGCTACGAGCGCATCCTCACCGGGTTCGAGCATATAGGGCATCACCGAAACCCCGTGTTCGCCGGACGGCATCTCGACACGAGGATCGCCTTTAGACATCTCGCCGGCGACCTGTTGGGGAGAAAGCGGAATCCGGTCGCGGTCCCACCGAATCTCCAGCACGGGCGCAACATTGGACCGCCCCGGCAACCGGATCGACGTCTCCACCGCCGGGATGCCGGAAACCGCATCGGAGATGGTTTTGAGATACCCTTCCCATGTCTTCCATTCCGCCGCATGGTCGCGTTTTACCCACTGCTCTACAGCGGCCAGCAATCCCATAACCTCTTCCTTGCTGGCCTTCATCGGGCGACCAAGCGAGTGGTGGGGGGCGCCGTTCATAAAAGCGGCCCAAAGCAGATCGCGTCGTCCGAGCACAAGCCCGGACGACTGAGGACCGCGCAGACATTTACCACCGCTGTATGCCACCGCGTCCGCCCCTTCAGTCAAATACCGGTTGGGCGTGTCGGGTCGCTCCGCCGCCGCATCCACAAGCACGGGAACCCCATGCGCCTGCGCCATCTCCGCAATCTCCGGCAACGTCATCTCCGTTTTTCCGGCCACATCGCCAAACACGGATACCAACGCCGTTCGTTCGTTAAAGGCAGCACGCATCGACTCCCCGCCCTCCACCTCTACAATGCGTATGCCTACCATCCGGATCGCATGGTCGTAGACGTGCCGATGCGACCTGAGCGAGATTACCTCGTTTTTCATCCCCGTCGTATCCGGAAGCCGTTTTATCCTGTCCGGATCGGCTCCCGCCACGCATCCGGCGGTGACCTGACACAGCGCCGCCGCACACCCGTTCGTGACGAGCGCAAACTCGCTGCCCATAAGTTCTGCAATCCGACTGCCCGCCTTTTCCATCAGCTCGTCCAGATGCACATAAGCCCGCGAAGCCTCGGCCATGGCCTGACGTACCTCCGGCAACATCAGCGAACCACCGTAAATCGTAAGCGACCCCCAACAGTTGATCAGGGGGCGAACACCGATGTCTGCATAAGTCGGGTATTCGGACGACATGAAATAACGTCTCCTGTTCGGGCAACCCTTGTGGTTACCCAAAAAACGTTGGCGACAAACGGGTTTTCGTTTTGTGACGATTTGCGGCGACTTCTGCCATTGTACAGCAGGCCGACGGTCCAGACAAGCCCTATCTACTCCGGACAACGATAGATGGAGGACTGATTGTATCCGATGATCAAGGGTTTGGGACCACCTGCCGGAAGTCCTGCCGCCCACTCGTGCGGATCGTAGTTCCGCGACACGAAACACTGATAATGCGAGGGAGCCGCCGTATCGAGTCCGAGTGAGACGGCGATTCGAGTCGAACCGTTAAAAAACGGAAACTCACCCTCGTTGGGATGGTTGGTCAAAAAACCGATATGCGGCTTGAGTTTGCGCACCGGCGCGAGCAATTCCTCGTGGTCGGCAAAGGTATGGACGGGATCACCCGAAACATAGACCCGTACCTTGCCGATTTCGAGCACGTATCCGAGATGTTGCACGTCCGGCGGCGCGATGTTGTCCGAAGGGATGCCTCCAGGCAGTTTGGACCATACGGCGTGGACATGTACGGATCCGACGGTCGTCGTCTGCCCGGCGCTGATCGTCGTGATCCGGTTTTGCGGAATCCCGTTGGTCGTCATCCGTGCCACGCTTTCCGGTGGCCCCACATACCGGACCTGCGGATACGCGGCGTCGATTTTTGCGAGCGACGGCATATAGGTGTGGTCGAGATGATCGTGCGTCAGAATCACGAAGTCGGTCCTAAGCGTGGACTCCTCAAGCGGTGGACGGCCATGCACAAATACGTCGGCAGGACGGTCCAAGGGATAGTAAGGATCGACTTGAAGAATGGTTCCGTCCGGGTGTTTCAACCCAAACGTGCTCTGACCAAACCAGTGGATGCCGATACTGTCTTCGGGCACTACGAGATTCTCAAAGGGGTGCATGATTAGGGACCTTTTGTAAGAGATGAAGCCTGCAGACTGTCCGGTGAACAGTCTGCAGGCTTTGATGAAGGCGACCATCGCTCCAGAACATTTTAGCCGGAAACGAAGTCAAACCGGATAACTCGGCAAATCGAGCGTAACTTTTTGCGTCATGCCTGCAACATTCCGGCGTCAGCATACGTCACTGCCTGTAAATGACCCCCTTGACCCGTGACCGGCTATGCGAGCCTTTAAAAAGCTTGTCGATCGATATCAACAGCGCATCTATGGCTTCTCCTTTTACTTTGTGGGAAACCGTGAAGATGCCGAAGAGA
>VGJU01000123.1 GCA_016867335.1 Candidatus Zixiibacteriota bacterium | reverse complement strand
TCAAAAGATACGAACACAGCCCCACGCCTTCCCACCCTACGAACATCAGCAAAAAGTTGTTGCCCATGACCAGCAGCAACATGGAAAACGTAAACAGATTCAGATAGGTAAAAAAGCGGATCACATCCGGGTCTTTGGCCATATAGCCGATGGAATACAGGTGGATCAGAAATCCTACCCCTGTTACGACCAACATCATGACGACCGAAAGCGGGTCGATCAGAAAACCGACGTCTACCGAAAATTTTCCGGACGTAATCCACGAATAGACGATCACTTCGATGGATCGGGCGTCTTCGGGCAATCCGGTCAACGTAAAAAACACGCTGGCGGCGATAAGAAATGCCACCCCCACCGACGCGCTGGCGACCCAGCCAGCCAACCGATTGCTACGGTTGAAAAACAGATTGAAAAGCGTTCCGGCAAGAGGAAGAGCCGGGATCATCCAAACGTGACCAAACGCTTCGGACATACGGTGCTCCGGAAAAAAGGCGGCTTTTTCGCCGCCTTTTGGTCTACCAACGCAATGTTTTTACTTCGTCTATGTTTACAGTGCCCCGGTTACGAAACAGCAAAATAACAAGCGCAAGACCGATGGCAGCTTCGGCGGCGGCAATGGTAATCGCGATAAACACATAGATATGACCGTCCGACATGCCAAACTGACGCGCAAAAGCGACAAACGAGAGATTGGCGCCGTTGAGCATCAACTCGATGCTCATGAGCATGATGATGGCGTTGCGGCGGATCATGAAACCGACTGCGCCCGTAAGAAAAAGAACGGCGCTGAGTATGAGATAGTAGGATACGGGAACCATATTCTTTCCGTAAAACGGTTGTAAAACGATCGTTGTCAATCCCGGCTGACGATTACGCCCTTTCGGGTAAGCACCACAGCGCCGACGATGGCGATCAACAGCAACACGGCGGCGATCTCTGCGGGAAGGAGATACCTGGTAAACAGCAGGCTTCCTATCTGTTCGACTTCTCCCAAACCCAACGGACTCTCGCCTATTTGTGTGTATGTGTCGGGCAGGACCGTCGAAGAAATCATGGTCCCGATCGGAACGAGAAGCAAGACGGCCAGCACGCCTGCAACGGGTTTTTGAATCCGGAACGCGCCGCCTTCTTCACGACTCAGGTTAAGCAGCATGACGACAAACAAAAACAGCACCATGATGGCCCCGGCGTACACTACAATCTGGATGATCGCTACAAACTGCGCATTCAGCATCAAAAACAAGCCGGCCAGCGACACCATGACCATGATAAGCAACAGTACGCTGTAGATCGGGTTTCGCTGCACGATCATGGCAATGCCGCTTCCGACAGCCACGAGGGCGAAAAAGAAAAAGAAAAATAATTCCATCAGTGTTTTCCCGGCGGGGTGAGGAGATGACCACGCGGACGGGTAAACGAAATCAGTCCGCCCCGAAGCGACTGCCCAAGCGTTCCGTTCTGGTCCCGCGTACGCTCGTAGTTGGTCAATAACCTTTCTTTGTCCCAGATCATCTCCTCGCGGGTCGTTGCCACAAGGTCGATGTTGTTTGTCATGTCGATGGCGTCTTCCGGACAGGCTTCTACGCACATGCCGCAGAAAATACAGCGCAACATGTCGATCTGAAAGGTGCGGGGGATTTTCTCTCGGTCGTCCCACCCGCTTTCCATGCCCTCGATGGTGATGCAATGCGCGGGGCACGCTACCGCGCACATCTCGCACGCCACACATTTGACACGCCCCTGCTCGTCTTTGTTTAGTCGGTGCGCCCCGCGATAACCAAACGGCAGTACCTTCTTCACCTCCGGAAACAACAACGTTGTTTTTTTCTTGAACATGTGGGCCAACGTTAGCAAAAGCCCCTTGATGATGGCCGGAAAGTAGATGCGTTCCATCAGGGTCATTTTGCGTGCTTTTACCACGATAGCCATTTTATGTCTCCCGATCCCCGAAAGGCGGTTGGGTTATTTGACAAACAGCATGACGACGCCGGTAACGGCCACGTTAACCAATGCCAGCGGCAACAATACTTTCCAGCCGATACCCATCAACTGGTCGTAGCGAAAACGCGGTAACGACCATCTGACCCAGATATAGAAAAACAGAAAGAACCCCGTTTTCAAAGCAAACCCGCCTACCTGATAAAGCGTGGACAGAGGCGGGGTCAGCAGGTCTTCGAACGGCATGTGCCATCCACCGAAAAACAGCGTTGTCATCATCGCTGACGCCGCCGTCATGTTGGCGTATTCGGCAATCATGAACATCGAAAATTTCATACTGCTGTACTCGGTATGATACCCCCCTACCAGTTCCTGCTCGCACTCGACCAGATCGAAAGGAAGCCGGTTGTTTTCCGCAAACGCCGCCACCATAAACAGCATAAAACCAAGCGGCTGACGGAAAATGTTCCAACTCAAAAAATCATCCTGCCCGGCTACGATCTGGCTCATCTGGAGCGACCCCGTGAGCATGAGCACGCCGACGATCGAAAGCCCGAGCGACAGTTCGTAGCTGATCATCTGCGCTGACGACCGGATGCCGCCGAGTAGCGCATACTTGTTGTTGGCGCTCCATCCTCCGAGCGCAATGCCATACACGGCGATCGAGGTCATACCAAGGATATAGAGAATACCGACGTTCAAATCGATAAGCTGAAGCGAGGTGGTGATAGCGGGAATCTGAACGCCAAGAATCGACTGGGCCGGAAGGGTAATTTCTCCGCCGACCGGTATCACGGCAAAGGTCAACAAAGAAGGAACCAGAATCAGAATCGGCGCAAGAATAAACAGTTTTCGGTCCGCGTTGGCGGGGATAAACTCTTCTTTCCACATAAACTTGATGCCGTCTGCCAACGGCTGAAGCAGACCAAATGGCCCCACCCGATTTGGACCGTACCGGTCTTGTATGATTGCGCTGACCCTTCGTTCGGCAAACGACAGATACGCGACGATCGTAAACACAGCGCCGACAATAACGCCTATCTTGGCAAGCGCTATAAGACTTTCAAGCACCAAGGGGTCCATGATCGTCAGCCTCCTGCTGCCTCGGAAGAACCGGCGCCGCGCGTCATGGCTCCCGATTTTCCGATCGTCTCATAGTTCAAACCTGCGTATCCTTCGATCTGACCGGCGATTTCATCAAAAATCGTCTGTGGATCGGAAGCTCCCATGTCTGCGCCTAGTTGTCTGCCTATGTAATGTATGATGTCGCTGTCCATCCGCGCACCCCCGGGTTGCGGAAAAGCAGCGGCGAGCCGCTGAACCCGTCCGCCTACGTGCGTCATCGTGCCATTTTTTTCAAAGGCAATCGCGCCGGGCAATACGACATGCGCTAATGCTACAAGTTCCGAACGTGATACGTCTTGTACCAACAGAAAATCGAGTTTTCCTAGGGTGGCCCGCTCCGTTTCGGAAAGCGCCCGCTCGATGTCACCACCAAGCAGATACAGCCGTTTTACGGTCCCGGTCTCGATGCCGTCAAAAACCGTCTGCATATCTTCCGCGCCCAGCATGGCTGCCGCGCCCCGCGCATTGGGCGACTTGTCGCCTTCGATCCGGAAACCGCTTTTCGATACCCACGTCTCGCCCGCGGGTTTGCGATGCAGTCCTATGTGCGAGGTTTTGAGCGCAAGATGCGCCAGTTTTCTAAGCAGATAGTTTTCCTCGTTCGTAGCCATCGGAGAACCAGCGACCGCCGTTTGCGATCCGCCCTCCGCCGACAGCCCTTCCACCGCGATACGGACGGCCTCCGGCCACGTGGTCGGCTCCAGTTTGTCTCCGACGCGCTTTAGCGGCGTCTTGAGCCGGTCTACATCCTGCCATGCGTGATATCCAAAACGCCCATCGTCGCACATCCAGTACTGGTTGACTTCGAGATTGGTACGGGGACGGATACGGTATATCTTTTGCCCCATCACCTCCAGCGTGATGTTGCAACCCGAAGAACACCCCGTGCAGAGGGTATCCACTTTTTCGTAATGCCAGATACGAGGTTTGTACAGAAAGTCCTTTGTCACCAACGCGCCTACAGGACATATATCCGCGACATTGCCCGACATTTTATTGTCGAGCGGTCGGCCCGGAAAAGTCGATATTTCGGATTTGGAACCCATCTGAACGATGCCAAGTTCGGAAGTTCCGGCAATATCGTCGCAAAACCGGGTGCAACGCTGACACAGGATACAGCGCGTGGTAAACAGAACGATATGGGAACCGAGGTCTTTTTTGGGCGGAACCCGTTTGGTTTCGACAAAACGGCTCTCCGACCTCCCGTGCGCAAAGGAATAGTCCTGCAACCGGCACTCGCCCGCCTGATCACACCACGGACAGTCGAGCGGATGATTGAGCAGAAAAAACTCCATGACCCCCTTGCGGTTTGACAACGCCTGTGGGGTATCGGTCTTGATTTTCATTCCGTCTTTGACACGGGTGTTGCACGAGGTAATCAACCCGTATTGTCCGGGACGGATTTCCATTTCCGCCAAACACATGCGGCAGTTACCGTCGGGGCGCAATCCCGGATGATAGCAGAAATGCGGGATGTCTACCCCTACTTCGGCGGCAGCATCCACGAGATTTTTGCCGTCGGGAACCGTATATTCCTTGTCGTCTATGGTTATGGTAGCCATGACATCCTGCCGTTTTGTGGCGGTTGTGTGGATACGATATGACGGGCGACGGTCATCCGCCTGCCGCCGCTACAGCTTCGGGTTTCAGTCGGAAATTGCCCGGAACAGGGGGCACAAACTCGTACTGGTCAGGTTTGAGATACGATTCGTCAACCGGCAGTACGACAAGCCGTTTCTGGTCTATACAGGCTTTGAATTCGGGCCAGTATTTTACGATCATCGTACGAACGGGCCATACACCGGGCGCCTGTCCGAATACGCACACGGTTCGCCCGTGAATCTGCACGCAGATATCCAGCAACAGCTCGAGATCTTCGGAGCGACCTTTTCCTTCCTTGATCCGGCGCAGGATGTCGTTCATCCATGGGACGCCTTCGCGGCAAGGGGTACATTGTCCGCACGACTCATGGCGGGCAAACGAGGAAGCGTTGAGCAACGCATCCACTATGCTGGTCGTTTCATCCATGACGATCATGCCGCCGGTCCCGCCCATCGTGCCTATCTTGCCCATCGCACCAAACTCCGCCGGCACGTCGATTTCGAGCGGGGTCAGAATCGGCGCGGAAATACCGCCCGGAATGACGCCTTTGAGTTTCCGGTCGCCGGGTATGCCGCCTGCGACGTCGTAGATAAGCTCCCGAATGGTGACGGTAGAGTCGTATTCGTATATGCCCGGCTTTTTTACATGACCACACATCCCAAACAGACGCGGGCCTGTGCTGTCCGCGCTCCCGATCTGCTTGTACGCCTCCGCCCCCATGTCGAGTATGCGTTCGACCTGCGCCATCGTCTCTACGTTGTTGACGATGGTGGGTTGTCCCCACAGCCCGATGGCGGCCGGAAAAAACGGCGGTTTGAGCCGGGGATAAGGCCGATTGCCTTCGAGCGACTCGATAAGCCCGGTCTCTTCGCCGCAGATATACGCACCCGCGCCAGCTTGCGGATACAACTCCAGATCGAAACCGGTGCCGAGAATGTCCTTGCCTAAAAACCCATGCGCTTTTGTTTGTTTCAAACAAGCTTCCATCTGGTCGATGATTTGAAAAAACTCTCCGCGCATGTACAGATAGCCGAGGTTGATCTTGAGCGCAAAACAGGTGATGATCATTCCCTCGATCACACGGTGTGGGTTGCCTTCCAGGAGTAGCCGGTCCTTGAAACTTCCCGGTTCGCTTTCGTCGCCGTTGACACACAGATACAGGGGAAACCGCTCCGCGCACAGCCCCCACTTCATACCCGTAGCAAAACCCGCCCCGCCACGTCCTTTGAGACCGGAGTTTTTGACCTCGTTGACAATATCCTCCGGTGTCATGGACTTGAGCACCTTTTCGACGGTTTTATAGCCACCTTGTGCGATATAGACGTCTATATCCGCCAGACGTGGATTCTCTCTCAGTTCTTTGGTCAGGACACTTATGGGAGCCGCCATGTATCGCTTACTCCAAACTCTTCAGGATGTCGTCGATTTTTTCCGGCGTCAAATTTGTGTACAACGTTTTGTTGACCAGCATGACCGGTCCTCTATCGCAGGCCGCAAGACATTCGATCTTTTTGAGCGTAAATCGTTTGTCTTCCCCGGTTTCTCCGGGTTGAAGACCGAGTTTTTCGGACAGATACCCCAGCACTTCCGCACAACCGGTAAGCGCACAGGGCAGGGTATGGCAGACGTGTATTTCGTATTTTCCGACCGGCTGTTTGTTGTACATCGGATAAAAGGTGGCGATTTCAGCTACTTTGACCGGCGAGCATCCGATCATATCCGCTACGCAGACCATCGCCTCCGGGGTGACATACCCCCACTCTTCCTGCGCTAAATGAAGCAACGGCACGACCGCCGATTTTTTGCGGTCTTGCGGATACCGGCTGAGAATTTCGTCGGCCCGTTTGCGGGCTTCGGGAGAAAATTCGAGCGCCATGCGTGTCTTGTTCCGCTACCGGTCGAGTTCGCCGGCGATGATGTTGAGACTGCCCAGCACCGCTACCACGTCGGACAGCATGTGGCCTTTGATCAGTCTGGGAAACATGGCAAAGTGTAGAAGCGACGGCGGACGCACCCGCACGCGGTATGGATGTCGCGTGCCATCGCTTACGATATAGAAGCCGAGTTCACCGTTGGGTGCTTCCGTACTGCCGTAGGCTTCGCCTTTGGGTGGAATCGGTCCGTGACCTTCCATCGTCATTTTGAAATGATAGATCAGGGCTTCCATCGAGTGATACACGTCGTCTTTGGACGGCAGCACGTTATGGTCCGCGTCCGCGCCGACGGGGCCGGAGGGAAGACGATCCACCGCTTGAAGCACCAATCGGGCGCTTTGGCGAATTTCTTCCATTCGTACTAAATACCGGTCGTATACGTCGCCATTTTCGCCGATCGGAATATCGAAGTCGAGACGGTCGTAGACCAGATACGGCTCGTTTTTCCGGAGATCCCAATCCACGCCGGAGGCTCGGAGCACAGGCCCGGTCGCGCCGCAGGCGACGGCATCTTCGGCGCTCAGTCTGCCGATGCCTTCGGTGCGGTCACGCCAGATACGGTTATGTGTAAGCAGTTTGTCGATTTCTTCGGTAGCTTTGAGGCTTTCGGCGACCGCGTTGCGCGCCATGTCCGGGAAATCGGGGCCGACATCGCGCAGCAGCCCGCCCACACGGGCAAAGCTGGTGGTCAGCCGAGTGCCGGTCACCGCTTCGAAAAGATCATAGAGTACCTCCCGCGCCCGGAACCCGTACAGAAACGCGGTAAACGCGCCGATGTCGAGCGAGGCGGTTCCGACGCACACCAGATGATCGGCGATACGCGACAGTTCGGCAAGCGCGACGCGCAGATACTGGCATCGGGGCGTCAGCTCGATCCCTATGAGTTTTTCCGCCGCATGTACAAAACCGATATTGTTCGACAAGGGGGACAGATAGTTCATCCGGTCCGTCAGCGCGACAAACTGGTTGTAACTGCGATGCTCGCCCAGCTTTTCGAACCCGGTGTGCAGATAGCCGATGTGCGGGGTGGCTTTGACGACGCGCTCGCCGTCCAGTTCGAGTACCATGTGAAGCGTACCGTGCGTGGCCGGATGCTGGGGACCGAAATTGAGCACCATCGTCTCGGCAGGCATGTCGGGCGCGCGTTCGAACGAGGCGCGCTCCTGCCTGATCCGTTCCATATCGGTCCGATCCATACTGCCCACCGTTGCCGTGTTCATGAGGGTTCCTTGATCGTGCTAAAACACAAAATTGTCCCGCTCACCTTTTCCATGAAGCGGGTAATCCTTGCGCAGCGGATACGAACCGAAATCGTCCGGCATGAGCAGACGACGCAGGTCGGGGTGACCGTCGAAGACGATCCCGTACATATCGTACACCTCGCGTTCGAGCCAGTCTGCCGAGGGCCACAGGTCATATATCGACGCCACGCGAAGGTCGTCGTCCGGAAGCGGCGTTTTGACACGCAACCGGCGTCCGGCGCGATAAGCACAGAGATGGTATACCACGACAAAACGATTTTGTTCGTTTAGATAAAGCTGGTCTACGGCGGTTATATCCGCCAAAAAGTCGAACTTGAGTTCCGGGTCGGACTTGAGTATCGCCATGCACGCATGGAGCAGATCGCAGCGGACGACGAGTGTCTCCTCGCCAAGCGATTCCGAAACGGCGAGAATCGCGTCTGGAACCTGTTCTCGCACACGCCGCACCACAAGACTTTCCGGTGGGGTTTCGGGTTGCGTTTCTTCGGGTTTCGGTTCTTCGGACATGCTACTCGAACCCCATCTCCCTGCCCCAGTTTTTGGGGTCGGCCTTCCATTTCAATGCGGCTTCGCGGTGTTCTTTGGACAATTCGCCACGCGCATTCATGACGTCGAGTATGGCTACGAAGTCGCACAGACTCCAGCGTGGAACGTTATGTTCGCGGAACGCTTCGTCCGCCGCAGGCAGACCGTATTCAAACACCGACACGATACCCACGACTTCGCCACCGCTCCGCCGGACGTCTTCCACGGCTCCGAGTACGCCGCCGCCCGTGGTGATCAGATCTTCGGTAAACACCACGCGTGCACCGCGCGCCATATCTCCCTCGATCTGACGTTCCTTGCCATACCCTTTTTGACCGGACCGCACGTAGATCATCGGAAGTGCGATACGATCGGCCACCCATGCGGCAAAGGGGATGGCGGCGGTCGCCGTACCGGCGATCACGTCGGGTTTGAGATCGAGTTCCCCGATAAGTGCGACCATGCCGGCGACGATCTGCCGACGCTCTGTCGGATAAGAGATGATCAGACGGTTGTCGCAGTAAATGGGGGAAATAATCCCGGAACGGTAGTGATAAGGTGCTTCTACGTTGATGGATACGGCGCGGATGCTAAGCAGTATTTCGGCTATGGACTTGTTTTTCTTGGGCACGTGCTGTTCTAATCCTGTCTGAAAGTTACACCGCTTTGGCTCTGGCGACCTTTTCCTGAATTTTCATGAGCGCCTGGATCACGTTTTCGGGGCGTGGCGGACAGCCGGGTATGTATACGTCTACCGGGATAAACTGATCTACCCCCTGAACCAGCGTATAGGTATTGAACACGCCTCCGGACGACGCGCAGGCGCCCATCGAAATCACCCACTTGGGTTCGGGCATCTGGTCGTAGATTTTTTTGAGTACCGGCATCATCTTTATGGAAACCCGCCCGGAAACGATCATAAGATCGGACTGGCGAGGTGAAAAACGAATGGCTTCGGCTCCGAACCGCGCAAGATCGAAACGGGCTGCCAGTGTAGCCATCAGTTCGATGGCACAGCAGGCCGTTCCAAACGGCATCGGCCACAGCGAATTTTTGCGCGCCCATCCCACCAGTTGATCCACTTGTGTGGTCATGACGCTTTCCTGAAGCTGGTCTTCTAATCCCATTCCAGTGCCCCTCGTTTCCACTCGTATACAAAGCCTACGACGAGTAATAAAAAGAAAACGCCCATGACGACCGCGCCGTACACATGCAATTCCTTGTAAACGACCGCCCAAGGGTATAGATAGATCACCTCTACGTCAAAAAGAATAAAAAGGATGGCGATCAGATAGAATTTGACGGAAAAGTTTCTTCGGACCGAATCTGCAAGAGGAACACCACATTCGTACGAGGCCAGTTTTTCTGCGTAGACCTTTTTGCGCCCTATCAGAGAAGACAGCACAACAATAGTGACGGCGATCAGAAGGACGACGGCGATCAGAAGGACAAGGGGCAGGTAAGGCATGGCTTCCGTGTTTTGGCGACGTAGGGGTTACGGGTGTAGGAACTCCGTATGGAAGGCTGTGCGCGCCTGTCGGTTCAAAATAAAAAGGCGCGATGAATTGTCAAGCGATTTCCGGAAGAAGAATTTTCATTTTCCGGATCGCGGCCACTTCTGCGTCCTTCCTAACAGGGGTCGTGTCAATGATGCGAAAAACAGCGTTCTCCGGTAAACGTCATAGCGATGCCGTGTTCGTTGCAGGCCGCGATGCACTCGGCGTCACGGAGCGACCCGCCGGGCTGTACGATCGCCGAAATACCCACCCGTGCGGCCAGATCCACGCTGTCTCGAAACGGAATGTAGCCGTCCGAGGCAAGCACCGCGCCCTCGATGCGTTCCTCGCCTCGGTATTTGCGTTGATATTTGTCGATCGCCTGTTCGACCGCCCCGACGCGATCCTGTTGCCCCGTGCCCACCGCCAATGTCGCCCCGTTTTTGACGACCACGACCGCATTGGATCGTACCCCGAAGGCCGTATGCCAGGCAAATATCAGATCGCGCGCCTCCTGTTCGGTCGGCGCTCGTTCTACACGGATGCTCCCTTGCTGTCTGTACACAGCGCTCGCCAGCTTTAGATCCGCCTCGCTACGGATGGCTGTCAGAAAGGGTGCGGCAAGAACCACCGTGCCGTCGCCCAGCATTTTAATGTCTAAGTGTCCACTCGTATCGTCGTCCACAAAACGCGGCAACCGCTCCAACCCCGGTGTCTCGACGATACGGATATCCCGGTTTCTACCGAACCGTCGGGCATCTTCGAAAATTTCGAGCGAACCGTTCTCGTAACCAGGCGCCACGACACATTCTACGACCGTACTCATAATCTCCTCGGCAGTTGCCGGGTCCACAGGCCGGTTAAACCCCACCACCGCGCCAAACGCCGCCTGTGGATCGCAATCTCTCGCCCGCACGTACACAGAGCGCAGATCGCTCTGCCCCCTCGCTTCGGCCACTCCGCTCGGATTGACATGCTTCATCACCGCCGCCGCCGGACTGTCCGCATACTTGAGAATGGTAAGCGCCCCGTTCATGTCTTCGAGATTGGTCTGCGAAAGACCGTTTTTCCCTTCTTTCAAGATGCGGCAGTGTCCGAGCGCCAGCGCGGCGGACGAGCGGGGACGGTAATAGGCCGCAGGTTGGTGTGGGTTGGTTCCATACCGTAGATCGTTTACCTTCTCGAAGAAAACACCCAGAATCTCGACATGATCGGGAAATTCGCCCGTCCGGGCCGAAGTATACATGCTTCTGATATCGGACATGAATACAACCCTTAAAAAGTATGAAGTATGAAATGTAAGTGTGAAGGCTAAAATAAGACCTTGCACGAGGATTGCATGTTTCGATTAAAGTACTCTGTCTGAAAAACGACGAAGCGATGTTTGTTTTTTCCTCCTTAGGTCCTCATTCTTCAAAATTACTTATCGTAGGAATATGATCGATCAGGCCAAGACGGAGCGCTCGACGGTAGAATTCCATGAGTCCGGCCTGTTCCTCCGGGCCCAGCGCATAGGAAAGATGATCGCTCAGATAGGCGGTATAGAACGCTGTCGGGTGGTTGCGTGTACGGGCGTATTCGGCGGCGATTTCCGGTATGCGCGGTATGCCGGCTTCCGCCGACCGTCTCAGCGCGGCTACATCGGCGGGCGCCACGGCGTCGGGCCGTCCTGCCCAGAACGCATAGACAAAAGGAAGCCCTGTGAGCGCGGTCCATTCGGCACCCAGATCGAGATGGGGAGTGGTCCGATCCGCATTTTCCAGCGCTGGATCCCCGATGACCAACGCGGCATCCGCGCGGCCAAGCATCGCATCCATGTCGGGGGGGTGTGCACAGGATTCGAACACCACGCCGTAACGGTCGTTCAGGACGATCCGCGTCAGCGC
>VGJU01000122.1 GCA_016867335.1 Candidatus Zixiibacteriota bacterium | reverse complement strand
GCAAACGGCATGGTATTGTTCAACCGATTTTACCAGCCCGATATCGATCCAGACCTGATGCAGGTAAGACCGCATCTTGTATGGAGCACTTCGCATGAACTACGGTTGCGGATCTGGTGGGTGGGGATGCTCTACGGGCGGATCCCGGCGGATTTTGCCGTGACCGGCGGCGTGCATACCCACATGGACGTACTCAAATCGCTTATGGCCGGCGCAAAAGTGGCCATGATGGCCTCCGAACTGCTAAAAAATGGCATCGGCAGAATGACGAAGATTTTGCACGACCTGACCGTATGGATGGAAGAACACGAATACGACTCAGTATCCCGGATGATCGGCAGTATGAGCCAGCAACACGTCGAACATCCCGATGTTTACGAGCGGATTCAGTATATGCGCGAACTACACACGAGACGATAGACAGACAAGATGCGACAGATTTGTGCCGGGATCAAACAAGACGGGGATAGGTTTGACAGCATGACGACGCAAGGTGTCGGATGGACCGGAGTTTTGTCAGATTGTCATCTGACGGGTCTTCGGGGCTTGAGACAAGAAGTTGGAAGGTAGACCCTCGCTGTAGTTGTACGGTTTTTTGTTGACGACCGGGGTACGGTCGAAATTGTGTGTCGGGGGCGGCGTAGAAAAAGGAAGAGATATGGACGTCTACGGGTGTAGACTCCGGTATGCAACAAAACAGGAAAAAACGAATAAGATATTGGGAAAAAAATATTTAACCCTGCATTCGGGCGTATGCAGATTTCAGCGTCTGTCCGGGTCGGCGGGAAGACCGGAGCGCTATGGCTATGCCGGTCGCATAAGCGCTTATTCCACCAGTCGGAACAGGACCGTCTTATCTACCGACTCTTGGCGATGCAGGTCGGTCACTGTCACCTGTATGGCATAGCGGCCCGGGTTGGCCTGACCCATGTCGATGCCGATATCACGGTATAGCGTTTCTTCGGTGCCTTCTTCATCCTGAATCAGCGAAAATGCGCGATCCGACACCGGGCGCGTAACTTTTCCACCCACCACCGAAAACACGGGCGGGTCACTTCCTGCGAGTGGATAAACCGTATATTCTATGGTAAGTTGCATGCGTCCGGCGGCATTTTTGAGCAAATTGTATACCTCGTAATACAGCGTCACAGGACGGGTACGGGAAAAAACGGCGGCGGGGTTGGGCACGATCCGGCGCCCACCTCGCACAAATGCGCCTCCTCCGGCGGATACCAGCGATGCCAGACGCAGATCGCTCATCGCCAGCCTTCCGGCTGGAAAAGCGTCTGTCGTCAACCCTTGACGCAATACACCGCTCCGCTTTGACTCCGCATCCGTCAGGCGAAGGGCAAACTGGTGCGCGCCGGGCGGAACCGAAACAGTACGACGGTACAACGCCGTCTCGTACTTCCGGCTTTTTTCATCTCCGCTTGTCTCGATCCGCTTGTCTTCGACCACCTTTGCTTCCTCACGCCACTCCGAATCGAAAACAACGATAGCCGTCTCGATCCTTGCCTGTAGCTCCCGAAAGGTCAACTCGATCGCAGGTATCGCATAATCGACCTCCAATTCGGGGCGGCCGTCTACTCCGCGAAATACCGCCAGACTGTACGAAAACCGTAGCGGCGGCCCGTGTTCGATCTGATCCGAATACACCGACGGCGCGCGGCGCATCATGTCGTCCAATCGGGCATTCTGATCGTACATAGCTTCTCTCGCCAGCGCCGAGATGTCACCCGAAGACAGCGAAAACGGAGTGTCGAATACAAAATTCGCCCCTTGATCCACAAAGTCGAACTGTAGCGGCGGCGTCCGGTACACCCATCGCTGGACCTGGCGAACGCCAAACTGCGCGACGCTCACGCCCGTCAATCCCGTATCGGTATCCCCGGCGCTTGAAATCGATGTTTCACGCGATGCCGGTTCGCCATAGCGAATGTATACCTCGCCCCTTCGGTCCCACGGCCACATGCCCCGTCCGAAATGTCGGCGCGCATAGGCGACCCGCCGGCAGTGCTCCTCCAGTCGTTCGTTGTCCCCGGTCTCCGGTATAGGGTCGCTGGCTCTCCAATGATCGAACGCCCTTTTTCCAGCCTCTTCGAGCGAGAGCGCTTCCGCCCGAAATGACGCATCGGGCGACAGCACATGACTCAAATCGTAATACAACCGGCGCTCCGCCTCCGGCAAAAGACGGATCGTCTGAAAAACGCTGTCGCCCCGTACAAGCCGGTTTCGGAGTTTTGCCTCCGCTACGGCGCGGTCGATTCGCCCGGATCGCTCCGGATCCGATGGTCGTGCCGATTCGAGCATGGCAATGCCCTCGTCGATACGGTCCATGTCGATATACGCCAGTCCAAGTTGATACCGGGCATCGCGATGGTCGGGCGTCACGACGATCTGCCGCTCGAACAACGGGATACCCGAACCGGCATCATCCTCTATGCCGAATTCGGAGTAGGTAAGCGCCAGCGTGTAATATGCCTGTGGGTGTTCGGGGGCCAAACGAATGATGCGGCGAAATTCATCCCGAACCTGCTCTATGCTGAAAGCGCCGAAAAGCCCTCTGGAAAGGGCAAGACGGGTAACAGCAAGCTGCCACTGAGCATCCACGAATCCGGAATCGCGCCGCAACGCTTCACGAAACCATTGCACCGCTTCGAGCCGCCGGTTTTTCATCCGCAAAGACACGAGACCCAACCCGTAATACCCGTGCGGGAGTTTTCCGTTTGACGATCGTATTTGCAGAAACAGTCGGAGCGCGTCGTCGTTTTTTCTTTGCTCGTACAACGACATGCCAAGCCAATACCGAGCCATCGTCAGACTGCCGTCGCGTTCAAGAACGCGGCGAAACCGCTGTTCCGCTCCAGCGTAGTCGCCCGTGTCGTACAACGCCAACCCCTGGTCATACAGTGGTTTTGCCTCCGGCGGTATCGCCACGCGCGATCCGAGACATCCGGTCCCCAGCAGGACGATCACCGCAAAAACCGGAACAAACCGGAACGATGGGAAGAGAAGAATCTTCTGAGGCATGGTATTACTGCATCGTAGCGGAAGTGAACCTCTATGACATTATCTGTGAACTATGTCCCTAATATGCTTTCTTTGGTCCCAATGAGAAAACTTTTTCGCCACTTGGATTGGGTAGGCAGGGGTAAAAAAAAAGCCCACGCCGATCGGCGCGGGCTTTTTGGTTTCTTCCGAGGCTATACGAAAAATTATGCCGCGATCATTCGATGCGGATCGATGACGTATTTCTTTGCCGCGCCCCGATCGAAATCCTTGTACCCTTGCGGGGCGTCGTCAAGCGAGATGACCGTTGCGTTGACCGCTTTGGAAATGTCGATCTTGTCGTGCAGGATGCAGTTCATCAGCTTGCGGTGATACCGCATGACCGGGCACTGACCTGTGGTAAACACGAGTGACTTGGCCCAGCCCAGACCGATACGGATGCCGAGCATCCCGATCTTGGCGTTGTCGTCCACGCCACCCGGATCGCCTGTCACATACAGCCCCGGAATACCGAGCGCGCCGCCGACACGGGTGATGTCCATGATCGAGTTCAGCACCGTTGCCGGGCGTTCCACCGCCGCATCCGCTCCATGACCGCGCGCCTCGAACCCGACACAGTCCACAGCCGCATCCACTTCCGGCTCGCCGACGATCTGAGCGATCATATCGGGCAGGCTGGCTTTCTGTTTGAGATCGATCGTCTCGCAACCAAAACTCTTTGCCTGCGCCAGACGCTCTTCGATCAGATCCCCTACGATGACCACCGCCGCACCCAGCAGATGACACGACGCCGCGCACGCTAGTCCCACCGGCCCTGCGCCCGCGACATAGACGGTCGAACCGGGACCGACGCCTGCGGAAAACGCGCCGTGAAACCCAGTCGGGAAAATGTCGGACAAGAGCGTCAACGCCTTGATCTTCGCCAGCGCTTGATCACGGTCGGGAAATTTAAGCAGGTTGAAGTCCGCATACGGGACCATCACGTATTCGGCTTGTCCGCCGACCCAGCCCCCCATGTCCACATACCCGTACGCCGCACCGGGCCGCGACGGGTTGACGTTCAGACAGACACCGGTCTTGCCTTCCTTGCACATCCGACAACGTCCGCAGGCGATGTTGAACGGGACCGAAACAATGTCGCCCTTTTTGATAAACTCGACATCGCGTCCCGCCTCGACAACCTCTCCGGTAATCTCATGACCGAGAATAAGTCCTTCCGGCGCGGTGGTGCGGCCGCGGACCATGTGCTGGTCGCTCCCGCAGATATTGGTCGAGACGATTTTGAGGATGACGCCGTGCTCGCATTTGCGGTTGCCGAGCGCCAGAACCGGATAGTCGATGCTCTGAATTTCCACGACGCCGGGCCGAATATACGCTACACCGCGGTTGCTGGCCATGGTGGCCTCCTTGCGAAAAAAGTGAATGGAAAACAGGATAAAACCCAGGCAATGTTGCAGAGGATGTCCTAATATGTCCACCCCTTATCGCTCTGTCAAGAACTCGGTAACCATATTTCTGAAGAAAGCCGTTCGTCGGTTACGGACAGGTCTTCGCCGGTTTTTGCTGGACAGCGACAAGTGTGCGTGTATATTCCGGAAACACAAAAACGAAGGACCGATATGCATCAAAAATCCCGGCGCGTACGCGACATGTTCGACCGGATTGCGGCGCGCTACGATCTGCTCAACCGTCTGCTTAGCGCGGGCAGCGATCTTTACTGGCGCAGCGCGGCGCTCTCTGCGCTCGACGCCCCACCGGAAAGCCGGATTCTGGACGTAGGAGTCGGTACCGGCGATCTGGCGCTCGCTCTCGTCCGGCGATCCGCGCCGCCACGCATCGTGATCGGTGTCGATCTGGCGTCCGGCATGATGCGGATCGGACAGAGCAAGGCGAAAAAAAACGCCTCCCGCCCCGTACGCTTCGTATGCGGGGATGCCGAGACACTGCCATTTGCCGCCGAAACGTTCGACGGCGCGATGGTGGCCTTTGGCGTGCGCAACTTTGCCGACGTCCCGGCCGGACTGCGCAGCATCCGCCGAACGCTTCGCCCCGGAGGAAGACTTGTCGTCCTCGAACTTTCACGCCCCCGGTTGCCGGTGATAAAACAGATGTATCAGGGATACTTCCGGCATCTGCTTCCCCGTATCGGCGGGTTTATTTCCGGAGACGGCGACGCGTATCGGTATCTACATACATCGGTCATGGGTTTTCCGGAACGAGAAGCCTTTCTTAGGATGATGCAAGAAGCCGGGTTTTCCCATACCGACTATCAGGGTCTGTCGCTTGGCATTGCCACTATATACCGAGGAGAAAGGGTATAAAGACAGCATGGATGCCAAACACGTAGTCGTAGCCGTGACGGGTGCAAGCGGCGGGTTGTACGCGCTTAGGCTTTTGCGGTCGTTGCTTATGAACGGTCACTGCGTCAGCCTTGTGTTGTCTAAATTCGGAACCCTCGTGCTTCAAGAGGAAGTGGCACTGCCCGACGGAGCAACGTTTCTCGATCGGCTTGCCGTTCTGTATGGGGAGGAAGTACGGCACGGGCGACTGGACGAATACAAAATGGGCGATCTAACCGCGCCGATCGCAAGCGGGTCAGTGCGCACCGACGGCATGGTGGTCATCCCTTGCTCGATGAAAACGTTGTCCGCCATCGCCCACGGCGCATCCACCTCGCTAATCGAGCGTGCCGCCGACGTGACGCTCAAAGAAGCGCGCCCGCTTATCCTCGTACCGCGCGAAACACCCCTCAACCGGATTCATCTCAAAAACATGCTGACCGTCGCCAAAGCGGGCGCGCACATCGTGCCGGCCATGCCCGCTTTCTACCAGAAACCCCGCACGTTCGACGATCTGGCCGACTTTATCGCGGGCCGCGTGCTGAGCCTGCTGGGTATGGAACAACGGCTGTATCCCCCGTGGAAAACGCCGTAATACGATAGCCTATGCGTGACGACGACATCCACATCGCCATACCCATTCTCGAAGAAGAATCCCAGCAATGGACGGACACCGCCCTGAGCGCCGTGGCGGCCGTGACCAGACAGGATCCGTTTCGCATTCTCATCGGCACAGTACTCAGCCTGCGTACACAAGACAGAACCACCGCAAAAGCCTGTCAGCGACTTTTCGCGCTTGCGGCGAACCCTGCGGACATGCAAAAACTCTCGGAAGAAACCATAGACCGTGCCATCTATCCGGTCGGGTTTCACTTTACCAAAGCCCGCCATATCCGCGAGATCTGCGCCATCCTGATCGAGCAATACGACAGCCGCGTACCGGACGACCTGGATACCCTGCTTACATTGCCCGGCGTCGGACGCAAAACGGCCAACCTTGTCATTACGCTCGGATACGGCAAACCGGGGATATGCGTGGATACGCATGTACATCGCATCACAAACCGATGGGGGTATGTGTCTACCCGGACCCCTGAAGAGACCGAATTTGCGCTTCGCGCCAAACTGCCCCCCGAATACTGGATTCGCATCAACGACTTGCTGGTTACATACGGACAGAATCTGTGCAAACCCATCTCACCGCATTGCAGCCGTTGTCGGCTTGCTTCGCTCTGCGCACGTATCGGCGTGGACAAAAGCCGGTGAGGGAAATGATCACGCATGGCCGATACCGTACCTTCACCCTTCAAACTTCAAACCTCGAGGTTGCACCCATGTCCGAATCGCTGACTACCCCCGGAGGCTTTGGTCGAGAACCGTATCTTATCGCCGCCCTTTCCATACCGGTAACCGATAAAGGAGTGATCGACTTCGACACGTTTGCGAGGGATTTGGAACGCACCGCCGGCTATGGCATCGAACCGGCCGTGCTTATGGATACCTACCAGATCAACCACTGTACCCGCGAACAACAGATACGTGGACTCGAAGTGACCAAAGAAGTCATGGCGGGGCGGCCGTTTACTGCAGGTGTATACATTGAAGACGAGATCGACGGCTCTGATACCGACGCGGTCATACGCGCATACCGCCGCAAAATTGACATGCTCGAATCGCAGTACGATGCCAGTCCGATCGTTTTTCAGACGCAAAAACTCAAAAATGCCGACACCGCCACCGTCGTACACGTATACCGTGGGCTTGCCGAAGCATCGCGAGGCGGGTTAAAGGCATTCGAATTAAGCCCGGTTTTCGCCCCTAACGGATGGATGTTTCCGGATGATTCGCTGATCGAGATTCTTTCCGACTCCAAATGGACCGGCGCCAAACACTCTTCGCTCAATCCTTCGATGGAGTGGACGCTTCTGCAAAAAATGAACCGGATCGGCAAGCGTCTGTTTACCGGCAACGACTACGACTTCGCCTCCATGATCTTTAACGGGAGCGATGCGCTACTGGGTATCGCCACGTTTATTCCGGACAAGTTCAGGGACCTGGCGGATGCGCTCCGAAACGGAGATCGTCTGCGTTTCTTCGAACTGTCTACCGCTATGGAGTTTTTGGGACGCGTGGCGTTTCAGCCGCCGGTTCCCGCATACAAACACAGCGCCGCGATGGTCAAGAAAATGCGCGGGTGGTATGCTACCGATCATCTGTTACCGGGAAATCCGTTCCGGCGCGACGATGCCCATCGGAAAGAATTGCGCGCCGCCCTCGGCTATCTGGGTATCGAGGTCTGAGGATTGAGCGGACAACCCTCGCATCGTTTGTTGCGGCATGTTGTTTTTTCGACATAAAGAAACCACTGTTGGAGCGCGGCGCCGGTTATCCACGAAATACGGTCCTCCGCTTATCCTAAGACCAGGGTTTGCATGGTGCGAAGCGCTGCATTTTCGGGTAGCTTGGGATAAAGTTCGAACACTTCGTACAATCTTTTCTCCAGCCGTTCGTTGTCTGCACGGCGAGCGACGGCGAGCAGAAAAGGCAATACCGCATTTATCGTCATATCGCTTTTCCGGTCCGTCCCGATCAACGCGTGCCGGTTCTTCTGTGTTCCACCGAGCAAAAAATCGGACAGCGCACCGTCACTCGACTCCGACAAAAACAGATGGTCGAGCGTTTCGCGCAAAAGACGCAGAAGACGTCCCGGTTCCGTATCTTTCGCGCAGATCTCCCCAAACCTCGCGTCCAGCCCTTTCTCCAACCCTTTCCGAACGAGGGAAACCATGCCTGACAGTCGGACCGTCGGAAAGTTGAACGGACGCAACCGAAAAAACTGCCATTCCTCCGCCCGCATGGGTCGAAGTCCCAGATGTACACACATGTCTCCCCAAAGCCCTCCAAGCGTGTCGTAAAAAGCGTCACGGGTGCACGTAGCGCCGGTTTCGAGCCATCCCGCCGCACCAAACAGCGCGGCCTGAAGATAGGTCGTGCGACGTTGCGTGTGGACATCCGCGAGCACTTCGCGCAATGTCGCTATCGGCAACAGACGCGCCAATTTTGCAAAAGGCTCCGCATTTTTCGCATACCCGGCAGCGCGCATGAGATGCTCGTAGAGCGTCTGTTCGGGAGACACCCGGAGCAGGCGTTTTTCCAGGGTTGCGATTTTTTCTGAAAGTCTGATTCGGGCGGCATGGAGAAGCGCGGTTTTAAAGGTTTCCGCCTCCCATCTGTGTTGTTGACAAGGATACGGGGAGGGACGTATCCGCTTTTTTCGTCGGTGGAGGGTTTCGAGGCTAAAACGCAGATGGCTCGAAAGTGCCAGCTTAGGGACGTGCTGTCCGTTTTGTTTCAGGACGGGATGCGATTCGGCGTCGTCCCACATCACCACATGCAACAGGACACCGTTGTATCGGGCATCTCGGTTGTGGCCGTGACGGGTCCAGTCCGCAGGGCGGACGTGGATTTCCACGTCGCCGGAGAGCGGAGGTCCTGGACCGAAGGAAAGTGCTGCGTCCAAAAAATCCGGGCCGCCATCGGAGTTGAGCCGTCCGGGTCGGAAGATACGCACAGTGCGTCCGTCGCACAGTTTCAACGGGCGCATCGCGGGAAGATATTCCTGCCATAGACGCCAGATGAGCGTCTCGGCGATTTCCTTGTCGGCGACCTGAAACACGTTTCGCTCTCTCCCGATCGTCGATTTCCTTGCAAACAAAAACGGCCTTCGTATGTTACTGTCGTAGGCCGTCTCGAAATCTCGAACCAAAAGAAGTTCGGTTTATCTGGACCAGAGCAACTCGTTTCTAAGCCACAAGTTGGTGCTGCGCAGGCGGGTGGAGAGTACGGTTGCCAGATTGCGGAGGATGACAAAACCGATCCGGGGCTGAGCTTCCATAATGGGGTGGATATCGGCGCTGGCGATTTCGATGACGGTGGTGTCGTCGAGCGAGCGTGCGCCAGCCGAGCGAGGCGAGCCGTCTACAAGCGACAGTTCGCCGAAGACCATCCCGGCGGTAGCGGTTGCCAGTCGTTCCGAACGCTGGCTCGGGTGGTTGGGCAAAGACACTTCGAGGCTGACTCGGCCCCGGCAGACGATATATAGTTCCGTTCCCCGGCTGGCTTCGGAAAAAATATCCTCGCCGGAGGCAAACTCGCGTTCTCGGCATACGGAAACAATCGCCTTGAGTTCTTCGTCGGTAAGTCCTTCGGCAAATGCCGTCTTCCGCAGCGTTTCCAGAATGTCGATGGCCATGGTCAGACCCCCTTGGGGATTACCCCGCTCCCCGGCCTACCCCTGTTTTGCTCGCATTCATGCTGTAATCGGACAGCGACAACTCGGACGTCAGGTTTTATCTCGGCTTTATTCCATAAAAGAAACAACTTTGAAGCGACGATTGCCAATAATTTTTTGACCGTTTCTCGAAAAGGCTCCCGGTCGGATACTCTTTTACCTTGTTTGCAACGACCGGACGGGTCAGTCGGAGAAAATCGGTTTTTCAGAAAACGTCTCGATGCAAAAACAGTGTGACGCGTGGTTTTGCCGAGGTACGGTGCAGATTCTGCCCCACCGTCAGCGTCGCGTCGATAAATCGGTTCGAAATCGTAAGTCCTGCGCCTGCGCTGCTTCTCAGATCTCCGTAACCGTCGGGAAGCGGTAGGGGAACATGCGGAAAAATCCGGTCTCTGACCGCCGGGTGCAACGGCGAATTACGTCCGGAGGCTTTTGAAAAAAATGCGGTTCCGATATCGAAAAACAGCAATCCTTCCAATTGCCAGGAAACCGTTGCTTTCTGCCGGAGCCGACCCAGCGGAATCCGATAGTCCATATTGGCGACGAAAAGCCGATCTCCGGTATACTCGAACGCGCCAAATCCGCGCAACCCCCCCGAAGCCCCCAGCACATAGGCCCGTTGTAGCGGAAGTGGTGCGCCCGACCCTGCGATCTTCGCTCGGAAATCCAGATGATGGCCGCGCCATTCGTTGTACCGCCGCAGGGTAAGGTCAAAACGGGTAAACCCGAAGTCGCTCCCAAACGAGGGCAACGCGCGTTCGATCTGAACGTCCGCATACCAACCGCGTTCGGTCCGTGTTTCGCCCGGCCGCGTATCTACCGTGAGACTCCAGGTAAAACTGAGAAGTTTGCCTTCGTCGATGACCGGATTGACCCGAAACCCCTTGTCATGCCAGAAAATCGTAAAGGGCGAACGCTCCGGGAGATTGAAATACCGGTCGTGCGAGTACGCCATACCGACGGACACGCGATCGTCGATCCGCTGTGTCGCCGTGACGGTCGCTCCGGACCGTGTGTGATAGTTATAATAGTCTTCACGCGCCACATAGGCAATGATCGATTTGCGTATGGAGGGTAAGTGCCAACCGTCCGGCGTATCGGTATTTTTGTAACCGGAAACGGCTATTTTCAGGGAACGGCGTTCGAAAAAAGCCTGCTCGACCGTCACCCGATAGTCGAGAAACCCGTGATTGTTTTGCAACGTCGGGGCGTAGACCGTCGCCGAGATACCCGGAAATCCCCGTCCGTCAGCGGGTTTGACGCTCGTCGAAAAAGCCGCGTCGTGTCCCCTTACCCGGCTGAAACGCCAACCGTCCACCCCGGTCTGCCAAAAAACTTTCGGCGGGCGGACCTCCTTAAGACGCAGTTGGCCCGGTGTGTCACCACGCACAATCACCGGGACGTTGGTACAAATCTGTCTGCCGGAGATGCGGGCGTGACGGGAAATGTAGAGGTCTCCGCCGATAACCCGCACATCGCCCTCGATCACCGCTTCGCGCTGAAGAGACACACTGCCGTTTACCACCGTCAGGTCGCCTTGGACGATGCCGCTTACAAACGCAAGCCCTCTGACGACCGCTAGCGGTCCCTGCATCCTCTGTCCTTCGGGGACGATCAGATCACCGAAATGGACCCTCGTTCCGGGACGGTTGATCAGACGCTCGGTTTCGGCGATCGGGGCAAACGTGTCTTGCGGCGTCTGCGCCGAGACGGAAAACCCGCCTGCCCATGTCGTGAGAAAGACCGCCAAACCCACGAGGATCTGCAAACGTCCAACGGGGCTTCGTGGAGCATACCGATTTTCTAGATATCCTTGCAAAATAAGCATGTATGCCTTGCCCTTTCCGCAACTCGGTTTCTTCGAGCATATCCGCCGCTGTTCGAGGTGTCAAGGTTTTTGATGGAGAAAACGCTTGACGTGGCGCGCTCCGGAGCGCTACCTTCTGACGGTCCCACATGGTTCCGCAGATGCGGAATTCAGGGTTCCCCTGATATGAATTTGCCTTCAAATGTGATCTACATCACATACAGATTTATTTATATAAGTTATTTTGAAACAGTTTTATCATATCCTTGGGTTGTATACGTCTCTTTCCGGATTTTCATCTTCGGATACCTCGCGGGAGCAG
>VGJU01000121.1 GCA_016867335.1 Candidatus Zixiibacteriota bacterium | reverse complement strand
CCATCTCGCGACCGGCTTCTTCTCTCGCCTGCCCGACGATGCGCTCCCTCTCGGCATTGGCCTGCTCGACCGTAACCTGAAGACGGTTGCGGGCTTCGATTTCAATATCCGAAAGACGTTTCCTTACCTCTTCGTGGAGACGGTCCAATTCCTGCTGATCCGCCGCCAATTTTGCCATGCGCTCCTGAAATTCCCGTTTCCGATCCTCGATCGCGCCCCCGATCATCCCAAATACATACTTCTTCAGAATCAGGAACAGGAGAAAAAAACCGATGATCTGGATAATCAAAACCCTTGGCTCTATGCCAAGCTGATGTAATAGATCGCCCACGCGTTTCGCTCCTTGACGCAGCCCTCCGAGGCAAAATAGAAAGACACACCCCTACGGTTCCGACGTCAGCGACCGACTACTGACCTGCCGACGCTTTTGCCAGTTCCAGCAACTGATCAAAAGTGGGCAACTGCCCCTGCAACATGAAAAATACCAGCAAGGCGTAGATAGCTAGCGACTCCATAAAACCCAGACCGATGATCATGACCAATTGAATCCGGGCGGCGGCTTCCGGCTGCCGGGCGATGCCTTCGACCGCGCTGGATGTTGCAAGACCCTGTCCTATGCCTGCGCCCAACGCCGCCAAAGGTACCGCCAACGCTACGCCCAGCGCCAGTCCCACGTAATACAACATGAAATGCTCCTTTCTTGCAGGTAAAAAATGTACATGGACAAAAACGCTCTAATGATGCTCTTCGTGATGCTCTTCCAGAAACTGTGCGGTATATACCGCCGATAACACAGAAAAAATCAGCGCTTGCACCGTTCCCGTAAATACTGCGAACAACATCATGGGAAGCTGAAGCGGTATGAAAGGCACTTCGAGACTTCCCAGCAGGATGACCGGAGACAGTCCGGCCAAGACGAAAATAACGGTTTCTTCACCAAATACATTTCCAAAAAGTCGAACGGTCAGCGAAAGGATTTTGGCAAATTCTCCGACGATGTGTAGCGGACACATCAAAGGACCAAGCCACGTAGGTTCTCCCCAGAAGTGTTTCAAATACGCTTTAAGACCTGCTTCCCGGAGACCGATCAGGTTGGCGGCTATCACGCTGATCAGTCCGAAACCGAGCGTAGTGTTCAAGTCGGCGGTAGGGGCCTGAAATCCCGGCACAAGTCCCAACATATTCATAAGCAGGATATAGATAAAAAACGAGCCGAAAAAAGGAATGTATTTTTTACCCCGCTCCCCTACGATATTGAAAAAGAAATCGTTAAGCCCTTCGACCACCATCTCGAAAAGATTTTGAAGCGAGCCTGTGGGAATACGCTGAAATCGTCGTACGACCACAAAGACCAGTGCAAACACGACACCCAACACAAAAAGGGTATTCAAAAGCAGATCGGGTTGTCGGGAAGGCTGTGGGACCATTTCCTTGAAAGGCCCCAACAAGAGCAGAACACCGTGCAAAATCGAGTGGTGCGCCTCTTGCTCCCCGCCGCCCGCCAACGGCAAAACAAACGCACCCGACCAGAAACCTCTCACTTCCTTATCCTCCTCGTCGGAACTACCTTCCGGGACCACCCGACCACCGAGTCCGGCGAACGGCCGGCCGACCGGTTTCCGAAAAAAACAGCCATCCCATTCCCGATATCGTCAACATGACAGGCAAAATGCTAAGCCCCAAGATAAAACCGGCTGGATGAAACCAGTCCGCCGTCGTGACAAGATAAAGAACCCCTACCAAGATCGGAAGTTTGGCCATCATGAGAGCCATCAGCCGACGGCGGTTTTTAAACGGCTGATCCGCCGGAATCAGATACCGCTGAACCAAATGGCCGGTGCTGTACATCATGAACAGCCCAACCATAGCGCCTATGCCAAAATTGGCGCCCGCATCGAGATAACCCAGCCCTATCAAAACGACAAGTCCGGTCAGGGTACACAAGAGCGACCATTTGTATACCTTCGAAAGAAAACTCCCGACCGGGCTACCGGGTGTCGGCGCCTCAGGGTCCTGGTCTGTCGGGTTTTTCTCGATTTTCATCCCGCCGCTCCATGCGTCTTGTAATGCGTTTTACCGTTCGTGCCATCTCCGTAAAACCGGCGGCAATCCCCACCAGCGCACCGCCGACCCCACCCCAAGGCTCCAAGACAGGCCACGCCTGCTCGACGCGGTGTCCGATATAATACCCTATAGCGGTAGCGATCGCCAGCGTTAACCCCATGACGCTCAGTTCGCCAGCATCGCGCAGACTTTCGAATGACGACTTCAGATTCTCCGGCATCGTAGGCTCCAGAAGCCGCAACTAAGCCGGTTCGAAACATGACGCCGGGATTCGATCAGCCACCCGACTCTTTTCCGCTTCCCGGAGCGCCTTCCACCATACTGGACATGCCGTGGAAAACTGCGCCTTCCTCGACTACCAGACTTCCCGTTCTCAGGTCGCCGAGCAAAACCGCTTTGCCGCCGATCGTCGCATGTTGCGGAGCAATCAGGTGCGCTTCTACACGCCCATGCACGATCGCCGTTTTCGATTGTACCGTCGAACCGACGATCACGCCGGTTTTTCCCACCTCGACCCCGTCGGTCGCCTTGACATCACCGCGGATCGTTCCGTCGATCCGGATATTGCCTTCGACCGTAATAGAACCGATGATCTCAGCACCTTTGTCGATTATGGTCACAACCGTTCTCCCGGTCTTTCGTCCTGCCGCCCCTTACCACACCGCCGGACGTTCGCTCCATCCGGGAAGCTATCCCGCGCCCTGAAGATCGTTCCACTGAATGACTTCGGGTAGATATTTCCGAGGATCCACCGGCACTCCGTCTTTCCATACCTCATAGTGCAGGTGTGGAGCGGAACTGCGCCCCGTATTGCCTACGAGGGCTACAATCTGTCCGCGCTTGATCCGATTTCCCTTCTCTACCCTCAAACTGGAATTATGACCGTAACGGCTGGTAAAACCGTATCCGTGTTCGATGACCACCAGCCAGCCCAAATCCTGATCCCAGTCCGAGAAAACGACGATGCCGTCCCCTGCTGCCATTACCGGTGTTCCTTCGCGGGCCGCAATATCCATCCCAGCGTGGGGCCGGACTATCGGGTCGCCTGCGCTCAAAAACTCGCGCGTTACCCATCCCCGCACCGGCCAGATAAACGGCGTCGAGCGAAACAGCGTCTCTTGTCGCTCTCCGATATTTTTCTCTTCCGGCGGTGCAAGACGTTCCCGCATCAAAAACGGCAATCGGGTTTCTCCCAGCGCCAGCACCGTTTCTTCCGCAGCAATGGAGTCCGCATCGATAACGGTCGTGTATTCGGTTACCGGCGCAGGAGCCGTAGCCTCGAACTCCCGCACACCAGCCAGATGACGTATGCTTTCCGCCACTTGTTTCATTTCCGACAACTCAAGCGCCAGTTGTTCCGTTTTGCGATTCGACGTCTCCAGTTGTCCGGCCAGGGGTTCTTTCGAAACGCCGACACCGGCCGGCATCTGCAAACCGAGTACCACCCCCACCCCGACCAGAAGCACTACCGTAAACCCTGCACACAGCCAGTACCATAGCCGGGACATGCGAATTTCCCGGACCTTCGAGTCAGACGAAACGAAAATCAGGGAAATGTGCCCTTTTGTACGCTGCGCAATGCGCCTCCACAATTTTGCATGTATCACAGTATCAGCCGTTTGTCGGCCAAAGTTGACTAATATAACCGTCTCTTCGGCCCTGTCAACTTTTTTCGGGTTAAACGTCACAGACGAATCTTCAGGATATCCAAAATCCGGTTCAGATCGTCCGCAGAATAAAACTCGATTTCGATCTTACCCTTATGTTGTCCTTGCGTAATATTGACCCGTGTCCCCAGCATCCGCTGGATAATTTCTTCCACCGCCACAAGATCGGGCGATTTTCGCGTCGGACGGGGGCTTTCCTGGACATCCTTGAATCGATTTTTGACCAATTCTTCGACTTTGCGGACCGAAAGCCCTTTCTTCACGATTTGCTTACATAATTCCGTCTGTTCCGCCCGATTGTCAAGACCAAGCAACGCACGCGCATGTCCCATCGAGATGTCTTCCGAAAGCACATGTTTCTGCACCTCTTCCGGCAGACGCAACAGACGCATCGTATTGGCTACGGTCGCTCGGTTTTTGCCCACGCGCGAAGCCATTTCCTCCTGGGTCAGATGGCACTCTTCCATAAGCCGGAGATAAGCCTTCGCTTCGTGAATCGGGTTCAGATCGTCGCGTTGTATGTTTTCGATAAGCGAAATCTCCATCATCTCTTCTATGGAGACGACGGGCCGAACAAGAGCCGGAATCGTAGAAAACCCCGCCTGTCGCGCCGCACGAAGCCGACGCTCGCCGGCAATCAGCTCATAACCCCCCTCTTCCTTTTCCCGAACCGTAACCGGTTGAATAACCCCCTTCTCGGCAATCGAACGCGCCAGTTCGTCCAACTTGGCTTGGTCGAACGTCTCGCGTGGCTGATACGGGTTGGGTGTGATCTCGTCGATGGCAACCTGGATCACACGTTGCTGAACGGCATCGTCCCGCATATCCGGGATCAGCGCCTCAAGTCCCCTCCCTAGAACTTTCCGTGTCATTCTGGATCACCTCCCGGGCCAAACTCATATAGCTTTCCGCACCCGACGAAAGAATGTCGTAAAGAATGATAGGACGCCCAAAACTCGGTGCTTCGCTCAGACGCACGTTGCGGGGAATGGCCGTCCGATAGACCTTATCCGGAAAATACTGTTTCGCCTCCTCCTCCACCTGTCGAGACAGATTGAGCCGTCTGTCGTACATCGTCAACAGAATACCTTCGATTTTCAACGCCTGATTGAGGTGTTTTTGGACAAGCCGGATCGAATTGAGCAACTGTCCCAGCCCTTCCAACGCATAGTACTCGCACTGGATCGGAATCAGCACCGAATCCGAGGCCGTAAGCGCGTTGAGCGTAAGCAAACTCAATGAAGGCGGACAGTCGATCAATACATAGTCATATTCGTGTCGGATGGCTTTCAGCGCGGACTCCAGCTTGCGTTCGCGCGCCATGGCCGTAACCAGTTCTATTTCCGCCCCTACCAGACGATGATGGGCCGGAATGACCTGTAGAAAGGGAATTTCCGTACCTTGAATGGCTTCTTCTATCGGTCGCTCCTCTACCAAAACCTCGTAGATCGTTACCTCAAGCGGGCGGTTGTGCAGCCCCAGCCCGCTCGTCGCATTGGACTGCGGGTCTATGTCGATCAACACGGTTCGTTTTTCCGCTACTGCAAGACAGGCGGAAAGGTTGACCGCCGTGGTCGTCTTGCCGACTCCACCTTTCTGATTTGCGATGGAAATTACCTTGCCCATCCCGCACTCCGCCTCTTTGCCGGTTCCGGAGGACGACCGCCGGACACCGGATAAATCAGGACAGATCGCCCTGTGCGCAGATCAGCGCAACCGCGTAAGCGGCGATACCCTCTTCTCGACCTGTAAACCCCAGTCGTTCCGAGGTAGTCGCCTTGACCGACACCCGGCTGGCAGGAATATCCAACGCCAACCCGATTCTCTCTCTCATCGCCGGAACAAACGGGGCCAACTTCGGTCGCTGCGCCACCACCGTAACGTCTACATTGGAGATCGAATACCCGCTCTCTCGGACCAGCCGCCGTATTTCTTCCAGCAGATACAGGCTCGACACGCCTCGATAGCGCGCATCCGTATCCGGAAAATGATGACCGATGTCACCGAGGGCGGCGGCTCCGAGTAATGCGTCCCCTATGGCGTGCGAAAGCGCATCGGCATCCGAATGACCCAGCAGACCTCGCTCATGCGGGATCGAAACGCCACCGAGTATGCACGCCCTATTTTCCGCAAAAACATGTACGTCGAACCCAAATCCTACTCGGATATCCGGCGTTTTCATCGGTGGCTCACCTTCCGCTTGACGACCGGCGGCTCAGAATACCTTCCGCAACCTCCAGATCTTCCGGCGTAGTAATCTTGATGTTCTCGTAGTCTCCGGGCACGACGGATACCGGATAGCCAAGTCGTTCTACAAGACTCGTATCGTCGGTACCCGTGTATCCGTCCTCAACCGCGCGTTCGTGCGCCTTTTTTAAAAGCGCGTAGGCAAACGTCTGCGGGGTCTGCGCCAAAAATACCACAGCCCGCTCCGGGGTGGATTCCACCACACCGGAACGTACAATTTTCACCGTATCCTTGACCGGCACGGCCGCAAGTGCCGCCCCGGTCAGACGACAACGGCGGATCGACTCCCGGATGATTTCGGCCCGCACAAGAGGCCGCGCTCCATCGTGGACGACCACGATATCCGGCTCAGGGTAAAGCGCCAGAACCCCTCGAAACACCGATTCCTGTCGCGTAGCGCCACCCCCGATCACCGCCATGACGCGCGTAAAGCCAAAGACATCCACAATGTGCCGGCGATATTCCTCCACACGCTCCGGCTCGACCACGACCCAAATTCCCTCCACCTCGGTGCAGGTTTCGAATACCGCAAGCGTATGGGCCAGAATAGGCTTGTCGTGTATGCGAATATAGGGCTTCTCGATCTCCGAACCCATCCGGAGTCCCCGCCCGGCAGACGGTATGATCGCGACTACTCCACCCATTATATCACCAGCATGGCATCGCCGTAACTGTAAAACCGATATCCCGACCGCACCGCCTCTTCATAGGCAGAAAGCGTTCGCTCCCGACCCGCCAAGGCGCATACAAGCATCAGCAGGGTAGACCGGGGCAAATGGAAATTTGTCACGAGCGCATCTACCAGATGAAAGCGATACGGCGGATAGATATAACACCGTGTCCATCCCTCGTAATCTCGGATCGGCGGTTCTTCCCCGTCCTGCATGGTTTCTTGGGCCAGGGTTTCGAGCGTTCTTACCGTGGTGGTGCCGACTGCGACGATACGTCCGCCGCATCTGCGCCGCCGGACGATCTCGTCCACCGCCGACGCTTCCACCCGATAATATTCGGCGTCCATGACGTGTTCCTCGATCTGCTCGACACGCATCGGACGAAAAGTGCCCGGTCCTACGTGAAGCAGTGTGGAGACGATCCCGGTTCCGGTATTTCGGATACGTTCGAGCAGCGACTCGGTAAAATGGAGTCCGGCGGTCGGTGCCGCAACCGCTCCGGCTTCGTCTGCGTATACGGTCTGATACCGGGTTTCGTCTTTCCTATTGGCAGAACGCCGGATATATGGCGGTAGCGGAAGATGGCCCACACGTCTTAGCGTTTCCCAAACCGCTTCGCCCGCCTGAAAACGGACGTGCCGCGTTTCCGCGCCAGGATCGTCCATTACGACCGCTTCGAGCGCCCCATCCTCCAGTACAAGCCGCGTTCCCGCCGCCAGTCTTGCCCCCGGCTGCAATAACGCCTCCCACACGCCGGGCACCTCTTCCCGGACCAGCAAAAGCTCGACCCGCCCTCCGGTTTCGGCGCGGACACCCCGAAGCCGGGCGGGCATCACGCGTGTCCGATTGACTACCAGCACATCTTCCGGTGCAAGATAACCGGGCAGATCCGAAAACCGGCGATGTTCGATATGCCCGGTATCGCGACGCACCACCATAAGCCGCGAAGCATCGCGTGGTTCGACCGGGTGCTGGGCGATCGCCATTTCCGGCAACGTGTAATCGAAATCGGAAATCTTCACCGGCGAGAAAACAGGTTGAAAAGTACGGACAGGATCACGCTGATCAAGATACAGGTCGCCATCGGCGCGTAAAACGTTCCGTTTTTCCATTCGAATCGGAAATCGCCGGGTAACCTGCCCAAAAACGGTATTCTGTCGGCCCACACGAGACCGGCTCCGACAAGAGCGATCATAAGCCCCGCAACGATCAACATTTTGCCTGTCATTCCCAAACCATCGGGCATTTTTTCTCCGGGCGCGCGTAACAAGGTGTCTTCCGCGCTACATAGACCCCCCTTGTGGTCGAGAAAACCACAAGGGGCATCGAGATTGAAGCTTCTCCACGGCAAACTGGGGAGCGTACTTGGCTCTGCGCTTGCTCCCGGACATCCCCACGCTGTTCCGCTCAATCGAAAAGCGTGGGCTGCCGCGACATCCTGAATCCCAAATGCTGATAGGCCAGTTCGGTCACCATCCGTCCCCGCGACGTCCGTTTGACAAAACCCATGTGAATCAGAAACGGTTCGTAGACGACTTCCAGTGTGCCGCTTTCTTCACCGACGGCCACCGCAAGGGTGTTGAGACCAACCGGTCCGCCGTTGTATTTTTGAATGATGTTGGTCAGGATAAGCCGGTTCATGTCGTCGAGACCGATGGGATCCACTCTTAACAGGTCGAAGGCGGCCAGCGCGATGTCGCCGTCTATACGTCCGTTTGCCCGGACCTGCGCATAGTCGCGGACCCGGCGCAAATACCGGTTGGCGATACGCGGAGTGCCGCGCGACCGACGGGCGATTTCCATGGCCCCGTCTTTGTCTATGGCTACGTCGAGAATCCGGGCGGCACGCCCGACGATCAGAAACAGTTCTTCCGGGGTATAGAAATCGAGTCGGATCGGAATGCCAAAACGCGCCAGAAGAGGGGCGGTAAGCAGACCCGTGCGCGTCGTCGCGCCTACCAGCGTAAACCGTTCGAGATTGAGTGTGATGGATCGCGCGCTCGGTCCCCGGTCTACCATGATGTCGATTTTGAAATCCTCCATCGCGGAGTACATGTGTTCCTCCACGACATGATTGAGCCGGTGGATTTCGTCGATAAAAAACACGTCTCCGACACGCAGATTGGTAAGCAGACCCGCAAGATCGGCAGGGCGTTCGAGTACCGGACCGGAAGTAGAGTGCATGGAGACCCCCATCTCGTTGGCCAGTATCGTTGCCAGCGTCGTTTTGCCCAGACCGGGGGGGCCGTGCAGAAGAACATGGTCCAGCGTGTCGCCGCGCCGTTTGGCCGCTTCGACATAGAGTTTGAGTTCTTCTTTGGCTTTTTCCTGTCCCGGAAAATCGTCAAACCGGGAAGGACGAAGCGTGTTGTCCATCTCCACGTCTTCGTCAAACCGGTCGGGATCGGTCAGGCGGCGTTCGTCTTCCATGCCCTTCTATCGCCCTCTCTGCTGTTGTTGCAACACGATGCGGATAAGCGTAGAAGCCTCTTTTGCTTCTGCGCCACCGGAAGAAAGGGCGCGTGCTACGGCCTGACGTGCTTGCGCGCGGTCGTAGCCGAGTTCCATGAGACCCAGCACGGCGTCGTCCGCCGCAGACCGTTCACCCGAAGCGGTGGTCATGGGAAGAGGCGGCTGTGTGTCGGCGCCATCCGAGGTCATTCGATCACGTAGTTCCATGATCAGGCGTTGAGCCGTCTTGCGGCCTACCTTCGGAATGGACGACAGTCTTTTGAGGTCTTCCGTAAGTATCGCAGTGGTAAATTCCGCGATGGAAATACCGGACAGAATGTTGAGCGCCAGCGCTGGTCCAATGCCTGACAGCCCGATCAACATTTCGAACAGACGTTTTTCATCCGGGCTGGCAAACCCGAAAAGCTGCATCACGTCTTCGCGCACATGAAAGTACGTCTCCATCCGTATCCGGCTGTGCAACCCTCCCAACGTTTGATAGGTGGACAGCGGAATCTGTATGGCAAACCCCATGCCACCGACGCTTACCACCACATGGGCCGGCTGTTTTTCCACCAGTTCCCCTTCGACAAAGGCGATCATCCGGGGGTTACACCTTTCTCGAAAGACGTTGACTGTGACACAGCGCGATGGCCAACGCGTCGGCGGCGTCGGGTGGTTTGGGGATGCGAGGCAGTTTCAGGATCACGCGCACCATGTATTGTATCTGTTCCTTCGATGCGCTTCCGATGCCGACCACGGCTTGCTTTACCTCTCTTGGTGCGTATTCCGATATGGGAAGCCCACCGTTTGCGGCGGCAAGCAACGCCACACCGCGCGCATGACCCAGCGTCATGGCCGACATCGGATTTTTGCCGGCAAACGTCGATTCGATGGCCGCCTGATCCGGTCTGTGTAGCGTGATGATCTCCCACAGACCGTCGTATATGCGTTTGAGACGTTCCGGAAGAGGCGCTCCGGACTGGGTACGCACGGCTCCGCATTCGATAAATCGCGTCTGACCGTTCTGCTGGTCTATGACGCCGTATCCGGTAATTACGCTACCGGGGTCGATGCCCAGAATAACCAACGTCACATCCTATCGAAGGGCCGTTCTTCGGTGGTTCTATGCGTTGAGGCTTTCCAGTACTTTGTCGTCTATATCGAAATTGGCGTATACGTGTTGCACGTCGTCGTGGTCTTCAAGGATTTCCATAAGCCTTACCATCTGTTCGGCATCCTTTCCCTCGACCTCTACGGTCGTCTGGGGAATACGGCTTATTTCCGCCCGTTCCGGTTCGATACCATTTTGAGACAGTCTGCTGCGTACCTGTTCGAAATCCACCGGAGCCGTAACGATGTCGAACGTTTCTTCTTCGTCCCGGATGTCTTCTGCGCCGGCCTCCAGCGCAATCGTCATGAGGTCGTCTTCGTCGATCCCGCTTTTGTTGACTACAATCAACCCCTTTTGATCGAACATCCAAGCTACGCAACCCGACTCGCCCATATTCCCGCCGTGTTTGGAAAAAGCATGTCGGATTTCGGGTGTGGTGCGGTTTCGGTTGTCCGTAAGTGCTTCGATAAGTAGCGCCACACCGCCGGGGCCGTAGCCTTCGTAGGTCACCTCTTCATAGGTGACACCTTCGAGATCTCCGGTTCCGCGCGCAATGGCTCGTTCGATGTTGGCTTGAGGCATATTTTCGGCACGCGCCGCCAACACAGCAGCGCGCAGACGGACATTTGCCTCGATATCGCCGCCACTCTGACGCGCGGCTACCGTTATTTCCTTGATCAGCTTGGTAAACACCTTGCCGCGCGCGGCGTCGTTTTTCTCTTTTTTACGTTTGATCGTGCTCCACTTGGAATGTCCCGACATGCTTTATTCCTTTCCTGCGTCCGTATTTGGGGGTCCCGCGACCGCCTTGCCGCTGTATTACGGGAGTGTCATCACCTTTTTTCCGGTTCCCATGTTGTTGGCTGTGTCGCGTGCGCGTACGGCGATGGTATGTTCGCCTGCCGGCACGTCGGACACGGAAATCTCAAAGGCTTCGGTACGGGCGTCGCACACCCCGTCCACCGGATACACGACGCGCCACCGGCCTCCGTCTATCGCATATTCCACCTGATAGACCGAGCTTGCCGCATCCTGAACCGTAAAGGTTACGGTGCGCCGTTCCCAGAAAAGCCCTGTGATTTGCGGAGCCGTATTGTCCACTAAAAATGGGGCGCTTTCCATTTCCCCTTCAAGCGTAAGATTTACGGGATTGGATGCGCCGTCGTCTACGACCACTTTGACGGTATAGTAGCCGTCGGGAAATGTCTCCGAATCCCATGTATAAACGGGGCGATCCAACCCCTCTTTTAGCAGTTTCCAGCGCGTTTCCCGGTCACCCCGGAAATAGAAGCTGTACCGCAATGCGTCGTCGTTTTCGTCGTTTGCATCGACCGTTACGGCACGCATCCCTTTTCGGTATATCGGTGCCCCCGCCTGTGTCTGCCTGCGGTTTCCGGAGCGGTTACCCAACTGTCCGGAGATTCTGGACGGCAAGTCTTCCTTGTCTTGCTCCTCGCCCGACGAATCCCGGTAATACACCCCCGGTTCATAGACCGTCACGTTTCTGACCGTCGGAGCGGCGTTACGGCTCAAATACGCAACCGATACGCTCGACAGGACCGGGCTGACATCGGTCTGCGTGGTCATGACCGCTTTCCATTGGATATACCGGGCGGGCGGGCAGGTAAGGGCGTCTCCTTCGGGATTGCCGTAGGGACCGGTCCATTCGCTCCATGTTCGGTCGGGTGTGTCGGTGTTTCCGGAGCGTGCAAAAAGCTGAATCC
>VGJU01000120.1 GCA_016867335.1 Candidatus Zixiibacteriota bacterium | reverse complement strand
GGCGCGTGCGCCAAAATGCGGTCGGCCAAACGGGAAAAGGGCAGACTTTGCAAATACACCGTTCCTGTTCCCCGCAGGGTAGCCAGAAAAAGCCCTTCGCCGCCAAAAAACATGGATTTGAGATTCCCTGACCGCTGTATATCGTAATCGATACCCGGTGTAAACGCCATCAGACACCCCGTATCGACGCGGATGAGTTCGTTGTTCAACTGGCGTTTTACGATGGTTCCACCGCCGTGTATAAAGGCCATGCCATCGCCCTGAATCCGTTGGAGGATAAAACCTTCACCGCCAAAAAAACCGGTGCCAAGCCGCTGAGTAAACGCGATGCCGACCTTGGTGCCGAGCGCGGCGCAAAGAAACGAGTCTTTCTGGCAGATCAGATCGCCGCCCATGTCACTCATGTCGAGCGCGATAATTTTGCCCGGATAGGGCGCGGCAAAGGCTACACGCCTGCGTCCCCCCCCTTCGTTTGTAAAATGTGTCATAAAAATGGATTCGCCCGTCAACACCCGCTTTCCTGCATCGAGCAGTTTGCCAAAGAGTCCGGACGTTCGGTTCGAACCGTCACCCATTCGGGCTTCGAAGGTGATACCGTCGTCCATCCAGTTCATGGTTCCGGCTTCGGCGATGACCGTTTCGCCGGAATCCAAGGCAACTTCGACGATCTGGAGGTCGTCTCCATGAATTTCGTAGTCCACTTCATGACACTGCATCACGCCTGTCTCCTAAAAAGGGTTGAAGAGTAAAAAAATAAAAGCGTTTGGGAACCGCCGGACGTAAGCCGGTGTTCACCCGCGCCGTTTCAGCCACCGACTGGTGCAACAAACACGCCAAAAACCGTTGGACGAATTGTTAAATGTATACGGGGAAGAGTCGGGACACAAGGTCGTTTGACAGACAAAATTCTGTGGAACATTTTTGTCCGTCCGCGCGTCTACCAGTAAAGAAGCATGAAGGGTAAGAGGTGAAAATTGAAAATTCCCCACAGCAGACTGCAAGGTATGCACACGCTGTTCTATTCACAAGGAGAGATACCCATGAAATACGCCAGTACGGCTCTAATCGGGGTTGCTGTGTTTATCGTCGCGTGCGGAGGCCCCGGACGCCGGTCCATCGATCTTACGCCGAAACCATCTTCCGAAGTGCTCAAAAACGTTCCCAAATGGTTTTCCAGCGTACCCAAGGATGACAATATCCTATTTGCCGCCGCCACGTCTACATCGTCGGATTTGCAACTGGCGATCAACAAGGCGCAGACCGAAGGAAGAAACCAACTGGCCCAGCAAGTGGAAATAAAATTCAACGGGCTTCAGAAACGGTTTCAGGAAGAGACCGGTCTGGCAAACGACTCGGAGTATTTGGACCAGTTTACGTCCGCCTACAAGTCCATCGTCAGCACCGAACTGTATGGCAGTCGGATCAGCAAACAGGAAACGCAACAGGAAGGCCGGATTTTCCGTACGTACGTATTTATGGAGATGCCCATCGGAGAGGCCAGTCAGCAGTTAATCGCAAAACTGAAGGCCAATCAGAATCTATATACCCGGTTTCGGGCTTCCGAAGCCTATAAAGAGTTGGATCAAGAGATCGAGAAGTACGAACAGTGGAAAAAAGGACAGGGCAACCCGTAAGGGCGTAAGTCACACGGGAGCGGTTGTCGCTCCGGCTTTTTCGTCGATCCGCATCCTGTACAGCAAAATCATGAGGATGGCCCAGAGGATCAGACTCCCATAAATCTTTGAAGATTGGAACAGAACGAGAATCCCTGACGAAAACGCGGGGCCGCCAAAAGCGCCGAAGGAGGTAAGGGCGTAAGAAACCCCAAGCCCGGCGCAAAAAATTCCGAATGTCGGAAGCGAGAGGGAATTTATCCGAACGATCAGAATCATGTAGGCAAGTAAAAGCGGCGTATAATGATAAGGCGTTACAAACGCTGGGGACGCCAGAACGGGAAGCAGGGCGACAAGCGCCTATTCGAGATCGTAGACGATACCCGCAGACGTCAGGGGTTTGAAGCGGCACATCAGATAAGAAGCGGCGGTAAGAATGCCGGCACTGATCCCAAAAAACGGTTTTACCAGCACGGTATCCAAATATCCCTGGTGGGCCAGTTTAAGAAAAAAACTGGTAATGGATTGATCGGTGGGGGTTCCCACCTTGCCATGACCGGCTACATTTTGCGTAACTCTTTCGGTATACCAAAGGATATGGGCTTCGAATCCTCCTAACGCGATCATGGCAAAGATCAGCATAGACGCCAGCGCGGTGCCTGCCCCTATCACGACACGCCATGCTCTCCGGTATACGAAATAACCGCTCAGCATAGCGGGAAAAAGTTTGATCATGGTCCCCAACGCCAGCATGAAACCACAAAGATAGGGCCGATCTTGTTTAAAAGCCCACCATGCGGCCACCATGCAAAACCACACCAGCGCGTTGATATTGCCCCAGTGGGTGTTGGCGATAAGCGGGCCGTAAAAACAGGCCAATAAAAGCAGACACAGCAGTAGCCATAGAGGACGGGATTTTGTTTGATGCCAGATCATGCCGATGGAACCGGCCATAAAAAGATGATTTAACAAGAGCCATCCTGCACTTACGACTTTAAAGGGAAGCAAGCTAAAAGGAGCCGTCAGTACGGCGAAAAAAGGCGAGTATTGATAAGGACCAATCGCGCCGGACATGTTGTAGTAATAATTCGAATCGTATAACCATTCCTGATGCCCGGTCCAGATGGCTTTTGCCGCGACATAGTACACATATAAATCTGCCGAAAGTTTGAAACTCTCCCAAACTCCGTTTTGGAGATAGTAATAGAAAATCCCGCCCCCCAAGATACACAGACACAGTTTCATGGCTCTGTTTAGATCTTTGGTCTCTGTATTTTCAAGCATATCCGGCCATAAGATTTTCGACATAAAGATCCCCTGAACGACTACGTACAGCCTTCTACGACCCCACTTCCCCAAAATACGCCATACTCTTTTGCGCCGCTTCGCGCAACCCCGCCTTACGATACACTTTTATCGACGCGAAATGCGCGTATCCTATATTGTCCAGCGCCAAAAGCACGCTGTGAAAATCGAGATGGCCCGTACCGGGCAACCCGCCGTGACTTTCGCACAGATGCACATGCCTAAGCGCCGGTCCGCAGTCGTAGATCGGCTGCACGAGCGACCGGTCCTCGATGTTCATGTGTATGGTGTCCACCATGGGAAAAACCGCCGACGAGCCGATGGCGTCGATAAGCGCCCGCACTTCGGTCACCGAATTGTTAAACCCAACCTGCAAGTGGTTGACCGGTTCGACGACGATCTCGACGCCCGCCGTTTCGGCGACACGCCCCACACGCAGCAACCCCTCGACGATACGTCCGTTTGCCGTATGCGCGTCGGGTTCATCCGAACGCAATCCTTGCAACAATCCGACCACCAAGATACACCCAAACCGGCGCCCGATTTCTACGTATCCAGAAAGACGTTCCACCGTCCTTGCCCGCACCTCCGCATCCGGCGAACTCAGACACAACCCCTCCTGATATGCCGCTCCCGTAAGCATAGACACGACCGGCAGACCGTGTCGCGCAGACGCCTCCTCGATCTCGTCAAGCCGGGACAACACCTCGGGCGTCAGGTTGAGTTCTACGCCTTGGTACCCGCACGACCCGATAAAGGCAAAAGTGCCCTCCACCCCGCCTTCCAATCCCACCAGCGGTTCGACGATCATGAAACTGTAGCGCATGCCTCCCCCTTGCCGCTCAGGTCCAGATGGAGTTAAGTTCGCGCACGGTCAGACGATGAAGCCCCGCTACGCCGTCCGTCGCAAAAAACTCCAGCGGAACATCACACGCTTCGGGCAAAAAACAGCACGACATCGACAGACGACCCTCCAGGCTGAAAATCTCCACCGAGGTCCGGTCCACAAGCAGACGTAAATCGATGCGTCCCGATACGCGGGAAATGGGCACCGTTCTGCCAAACGCGGTAAGCGTGTCGTCTTCCGGGTTGCATTCGATCCGGTGTCCTTGGACGACCAAACCGAAAAGACGGGCACGTCCCGGCGTAAAGGACACCGAAATATCGAAGAGATTGTGTTGGGTGTCGGGAATAAACGAATCGGTCAGGGCTTGATCCGTGTATTCCATCTGTCTCCCGTACAGCGTCTCAATTTCCGTGACAGGCGTCCGGCAAAGCCGCAATGCATCGCCAAAACGCTTCAAAGACAGCGACACGGGAAACGACATCTGTTGATTGAACGGCATCGACGGATATTTTCCCCCGTTCATCCACGAGATTTGTATCCGTCGTCCATCTGTATCCGGAATGTCGCTCCACGTCTGCGCCGCATAGCCGTTCGGTCCGCGTTCGGCGTGCAGAACGGGTGTCTCCGGTACAAAAATCGTTCCGTCAAACCGCCCTATCCGGTATCCGCCGTTTGCACCCCAGAATACCCAGCGGGTATCCTCCGGATTTCCATCGACAGACAACTCGAAAAAGTCCGGACACTCGCTTACCCCTGCCAAGGTCATTTTCGTCAACGGCGACCAGTCTCGGATATTTTTCGAACCCAACAACATATAGTCGTTGCGATCTAAATACAGCGCCATGATCCATCGATCGGTAGGCGCGTGCCAAACCACCTTGGGATCGCGGTTGTGCCCCTCGATATGCCCCACCACCGGGTTGCCGTCGTACTTGGTCCATGTGCGTCCCCGGTCGCAGGAATAGGCGATGCTCTGGGTAAATGGACAGGGGGTGGGGGCGTGGCTTCCTGCCGAGGTGTAGAAGGCGACCAGAGGCGTTTCGCTTCCGGTCCCGAACCCGGAGATGTTGCGCCAGTCCACCACCGCCGATCCGGAAAAAATCGTTCCCAGCGCATCCGGATGCAGGGCATCGTCAAGCTCTTCCCAATGCACTAGATCGATACTGGTGGCGTGTCCCCACGTCATGTTGCCCCACTTGACGCTCTCCGGGTTGTGCTGAAAAAACAGGTGATACACGCCTTCGTAGTATACCAGACCGTTGGGATCGTTGGTCCAGCCGGTGCGGGGAGAAAAATGGAACTGGGGGCGATGTAGTTCGTGATACGGGCGGCTATTGTCTTGCATAGATCCGGCCTACTTTTTTGCCCACGTCTTTTTGTTGGCGAGCATTTCTTTGTTGGGTTTGATCGTGCTGGAGGTGGTCTGACCGGCAGGATCGTAAAGCCACCGATCCTTGTTATCGCGCAACACAGGCATCCGTTTTTCCACGGACGGCACGGCGGCGGCGGCATGCGGCTTGTCCGCATACCAGTACGCTACGCTGCTCATCTCGTTGCACAGGTGGTTGCCGTGACCGTGCTCGATGGTGACTTTGATCTCTTTGCGAAAACGTACCGGATTTTCGAGATGATGCACGTAGCTGGTCTGATACCCATTGGTGTTGCGTTCGTAGATGGAGGAACCGTTGCGCAGAAAAGCGTTTGGCTGCATACCCCACGCCTGATTCAGATAGTCTTCGCTGCCGGTTCCGTGCAGATCGGGCGGCCAATGATACCCGTCCACCCAAATCATATCGTCGCCTTCGCCCCACCATGTCCCTTGAAAATTGGTGACACTCAGGTTGCAACCGATATAATGCCCCGCGCCTTGGGTTTGTAGGATGACATAGTTGTTGTCGTAGGCCGTTTTTTCTTTGTTTACGATATCCGCTTCGGGGGTATTGACGCGAATTTCGTGTCCCCATCCGCCAAAAGGGTTTTCTCTGCGGAATTCGGCGTGAAAATATCCGGTATCTTTGGGCAGGGTTTCCGCATACCGTTCGTAGTCGATATAGAAATACTGACCGTGTACTTCGTTTGACTCGTTGACCAGTTCTATCACGGCGTGTTTGCGAAACGGCATGGGCGCATAGCAGTTGAGCGCGCATCCCTTGTTGAACTGATTGTTGGCGTTGGTCGAGGCGGTAAACAAAAGGCTCTGGTACGAATTGACGATGCCGTGTCCAAGCCCGAAAAAGTCGCCAAGTGGACAAAGAATGCTTGGCGCGGCTGCGTCGTCCCACGTGATTTTGAGCAGACACTCACGGTACCGCGCGCCCTGTGTCATCCAGATATGCGTGATACATCCGGGTCCGGAAAGATCGGCCAGCACTTTTGTCTCGCCCGGCTGAAGCCGCCAGTAGTCGGCATTGCGTCCACTGGTATCCCACGAGGACGCCCGCCCCGTAACGGCTTTTCGTATGGTGGTCAGATCATGCAGCATGAGGGTCTCCTTGGGGTTGTCTCCGCTACATACACACCGTTTCGATCATTCGGGTATAGACGTCCACGGCCTGCTGGAGTTGCGAAACGTCGATATATTCGCCGACCGTATGCGCCTGAGTGATGCTGCCGGGTCCAAAGACGACGCACGGAATTTTCTGGGCAAAACGGAGTGCATCGGTCCCATAAGGCACGGTTTCCGGTTTGCGGTCACCGGTGAGCCGGGAGGCAAGCTGTATCACGGGAGCGTCGGGGGTGATTCGGTACCCTTGGTTGATGTGGGTTTTTACATCGAACCCATAGTTTTTTGCCCGTTGCGCGATTTCTTCGAGTAGCGCTTCGCTGTGGTCGCCCGGCATGGGACGAAAGCCTATGATCGCGGTAGACCGGGCGGCAAAAACATTGGAGCGGGTTCCATAGTCGTTGATCACCATGTTGAAACCGTTGGACGGTGGGTTGAATTCATGGTTCATGTATCGGGGATCGGTTTTGATCGGTTTGGCCATGGCCGCGATCTCCGCAAGAAACGGGGCGATCAGGAAATTGGCGGAGACACCGAGATCGGTGCTGGTATGCGCGGCGTGTCCGTTGGCGGTGACGGTGATCGTGGCCCCGCCTTTGTGTGCGTATACGGGCGTGAGCATCGTCGGTTCGGCGACGATGCCATAGGCGGGAAGCGCCTCGTTCATTAGACGCGACTCGTCGGTAACCTGTTGAGCGCCTGCGCCGCCGAGTTCTTCATCGGCCGTAGCCGCCACGATGACGGCCTTTTTCAGCCGCGACGCATCCACCGCCGCCGCCGCGATCATGGTCGCCGCGAGCGGCCCCTTCATGTCACAACTCCCCCGTCCGTACAGCCGACCCTCCTTCACCTCGCTACGATACGGATCCCAGTCCTCTTCCTGACCCGGTACGGTATCGGTATGCGAAAAAAAACCGACGCCCCCCGCACCTTCTCCTTTTTTGCCTACAAGACTGACCTTGCGCTCACCGTTTTCGTCCGTATACTCCAGCCACTCCACGTCAAAACCCTTTGCTTTCATCCACGATTCCACATACTCGGATATCGCCACGTTGTTCCAGCGGCTGACCGACTTGATATCCACCATATCTCTGGTAAGTCCGACCGCGTCAAGTCCCATAAGTTTGTTCCTTTCTTTCGAATATGGAGGAAGACGTTCGCACCAAGCCGGTCGTTATACGCATCCCGGGAAGGTGCGGCCTTTGATGGGAAAGTATACCGGGCAGTCCCCCTGACCGGTATAACGAGACCGGGCGGACATGTAGGAAAGGGCGATGGCGCGCCGCCATGTGCCGGTCCGGTTTGGCGCGGTATAGTGCGGCAACAGCGAATGAAAAAACAAACCGCTCCCGGCCTTCATAGGGCGAAACACCATATCGTCCTGTCGATAATGCGCCGGATCGATGACATAGTCATCCATGACGTAGATATGCGGCAGTGCGCCTTTGCGATGCCAGCCCGGTAGCACGCCCATACATCCGTTTTCCATCGTGGCATCGTCGAGCGTAAACCAGCACGAACAAAGCTCCATCGGTTCTATGGGCCAGTAAGGCGAATCCTGATGCATACCCTTTTGCGAACCTACTTCGGGTGGTTTACACAGCAACGAATTGCGAAACATCTTGATGTCCGGGCCTAAAATTTGTTCGAGGCTGGCAACAATATTTTCGTGAAGCCCCAGATGCTGGAATAAATCATCGCCCTGCACCAGTCCGTCGATTTTGCGGATACCGTCGCCCGGATGCGCGACCGTCATTTCACCCCGTTGGACACGCGGTTCGATCTGAATCTTGAGTCGATCCGTCGGACGGCCTTCGTGGGTGTATTCACGGAGACGATGCGTAAGCCCGTCAAGTTCTTCGGGTGTTACCAGATCTTCTACTACGACAAAGCCGTCTTGGTGGTAGACTTCAAGCTGTTTGTCAGTCAGTCGCATAGGTTCCGCGCTCCTTCTCATACACCGGTCCATGCGGTCATTTCGGCTCGCAGCGCCGGTTCGAGGTTTATCTCCAAAGCATCGAATGCGTTGTCTATGTGGGCGGTCGTACGCGCGCCGACGATGACCGAGGTAACATCCGGGTGCGTAGCGACCCACGCCATGGCCAGCCGAACCATGGGAATGTCGAGCGCGCGAGCCTTTTCGCGCAGATGCTCGACCGTTTGAAAATTGCGGTCGTTGAAATAGATGTCGGCATGCGCCGGGATGACGTGGAATCGAGAGCGTTCCGGAAAGGCGTTTCGGTCCGAGGTGTATTTACCGGATAGAAAACCGGCGGCCAGCGGGCTAAAGGGTGTCACGGCAATCTGCTCTTCCCGGCAATAAGGTAAGATATCACGCCGGATATCGGCAGTGGCAAGGCTAAAGGGCGGTTGGACGATTTCCATACGCGGATAGCAGTGAACGCGGGCGGCCTCTTGCGCCTCTCGAAGCTGGTCCAGCGAAAAGTTGCTGTATCCGATAGTACGGATGCGTCCTGCGGCCACTTGCTCCGCCAGCGCACCCATCGTTTCGGCAATGGGAACGCCGGTGTCGGGCGAGTGTAGTTTGTATATGTCCACTCGATCGACCTGAAGCCGATCCAGACTCACCTGAAGCGCTCGCCGGATATTCTCCGGGCTGTTGCCGCTGCTTACTTTGGTGCAAATCGTCAACCGGTCGCGGTAATCACAAGCGCGAAGCCATCGCCCGATAATCAATTCGGAGGAACCCATCTCGCCGGTGATTTCGCGTTCGTCGTCTACTCCCAACACATTGCGGCGGTAGGCGCGTGCATTGCCGCCGCCATACGCTTCCGCCGTGTCTATCCAAGTAATGCCTTTTTCGACGGCGTGATCGAGGATGTGAAACGATGCATCCTGATCGATTTCTCGCCCAAATGTTACCGTTCCCAACCCGATAGGGCTGATAGACAATCCGGACCGACCTACGGGCCGCAGTTCCAGCATGGGTTCCCCTTCTGATAGGGTCTTTGTCTTCATCCTTCCTACTTCATTCTTCCTACTTTATACTTTCACGTACCCCTGCCCCCACTGTTCCTTCCGTTTTTCTTTAAAGTCACCCGAAAGCGGCATGATAGCCGTCTGACCGCCATCTACGATCAGGGTCTGGCCGATAAGATACCGTGATTCTTCCGACGCTAAAAACACCGCTACACGTCCGATGTCGGACGCTGCGCCGATAAATCCAGCGGGGATAGTTTTGCCCGCTGTCTGTTGGTCAAAGTCGCCAAGCACTTTGATATGATTTTCTACCAGCACCCATCCGGGTGCGATGGCGTTGACACGGACACCGGCGGGCGAAAGTTCGAGCGCAAGTACGCGTGTAAACGCCACGATGGCCGCCTTGGTTCCGGCATAGACGGTGTGCTCGGTCATTCCCGTGGAGGCGTGGACGGACGACAGATTGACGACCGCACCGCTTCTTCGCTCAACCATGCCACGCGCCAGGTGTTGGGTCAGAAAAAACATGCCCCGTATGTTTACCCCGTACAGCGTGTCGAACTGCTCCGGTGTGGTTTCGAAAAAGGGCTTGTTCATCGTGATGCCCGCGTTGTTTACGAGAAGGTCTACACCGCCGAGAAATGTCTGCGCCTCGTCGGCAAGCCGACCGATCGCATCGATGTCCTGCAAGTCGGCATGCAAGGCCACGGCTCGACCGCCGATTCTGCGGATTTCTTCTACGGCGCTTTCCGCGCCTGTGGCGCTGTGTGCATAGTGCAGAACGACTTGCGCTCCTTCGCGCGCAAATTCCAACGCAATACCGCGTCCGATGCCTGTGCCCGCGCCGGTCACCACCGCGCGTTTGCCCTGAAGACGGCCTTCTACCGCCATGTACTCACTCCCATGCAATGGGGTTGTCTGTCACGAAAAATACGGATGAATGCAGTGAAAATATGTCTATACCACAGCCGGAGCAAGACGTTTAGGGGAGTTTGAAGGATGAAAGCAGCTTTTCCGCTGGAAAACTTCTGAGCAAACAAAAACGGCCTGCCCGGAGGACAGGCCGTAACGGCGCAATGTTTCGAAGACGAAGGTTATCGTCCCTTTAGTTTTTCGAGAATCTCGCCCGCTTCGGTTTGAGAAAGATCTTTGAGACTGCGTCCATAGCGAGAGCGGGCGCGCTGTTCGACCTGGTCTTTCGAGAATTTGCGGTTGCGCGCCAAATCGAGGATTTCAGCCAGTTGAAGATCGGTAATCAACGATTCCGGTGGCGTGACGTTGTTTAGCAACGCATCGATATCCGATTCCGACACGACGCCGGTCTCTTCTTCCCGCGCGGTATAACTCGGTTCATCGGGTTCGCTGGGGGGTTCGCTGGGTTCATTCGGCTTGTCGGGTTCGACTGTGGGCGGTTCGGCGACGGGTACGGGGACGGGAGCGCCGACGGCGTCCGACGGTTTGTCGGGTACGGCAACGCCGTACAGATGAAGCCCTACGCCAAACAGCGTCGCCGCTTTTTTCAGCGCATCGGAAGCCGCCGCCTTGAGCGCGTCTCCCATGGAAAGCACCATGCCGTCTTCGGTTTCCTGACTCAGTTCGCACGTGCCGAACTGCTGTTTGGCAACGCCTTCGGCCGTCAGTTCGCCCAGCACGACCACGTCATCGTCGAGAAATTTGTGGTCCAAAATCCTGAAACTCCACTCCCCATCGAACGCTTCGTTCAGACGAGCGATCACCGTGGGGGTTTCAAGATATTCGAGCGTGACACCCAGACTGGTTTTTCGTTTTCTGATTTGGCTTGTCGGAAAGGGCCGCTGAAGGAGTTCCAGATTCATAAAAATTCCTTTAGTGGCGGAACCCCGCCAGTTTACTGCGGGGAAGAGCCACGTTCCTTGCGCTCTAAGCGCAATTCCCACTGACCGCATGCATCAATGGCGTTATATTGCAGGCATGAAACTTACGATGCGGCTCAAACTTATTCCATCCCATATCGCGTACAAAACCAAACTTGCTGGTGTCCCGGTCATTGTCGTTGATCCACGCAACACGTCCCGGACCTGTACAAGTTGTCGCTGTGTGGATAAAAGGAATCGTCCTGTTCAAAGTCGTGTGGCTTCGCTTGTCATGCTGACACTATCGCTGCGGAGCACATCCGCAGGGCTGTTATCAACCAGCCGAACGTGGACACCGCCTTTGGTGTTGAACTACAAACCCAGTTGCTTGCTACGGGGTAGTTGATGGGAACCTCCTTTCATGGACTTGAAGAGGGAACGGTTGCCTGCTGCCGAATGCGTTCCTGCCAGAGTTGTCTCATGCGCTCTATTTCCATCTGATGTTCGTCCAACTCGCGTTCGTGGTCTTCAAGCCACTGCTGAAACTGGTCGGGATCCATAAAAAAACCCGATACCGCATCCGGGGTAGCCGCACGCATGGTGTGCGAGGCAATGGGTTTTTCCGGTTCGGTCGGCATCATGGCAAGACGGGTATGCGTAACTGTCTCTTTCCCGTCTCGCATGTATCGGATTTCGATTTCGGCTCCTACCGGCATCGTGGTTACAAACTGGCCAAGGATGATGGGATGATTCATAAGAACGCCGTTGACGGCCAACAACCGATCACCGACTTCCAATCCCGCCTGACGAGCCGGACTTTCTTCATATACGTACGTGATGTCCATTCCTTCGCTAACCCCTATGACCACGTTGAAATTACCGCCGATGTTGACGCTGTCCCACATTTTCTCCACATACACCCCAAGCCAGCTTCGCCGTATTTCGCCATATTCG
>VGJU01000119.1 GCA_016867335.1 Candidatus Zixiibacteriota bacterium | reverse complement strand
TCGCTGTAGACATCGAGCATACCGCAGTAGTAATGCCCCACCGCGCCGATACGGGTTTTGCGCAGAGATTCGGCCACCTGCGCCGCACGAATCCATTCCGAAATTTCCGTCCATGCTTCCGGGTCGTCGAGCGTACCCGTGACCAGATGATACGGGATTCCCGCCCGGTTGAACACACAGGCGATTTCCGGAGCAGAACACGCCTGACAGTAGGCGAGCCACTCACCGGTCATGCGGCCTCGGTCGCCCATTTGGTTGAGCACTTCATAGTCTATGGCGTTGGACGCCTGGAGGTTGAGCACGATGACTTGGACTTTGGCCTTTTGCCCGACCGGCAGAACCGTGGAGCTGAGCGCGTAGGTCGAGACGTATAGCAGGATAAGTTCGACCTCACTCCGCGCCAGCAGACTGCCTACTTCCTGGGCCTTGACCGGGTTGTCGACGATACCCGTGTTGATCACCTCTACGTCGGGATGTCGCTTCTCGATACGATCGGCGATATACTGCTGCCATCCCTGCAACCGATCGAAAAGCCCTTCGAACTGTCCCCAGTATGTGTCCAGACCGATGCCATACAGACCGATGCGCATGGACGATCCTTTCCGTTTGATACCGCCTCCACAGAGGGGTGTATCCATTCAGATGGAGCCGCTCGCCCTGCGCTTTTCACAAGACAAACAGACCTCCCGTTTACCATTTATCTCCACCACGGCCACGTATATTTGACGATACACCACAGGGCGTTGAATCCGTCCTTCCAGCCAATTTTTTTTCCTTCCAGATAGGTTCTTCCGCTGTAGGAAATGCCCACCTCGTAAATCCGGATACCTTTGATTCGGGAGAATTTGGCGGTAAGCTCCGGCTCGAAACCAAACCGATTCTGTTCGACGGTAATCTGCCGGATTACCTCGGCCCGGACCATCTTGTAACAGGTTTCCATGTCGGTTAGGTTGAGGTTGGTAAACATGTTGGAAGCGAGGGTAAGTACCTTGTTGCCGATCATGTGCCAGAAGTAGAGGATGCGATGCGCCTGACCGCCCATAAAACGGGAGCCGTATACCACGTCGGCTTTTCCGTCCATGATCGGCTTGAGCAGTACGGGATATTCGGTAGGGTCGTACTCCAAGTCGGCATCCTGAACGACCATGACGTCTCCGCGAAAGTGCTGAAGACCGGTTCTTATGGCCGCCCCCTTGCCTTGGTTGTATTCGTGGAGCACGACACGAAGCCGGTCCGGGGGGTACTCGGTCTCAAGCTGGGCCAGAATTTCGCGTGTTCCGTCGGTAGAAAAGTCGTCTACGATGACCAATTCGAGGTCTACGGGAAGCGATACGGACATCACCTGTTCGACGATATGGCGAATGGTGTTTTTTTCGTTGTACACCGGCATGATGGCAGACAGCAACATGGGATCGATTTTGGATGTTAGATTATGGAGTGGGGGCAGGGAAGTCGTTAAACGCGACACCGAACCCATCGGGTTTACGATGGTTTTCTTGTTTGACAAATATAAAGGGTTGGCGTGTGTCGACACAACCCTTTACTCCATGTATCTCCGTCGGGGTTTTCCCGAAACAGCCAAACGACAAATCAGGCTTGCATCAAAACCGGAATTTTTCCGATGCAACGGCGTGTCAATATATAGACATATTTTCGAATAACATTTCCGAAAATTGACGGCGCATAGGGTAGGAATCGCTTAAAATGTCTATATATTGACACCTTGTTCATATATTGCCACAATGGAGAAAGGATTTGTGGGGTTGTGGCAAAAAACATCGAACATAATCTTATTTTTTACAACGTGTTACACACAAAAGACCTTATATCATCACTTATTGGCACGGTTTTAGCAATCCGATACCGGGCAGATTGCGTATGGGTTATAAATAACTTCCCTTGGGCCAACACAGGAGACTCGGTCATGACTACGCTGACACACAAACGTTTTGAAACACACATAGAAAAGGTGCTCGACTCCGCCTTCCGGATGGCCCTACATCTGTGCCATGACGAAGACCACGCCGCCGATCTCGTTCAAGAAAGCGCGTTTCGGGCCTTCCGCGCCTTTCACACTTTTGAGGAGGGCACCTATTTTCGCGCGTGGTATTTCCGGATTATGACCAACCTCTATCTCGAATGGTCGCGCAAAAAACAACGCGAGCCGGTCGTCTCGCTCGACGATGAAACCCCCTTCGGTGGCGACCATCCCGCCGAGGCCGCGCTTACCCAGTCCGGGTCAGTCTGGGATCGGCTGGAAACCGAAGAAGTGCATACCGCCATCCGCAACCTTCCCAAAGAGTACCGTCTGGTTTCCATCCTGTATTTTATCGACGAGATGTCCTATCAGGAAATCGCCGACATAGCCGGGTGCCCGGTAGGGACCGTCCGTTCGCGGCTACACAGAGGTCGACAGCTTCTCAAACGCACCCTGCGGCATGAGGCGGAACAACACGGTCTTGTGTCCTGTGCGTAAGCTGGATGTTAGAAGGTGTACGGAAAGTTTTTGTTCTGTGTCATGGGGGGGATTATCTTGTCTAAAAAGTTCGCGGTGTGAGCCTTTTCAGGAGGCCTGCTATAAGGATTATGAAGCCTTACCGGAAAGCAGTGAAGCCATGATTTACATCGCCATGATGCCACTCATGCTCCGGCGACTCCCCTATGCCTGAACTTTCCGTACATTCTCTTAGAGAGAAGCCGACGGTTTTGTGACTTGTATGACACAATAAAATTAGGTTGCCTTAAAAACAGGATGGATTGTCAAGACATATCCACGTATCTTTTGGAGTCATGAAACTATCCATCGTCATTCCGGCGCACAACGAAGAAGGCAGTATCGAAGAGACGATCCGAGCGATTTCGGAGAAGGTCGCGGCGGCATGGATAGATCATGAAATCGTGGTCGTCAACGACAACAGCCGCGACCGCACCGCAGAAATCGTAACGGGACTTCAGGGAAAAGACCCGCGGATTCGACTCGTAGCCAATACGCCCCCCAACGGTTTTGGGTTTGCGATACGCAAAGGGTTGGCCGCGATGGAGGGGGATGCCGTGGTAATCGTGATGGCGGACGCCTCCGACGATCCCGGCGATATCGTCGTATACTATCGTAAACTCCAAGAAGGCTACGACTGCGTGTTCGGCTCGCGCTTTGTCCGGGGCAGCCGAGTGATAGACTATCCTTTGCACAAGCTCCTGATCAACCGAATAGCCAACCAGTTTATCCGTCTGCTGTTCGGCATCCGATTCAACGACACGACCAATGCGTTCAAGGCGTACCGGAGCGAGGTCGTTCGGGGGATCGGGCCTTTGCTTTCGCATCATTTCAACTTGACAGTGGAGATGCCGCTCAAGGCGATAGTTCGAGGCTATTCGTACGCGGTAGTGCCGATCTGCTGGTATGGCCGGGTCAAGGGGATTTCCAAACTGAAAATCAAGGAGATGGGCAGTCGGTATCTGTTTATCGTTTTGTATGTGTGGCTCGAAAAATGGCTGTCCAGAGGCGACTATCTTAAGCAAAAGCTAAATAGTAAATGATCCATGCTCCGACTATTCGGCTATTTTACTTTTTTCATTTTGAGGCATAAAAAACCGCCAGATCGCAACTACCAATACCCCCAATACGATATACCCTCCTGTCGCAGAAACAGGCACATCCCATCCGCTCATTCCGTGAAAATAAGATTCGAGAAATTGATATCCCTGACTTGTTGGGCCTGATAACAAAAAAGAGAGCAAAGAACCATAAAAGGTCTGAGAAACAATGTACTGGGTTCCAGACCAATTGATTAACACAGATAGGATGATAGCTCCTTTAATTGCCCAACGTGAAAAATAATTTTCAGCTTCTCCCAACGGTAACATGAGAAAAGGGATAGCCGGTATTAAATATCGAGGACCATAAATATAGCCTCCGACCCAGTTTATTTTCATAGCACTATTAAATAAAATCAAAGCAATAAATATTCCTCCGAAAACCATCCATTCTACACGATGTGGATGATCTCTTTTAGTAAGGCCTTTAATAAGCAAAAATACCCCGTATATCATTATAGGCATATATAGAAAAAATCCCCTATAGGAACTTAACATCAATTTTATAAGAATTATTGGATCCGGTAAACCAAGCCCAAATTGATTAGCATATATATTTCCGCTTTCTCCGCTCATAAATTGTTGAGGCATTTTGAAAGGGTGTCCAAAAGCTATAGCGTGGTATACAAGCAGACATATTACGGGTAGACCGCTTCCAGAAATATATCTCCACAACTCGCGCTTCTCAATCGAAAACAATCCATAAATACCTACAATTAAGACTGCCGGAAAAGTAATATAGTCAACCAGAAGGGAAAATCCATTCAATAACCCTGCAACTCCTATCCAGCGAATGTTTACTCTTTGTTTTTTTACAGCGTATATAAGAAGAAATGCGGCAAATAGCATGAAAGTGCTGAGGGCATGTGCAAAAAAGCGTGTAGAGTAAAAAAACATCAAGGTGCCAAAAGCAAAAGAAAAAAGGATCCAGACTCTTTGAATGGCCGTAGCAAGAGGTGTGAAAATCTCCAAGGCCTTATCAAGCAAAACTATAATCCCTAGTGCAGGCAAACAGCAGAGAAAAATAGTAAACAATATATGGCAGACTAAGAATTCAAAAAAAGGGTATTTTTCAATAAAATAATCAGGAGCATCCGGGTTACCTAAAAAGACTCGAATATATGCTTTGACGTCGAAATTTTTAAAAAGCACTATAGGAGATATTTCAAAAATCTCTTTGACTATGAGATAGATAGGAACAGAAAATAAAGAAAGACCTGGAGGAGCCGTTGGATAATAATGACCGTTTATCTCTCCTTTATCGATAGTATTAAAATGATACCGGTCAATATGAAAAACCCCATCCTCAACGATAGAACGGGTTTGATCGATATAGCGATTCTCGTTTACACCAGGGAGAGGACCGAGATGGAAAAAATAAATAGATAGACATGTCAGCAATAATGGAAAAAGATACCTATTGGTAGATACAAATTTATCCATTGTATAAACTTCCTACCAAAAAACGACAGGCGATCTATAGTGGGCTTGAGAAATTTTCAGCAATGTGACGAAGCTCACAGACACGACCGAAACGATAGGTTATATTATCTGTGAATACAGTCCCGACGCCCGTCATAAGCTGTATTCGGTACGCCAGTGGCGGCATGGCCTTACGCTTTCCATGCGTTTCCCCCTCATGCCGTCACCCGAACTTCAGAGGCGACACCCTTCCCGGTGTCGCCTCTCTTATTATTCCCCTTTGCAGATGCCCTGTCAAGCAAGCAAATGTGGTCTTTGGGCAAATGTACCCGTCATTCTGTTCAATCTTCCCATTTTATCATCGCCGATATCATACCGGTAAATCGTCCAGGCGCTTTGCGCATCGGGTCCGCAAAAGCCCGGAGCGTCGCAACGGCATGGTCTTCATAGACAGCACGGCCCGTATGCTTTGCCAACCCCATAAGCGCCCGCGTAGCAACCGCGTTTCCGGAAGGCTGCACCCCGTCGTAAGGATACCGAACCCGCGGAAGCCCTTGTTCATGCCCGTCCGTAAAGAAAAACCCGCCTCGTTTTTCATCCCGAAATACCGCGATCATCCGCTCCGACAGCCGCTCCGCCTCCGCCAGCCACCTGCGCTCACCGGTCGTCTCGTACAACCTGAGCGCCGCGTCTATCAGATGTGCATAATCTTCCTGGAATGCCTCCCGACCCGCCATGCCGTTGCGATAAACCCGCAGAAGCGTTCCGTCGTCACGTCGCATCTTGCCCAAAAGATAAGTCATCGCCGCAACGGCGATCTCTCTGTACCGAGAATTTCCGGTAACAGACGCGGCAACGGCAAACACGGCGGTCATGCGCGCATTCCATGCCAGGACGGTTTTGGTGTCGATCTGTGAACTTTCTCTTCGAGACCGAGCTTCGCGCAGACGGGTTAGTGCTTGAGACACACGCTCCGGCGTTCCGTCAAAAATCCCTGTCGTATCCTCCTCATCCGGACGGCGGTACAACGCCTGCCCCTCCCCCTCGATCAGCGGAGCAAGTCCAAAGACGTTCAGAAAATCCGTCGTATCGGAGCCAAGCGCTTCCCTGAGCTCGCGTTCCGTCCACACATAATACCCGCCTTCGACGCCTCGGGTTTCGGCATCGATAGCCGAATAGAATACGCCGGTTTCCGCCCGTAGCCGACGTTCCACAAATGCCAACGTTTCTTCCGCCGTCGCCCGGTAATCGGGCCGCCCCGTGATTTCGTAAGCCCGCAGATACAACTCCGCCATGTCCGCCTGTGTGTACAACATTTTTTCAAAATGAGGCATGCGCCAGCGTGAGTCGATCGTATACCGGTGAAAACCGCCCTCCACATGGTCGTACAACGCGCCGTCGCGCATGGCGTCAAGCGTGCGGACGGTCACCGAAAGCGCCTCCGTATCTCCGGTTTTCCGGACATACGCCAGCAAAAGCGTCAACTCCGAAACCGGCGGAAATTTGGGCGCGCCCCCAAATCCTTCGTTCTGTCCGTCAAAACGCTCCTTTAGACGCCGTACCGCCGTCTCGACGATCGACGTGTCGAGCGTGCCGGTCTCCACAGACGCATACACACTATCCTGAAGCGCCCACATCGCCCCTTCTACCTTGTCCGCATGAGCCACCACCTCGGCACGGCGGGTCTGCCAAGAAACGCTCAACCCCCGAAGTACGCCCGGAAAACCGGGACGCCCCGGTCGGTCGGTCGGGGGAAAATACGTCCCCGCATAAAAAGGGTGTAAATCCGGTGTAAGAAATACAGAATTAGGCCATCCGCCCTGTCCGCCAAGTAGTTGCGTGGCCGTCATAAACCATTCGTCGAGATCGGGACGCTCCTCTCGGTCCACCTTGATATTGACAAAATGCGTATTCATCGACACCGCGATCGACGAATCAGAAAACACCTCGCGTTCCATGACGTGGCACCAGTAGCAGGTCGAATACCCGATGGACAAAAAAATGGGTTTGTCTTCCCTCCGAGCGCGTTCGAGCGCTTCCGGTCCCCATGGATACCAATCCACCGGGTTGTAGGCATGTTGGAGCAAGTATGGGCTGATTTCGCCGGCAAGACGGTTTGCGCGCAGATCGTCCTTTGCTACCGGGAAAAAATACCAGAGCAGACCCGCGACCGCCATAAGGACCATGAGCGCCCCATGCGTCGTATATCGGGACAAACGGAAAAGAAAGTATCCGTCCTTTTTCATCTCTCATCCTTCATAATTGAAGCCTCGTTCTGTTCATACTTCACTCTTTCTAAAGCAGTCCACCGTGTGGTCGTTAACCATGCCTGTCGCCTGCATGTGCGCGTAACAAATGGTCGAGCCGAAAAACCGGAACCCTCTGCCTTTCATGTCCTTGCTCATGGCGTCCGATTCGGGACTGGTAGCCGGATAATCCTGCATACGGCGGATCGTGTTGACGATGGGCTTCCCCCCGACAAATGCCCAAGCATAGGCGCTAAAACGGCCAAACTCGCGCTGAACATCCAGAAAACACCGGGCATTGCAGATAGCCGCCGCCACTTTGCCCCGGTTGCGGATAATCCCCGGATCGGCAAGCAAAGCCTCCAGGCGTCGATCGTCGTAGCAGGCCACCTTTTCCGGGTCAAACCCTTCAAACGCCCTGCGGTAGTTTTCTCGCTTGCGTAACACCGTATACCAGCTTAGACCGGCCTGCGCGGATTCCAACACGATAAACTCGAAGATGCGCCGGTCGTCATATACCGGAACGCCCCACTCTTGGTCGTGATAGGCGATATAATCCGGCTTGGTAAGATCGACCCAAGGACAGCGGATGGACGAGTCGGACATGGGAAGTCCTTTGAAGAATTATGAATTATGAAGCATGAAAGGACATTCCTGGAAATAAACGCAAGACGGACGCAAGAGGCAATACCCGGCTTGTCGGGATCTGCTTGTCGCCCGATAGAAAACGGTACGTTGGCTTTGTCTCTTTTCGATTGTCCCTGTCCGTTTGGTTTCGTATCTTACGGGCGATTTATCCTGTGACAGATTTTGGTACATAGTCGCTCTTCGGTTCGCAGGGATTTTGGAAGTATCCTGCCGTCCGGCCTTCGTTGTCGAGCCTGTGGTCCTTATCCGGAACGACGTATCGTTATGACGGATAGTTCTCTCACTTTTTTGTCCGGCGCCGTTCCCCTGCTTTCCGTTTCGCATCTGACGGTCGAATTTCTTCTCGAAAACCGTCCGGTTCCGGTGGTCAGGGACATCGGTTTTGAGATATACCCCGGCAAGACGCTGGGGCTTGTGGGGGAAAGCGGGTGTGGCAAGAGCATGACAGGGCTTGCTCTGCTGCGTCTGACTCCCCGCCCCGGTCGCGTGGCCGCCGGAACCATGATATATCGGCGCGGCGGTGAAACGGTTGATCTGGCGTCGCTGGATTCTTCTGGTGAAGAAATCCGGCGGATTCGCGGCGGCGAGATCGCCATGATCTTTCAGGAGCCGATGAGCGCTCTGAATCCGGTATACACCATCGGTCAACAGATCGGCGAGACGATTCGTCTTCATGCAGGTACGGGTCGCAAGGAAACGCGAAACCGGGCGATCGAGGCGTTGCGCCGTGTCGGGGTTCCGGGGCCGGAAACACGGGTGGACGCCTACCCGCATCAACTTTCCGGCGGGCTTCGCCAGCGGGCGATGATCGCCATGGCGCTTTCCTGCTCGCCCCGACTGCTTATCGCCGACGAGCCGACCACTGCGTTGGACGTGACCATACAGGCGCAGATCGTCGATCTCCTCAAATCGCTTCAGGAAGAAACGGGTATGGCGATTCTGATGATCACACACGATCTGGGCGTCATGGCGGACATGGCCCACGACATTGCGGTCATGTATGCCGGACAGATCGTGGAACACGGTCCACCGGAAGCGATCTATGCGCAGCCTCGTCACCCCTATACGCAGGGGCTTCTGGCGTCTGTACCCCGGCTGGCCGCGACCGACCGCGGACGGCTTTCTCCGATACCGGGTGTCGTGCCGCAACCGGGGCGAATGCCCGAAGGCTGTTCTTTCCGTCCCCGTTGTGGTTTTGCCTTCGACCCCTGTACCCTGCCGCCTCCGTTGCGGAAGACCGGAGCACGGCATCACGCTTGTTGCTGGCTGGAAACGGCCCCCGCCTCTTTGCAACCATCGGTGTGACCTCCATGTCTGCTCTGCTTTCCGTCCGCGCTTTGATCAAGCATTTTCCGGTGCGTCGCAGTCTGTGGCGTCGTATCGCCGGACAGGTCCGGGCGGTGGATGGGATATCGTTTGACGTGGAGCGAGGGGAAACGCTCGGTCTCGTCGGCGAAAGCGGTTGTGGCAAAACAACTGCGGGCCGCTGTATTGTGCGGCTTCTTCGCCCATCCAGCGGCAATATCCTTTTTGGCGACGTCGATTTAGTCACGCTGACCGAAACCCAACTCAAACCCTTTCGCCGACGGATTCAGATGATTTTTCAGGATCCGCAGTCGTCGCTCAACCCGCGTATGACCGTCGGTGACGTAGTCGGCGAACCATTGCGTATCCACCGTCTTGCCACAGGCGGCGAATTGGAGGACCGCGTTGCCGCACTGCTGGGCGCCGTCGGTCTCCAGCCCGGCGACATGCGGCGATATCCCCATGCTTTTAGCGGCGGCCAGCGCCAACGGATCGGTATTGCCCGGGCCTTGTCGCTCGACCCCGAACTGATCGTGGCGGACGAACCCGTGTCGGCGCTCGACGTGTCGGTACAGGCACAGATTCTTAACTTGCTCGCCGAACTCAGGGAACAGCGTCATTTCTCCTGTATCTTTATCGCGCATAACCTGAGCGTCGTCAAACACGTCAGCCGACGCGTGGCGGTCATGTACGCCGGACGTATCGTCGAGTCCGGACCGGTGGAGTCGCTGTATGCGCGTCCGCGTCACCCTTATACCGAAGCCCTGCTTTCTGCGGTTCCCGTGCCCGATCCGCTCATCCAGAAACGCCGTGAGCGCATACGGCTTCAGGGCGATACGCCGGATCCGGCAGAACTGCCGCCGGGTTGCGCCTTTCATCCGCGATGCGTCTATGCCGCCGACGTATGCAGACGCGAAACGCCGGTGTTGCGCGAGATGGAACTGGGTGTCGAAGCGGCGTGTCATTTGACCGACACGCTCGACTTAAAAGGAGTAAAAAGTGACTGACGGGCAAAAAACTGCCGGTTTTATAAGCGGTTTTCTAATCGTCTGCGTGTCGGCCTGTGGCGATGTTCGCATAAAGGATTCGACACCGAGAAATTTTCCGACGAATCTTGACGCCAAAGAAGCGCCGATGCTCGCCGCCGCCGTCGCTACAGGCGATCTGCCGCCGCTTGAAGAACGTCTGCCGGACCGCCCGCTCGTCGCTCGTCACGACTATGCAGGCTATGAACGCCCTGGATCGTACGGCGGAACCTGGCACGCCTTTCATACCGGATCGGACCTTGGGGTGTGGAAAATGGTAGGGGGTTACGCCCCGTTGATCCGTTGGAACTGGTCCTGCACGGGTCTTGAACCCGGTCTCGCCGAATCGTGGTCATTTAATGCGGACGGGACCGAATTGACGCTGCATCTGCGTCGGGGTGTCCGATGGTCTGATGGTCATCCGTACACCTCTCGGTCGTTTGCGTTCTGGTACGAACTGTGTCTCGACGACCGACACCAGTACGTCCCTCCGGTATGGTGTCTGGTGGATGGCAAACCCATGACCGTCGAGACACCGGACGAGTACACCATCGTCATGAAATTCGCCGGACCCAACTGGCTGGTTCCGCTGTGGCTTGCCACAGGGTACTGGTGGTCCGAGGAGTACAACATCCCCGAACACTACATGAAACGATACCATCCCGACATAAATCCCGCCTATACCGACTTTGTCGAGTTTCAGCGACACAACGTGTCGCATCAGAACCCGGAACGCCCGTCGTTGTGGCCTTGGCGTATCGCCCGTATCGAAAAAGGCGGATTCCGGGTATTTTTGGAGCGCAATCCCTATTATTTTGTCGTGGATGACCACGGTCGCCAGCTTCCCTATATCGACCGGATCGAGACCACGTTGATTCCCGAACCACAGGTGCGTGTGCTCAAGGTGCTGGCCGGAGAGATCGACTGCCAGTTTCGTGATCTGGACTTGCGAGATTTGGGGCTTTTGGTAAAGGGACAGGAGCGAGGGGATTACCGTATCAAGATGTGGAAAAGCGCGGCCGGGGCCGAACCGGCGGTCAACGTCAACTGGGACGACAAAGACCCCGTTTTGCGTGGTCTGATCCGAGACCAACGATTTCGCAAGGCGCTGGCCTTGAGCGTAGACCGGGAACGATGCAACGAGATAGCCTACCGGGGGCTTCTCCAACCCCAGGCCGCGACCGTAAGCCGCGAGGCGTGGCATTTTTCCGATCCCGAAGGCCAGCGGTTGTTTGCGGAGTGGGAAAAGGCCGACGCTGGGTTCGATCTTTCTCTTGCCAACCGGTATCTCGACGAGATGGGACTTGTGCGCCGTGATGCGCAAGGCTACCGGCTCAGACCCGACGGAAAACGGCTGTCCATGGTCCTGGATGCCCCCGCCTCAGCGGTGGCGCTCGCCGAAAACGATGTTGCGCTGATCATCGCCGATGGGTGGCGAAAAATAGGGATCGACGTGGTGCTGTATACACCCCCCGGCGCCGAACTCAAACTGCGCCGTGACCTTGGCACGTTTACCGTACATCTGCACAGCGAAGCCGAAATGGACCTGTTTACCTATCCCGACTGGGTGTTTCCCACGGTTGCCAGTTATTGGCATCCGAGAACAGGCAAATGGTATCAGACGGGCGGCAAGGAAGGCGAAGCGCCGTCCGGTCCCATGATCCGTCTGGTTGCCCTGTATGATGCCATCAAAGGCGAATCCTCGCTGGAAAAACGCCATGCGCTTGTCCGGGAAGCCGCACGGATTCATATCGACGAAGGGCCGTTTCATATCGGTACGGTCGGACGCAAACCCTATCCAGTGATCGTGGGGAACGACTTTCACAACGTGCCTGACGAGGGTATACTGGGGCCTTGGGCGATCGTCGCACCTGCGATCAGCTTCCCCGAACAATACTTTATGGAATCCGCGCCATGATCGCCTATGTGATCCGCCGCATCCTGATGGCTGTTCCGACGCTCGTCGCCATTTCGATCATCGGTTTTGTCATCATCCAGTTGCCGGAGGGCGACTTTTTAGATCGGAAGATTCA
>VGJU01000118.1 GCA_016867335.1 Candidatus Zixiibacteriota bacterium | reverse complement strand
TGCGGTGGCGCTTCCGTGGGAAAATTTCGAGACGGTCGTACGGGAGAGCATTCGGAGTATCTGCGAGAAGGGCAAGGGCACACCGCTCGGTGGTGGGGAAATACCGGAAACCGAAGAGGATTTTTATGAGGCGGTGGTACGGGCAGGTGGCTGGACCGACACCGCCATCGAGTCGGCGGCGCGTTTCGATACGCCGTCGGGTCGGATCGAATGGCCTGTGACGGCAGGAGACAAGACCGGGGTGGAGTTGCACGCCCTGTTCAGATTTGATCCGGGCGGCGAGGATACCGAATTCCTCTTGCATCTGTGCTATACACACCGCTTGCTTTTTCGGGCGGCGAAGGCGCCCATCTTCCGGCGTTGCAGCTTATAGCAGGGCCGTATCTCAGAGAACGGTGGGAAAGTTGGGTGGAGATCAACCCTGCAACCGGAGAGCGGGTGGGCATACACGATGGCAACATGGTGTGGATAGAATCCTCTTTGGGTAAAATCCGGGCGCGGGCCCGGTGGTTTCAGGGAACGAGAACCGACGTGGTCGCCATGCCTTTCGGGCTGGGACGTAGTGCGCTGGGCAGGTGGTCAGAAGGGATCGGAGTAAGCCCCGGCGCTATCGTGGCCGACACGCAGGATCCTGTTTCGGGTCATTTGTTGTGGCAACCGGCGCGGGTTAAAATATACGGCGCGGAAGGGGGGATGGGCTGATGGCGCGATGGGGGATGGTCATCGACCTTGATAAATGCACCGGGTGTCAGGCGTGTGTGGTCGCCTGTCTGGTGGAAAACAATATTCCGATGCAGGGACCGGAACAGGAAGCGCAGGGACATACGATTCAGTGGTTGCACCTGCTTCCCGTATTTGAAGATGAAAAACCTAATGCCAAGGGCCGCCTCATGCCCATGCCGTGTCAACATTGCGACAATCCGCCCTGTACAAAGGTATGCCCGGTCTATGCTACCTATATCAACGAAGAGGGTATAGTCGCTCAGATCTATCCTCGCTGTATCGGATGCCGGTACTGTGTCAACGCCTGTCCCTAAACTTGCAAGTTTTTCAACTGGGAGGAGCCGCAGTGGCCGGAGGAGATGATCGCAACGACCAACCCGGATGTATCACGCCGGACCGTCGGGGTCACCGAAAAATGCACCTTCTGTCATCACCGGTTGATCAAGGGACGAGAGCAGGCCGCGTTCGAGGAGCGGTCCATGGCGGAGTCCGACTATCAGCCCGCCTGTGTGGAGTCCTGTCCGGCGGAGGCCATGTATTTCGGCGATCTGGATGCGGAAACCGAAGTAGCGGCCCATGCGCACAGTGCAAGAGCGTTTACCTTGCTCGAAGATTTGGGCGCAAAACCCAAGGTGATTTATCTGAACGAAGGATAGATGGGTCATGGATACGGTTCCCTCCACCGTTGTTTCCGCCGGAAACGCTTTTTACGACCCGGTCCTCAAGCCGATTGCCCAACCGAGAGGCAGGTCGTTTTATATCATCGTCACACTACTCGGTCTATGCGCGTTATCCGGAACACTCGCGTGGTTTTATCAGTTGCGTTACGGGCTTAAAACGACGGGTATGAACGCCCCGGTTTTCTGGGGTATCTATCTGGTCAATTTTATCTTTTTTACCGGCATCAGCATGGCGGGCACGATGATCTCCGCCGTGCTGAGAATCGCCCACGCCGAATGGCGGCGGCCGATCACCCGACTGGCCGAAGCGGTGACCGTGATTGCGCTGTCTATCGTATTTGACGAAGGAAGACCCGATCGATTGCTCAATGTGGTGTTTTACGGCAGCATACAGTCACCCATTTTCTGGGACATCGTCTGCGTGGCTACCTATCTCACCTTGAGCGGTGTATATCTCTATCTGCCGCTGATCCCCGATCTGGCAATTCTGCGCGACCGGGGCATAGGCCGCGCCGGACTGTACAGACTGCTGGCGCTAGGGTATACCGGAACCGAAAAACAACGGAAACGCCTTGAGACGGCGATCTCGATTCTTGCGGTGCTTATCATCCCGGTAGCCGTATCCGTACACTCGGTGGTTTCGTATATCTTCGCCACCACACTCCAGCCGGGATGGCACTCTACCGTATTTGGTCCGTATTTTGTGGTGGGCGCGCTGTTTTCCGGCTTGGCGGCGCTTTTGATCGTGATGGCGATTCTGCGCCGAGCCTTTCATCTCGAAGGCATCCTAAAGGATATTCACTTCAACAATGTGGCGCTGGTGCTGCTCGCCATGGATTTTCTGGTGATCTATTTTACGCTCAACATCCATCTCATCGAGATTACGGGTCAGGAACCCGCAGTACTGGCGCCGGTGCTCGACGTGGTAACGGGTCGTTTTAGCGTCATGTTTTGGAGCATCGTCATCGGCGGGTTTATCGTTCCCGCCATCATTCTGCTGTTTCCGAAAGGCCGTACCGTGACCGGCTGTGTGATCGCGTCGAGTCTCATCGTAGTGGGCATGTGGTACGAACGGTTTTTGATCGTGATTCCCACGTTGCTACACCCGCGTATGCCGTGAGGAAGTCTGTTTTATACACCGACATGGGTGGAATGGGCGGTCACGGGCGGATGTATCTGCGGGGTTGCCTTTTTTTACCTGTTATTTACGCGGTCTTTTCCATCTGGGAGGTGGAAGAGGGCATACAGCGCGCCGCCGTCGAAGTGAGAGAACGCATCGAACAGTACATGCCCGCGATCCATCATCGAATCGGAGAAATCATGGTCAGCCAAGGATTTATCACGCAAAACCAGCTTGAGGAGGCGCTCGAAGCACAACAGGAAGGAGAGCGACTGGGCGAAACCATGGTGCGGCTGGGTTTTGTCGGACGCACCCAACGCGACGAGAGCGTCGATATTCAGACCGGAAAAACGACATAAACATCGGAAAGGAATATTGGAATGAAAGACAAATCTGTATCTGGGATGGCTCTATGCATAGCGACGGGTCTGGCGATCGGAGGCGCATTTTTCGGGGCGATGGCCTTGCCTATGGCGCTGGCCTAACCCCCGGCCGCAAAGGATGGGAAAGCGGTTTTTCTCGGAGAGAAGTGCCAGGAATGCCACACCCTGAAGGCGCTGAGCATCAAGAAGGAGGCCGATCCGGACGCCGAAGAGGTCGATGCACCCGATCTTTCGGCGGTAGGCGCCAAACGGACCGCCGCATGGATATCGAAATGGCTGATGAAAAAGGAGTCCATCGACGGCAAAAAACACGAAAAAAAGTTCAAGGGCAATACGGAAGAACTCAATACGGTTTCGGAGTGGCTTGCCGCGCAGAAGGGAGCGAAAAAATAGGGCCGGTTTAGCGATCCCGACCGGGGCGGATGCGCCGCATCCATCCCGCCCCGTAGCGAATCGCCCCTGCGGCGGCAAGGATTACCACCGCCCATCCCAACGCAGCGGAGACAAAGGACAGGTCGAGTACCGGCAAACGAAATTCGTATTGAAGCAGTGTCGCGCCGCGTTCGGTCATCCAGTGCCAGCCGGTGTGGGCAACAAACGCCGACAGCATGATGACGCCAAGACGTTCTTTGACGACAAACCGGTACAGAAGGCTTAGCGTCGGAACAAAAACACATAACGCGGCGATCTGACCGATTTCGACACCGACGTTGAACGTCAGTAGCGACGTAAGTAGATGATCACCGCCAAATTGAAGCGTCTCACGCAGGGCAATCGAAAAACCGAACCCGTGTATCAACCCGAAACAGAACGCGATGCCCCATCGGCGTTTGGGTGTGGCGCTCACGATATTTTCGAGCGCCATATAGAGGATGGAAACCGCGATCAGGGTTTCGACCAGCGGAGGAAACCACAACGCATCCGGCGCAAATCCAAACGCCGAGACAAAAAGCGTGATCGAGTGGGCAAGCGTAAACGCGGTTACAATGGCGACGAGCGGGCCAAATCGAAGAAACGGGATGACCAGACAAAGCAGAAACAGCAGATGGTCGGGGCCGCCCAAGATGTGATAAAAGCCCGCTTTGACAAAACGGACCGCGGCTTGGCTCCACCCGGGGTCGAGCACGATGCGGCCCGGATTTCCCGTGTATTCGTAGGCACGGACACTGCCGTCCGGTGGCAGAAAACGCAGCGAAGTGACGACCCGCAACCCCAGCCCTTCGAGCGCCCGGTCGATGGAAAATTCGGACCGCTCCGACCGGATCGGATATTCGAGCAGGGCGTCGAGCAACGCCTGTTGCCAGTAGAGTTGGGTTTCGTCGGGCAGCCGCGGCCCGGTGACGAGCGCAAACGCCTCTTCGTAGCTTTCAAAGGATCGATCGGTGGGTTTCGACACAAGGGCCGCTACGACAGTGGGTTTTTCAAGCCGAATGCCGTTTTCGTAGAGAACGACTTCGTTGCCGATCCACAAAAGCGCCGCGTTTCTCAGCTCGGTGTCAGCGGCGGCAAGGTCTATATATCCCGGTCCCTGAAGCGGAAACTGCATGTCCCGCATGGCTTCGAGCGGGACGCGCACCAGCAGACGCAGACGGTTTTCTTCGGGTTTGACAAATGCCCGGATGACGACATCGGCGGGAATTTCGTGGGCGGATGCGGGGAAGGCAGCCCCGCACAGACCGCAGACGGCCATAAGCAAGAAGACGATGGATCGGCGGTTTTGCGACACGGGATGTACTCCACGGGCTTTATGGCTCGCCGTGAGATTTCCCGCCCCGCACTCGGGGCCGGGGTGGCATGAACCCATAACACAGAACCGGGGTCGAGAACCGGTTTCCCGCGATGCTCGACCCCGTTTGTTGCATCCGGCCACAAGATCAGCCTTCAGGTCAACGCTCAGCTACCGGCTCACCCGTGGTCTTCCGGAGCGGCAAAAGCGTCAGCCCTTTGGCCAGACCACGCCTTGACCGGCGCTTTTGACCGGCCCCATGCCTTTGTAGACAAACTTTTGAAGCCGTTTTCCTTCATAGGTTTCGGTGGTGTAGATATTGCCTTTGGAGTCGGTGGCGATGCTGTGTACCCCAAAAAACTGGCCCGGCTGACGTCCACCGTCGCCAAAACTGGTCAGGAGCTTCATCGTTTTTCGTTCGATGATGTGGACCTTCATGTTTTTGCCGTCGGCGAGATAGATAAACCGCTGTTCTCTGTCCTTGGAGAAGGCGATGTCCCAAGCAGAGCCGTCGCCGAGGGTATTGGGTGCGACGATCAGTTCCTGAACGAATGTGCCGTCTTTGCGGAACACCTGGATACGGTTGTTGGGGCGGTCGCACACGTACACGAAACCGTCGTTCGAGGGTTCGGCGGCGTGGACCGGGTTTCGAAACTGTTGGGCCGGTGGTTCGGCTGGGTTGTAGGGACCGAGGTTGGCGTCGTCCGGTTTGTTGCCGTATGCCCCCCAGTAGCGCTTTAGTTTTCCGGTGTTCATGTCGAGCACCGCCACACGCTTGTTTCCGTAACCGTCGGCTACATAGGCTTCTCCAGCGGCTCCGTCAAAGGATATTTTGGCTACCCGACCGAAGTTTTCGGTGTCCTGACTGTTCTGGGTCACCCCCGGATGTCCAAACTGTTTGAGAAATTTTCCGTCCTGTGAGAACTTCAGGATATGCGCGTCCTTCTGGGCGTTGCCGCCGATCCACAGGTTGTCCATCGGGTCGGCGGTGATGCCGTGGTTGGACTCCGGCCAGTCGTATCCTTGGCCGGGGCCGCCCCAGTGACGGAGCAGATTGCCCTGCGGGTCGAATTCAAGTACGGACGGAGCCGGAAGACAGCATTCTGCGGTAGGCGGGTTCTGCACCGCGCCCAATTCGGTTCGGGCATCGCCGTTACCCCGATGGACGATCCACACATGATCACGCGAATCGACCGTTACCCCGATGGCCGAGCCGAGCACCCAGTGGTTGGGCAGGGGTTTGGGCCATAGCGGGTCTACTTCGAAAATCGGAGCTTGCGCTTCATCTGCCGGGAGTTCCGGCGCGTTTTCATACCGCGCGCCAAGCGCCGCAGCGCAAGCACCCCCACTCCGGCAGGCCATAGACGTGTCCACTTCACAAGCATGCTCCTTTCTGAAATCGCCCGGTTGTCGTCCTGTAGGACGGAACAACCCAACGTCTTCCGCAGCGAATAAAAAGCGGGCAGAGAAGCGAGATGCAAAAATGCGCTGCTTTGTCGTTAGAATCGGATACAAGGTAGCCGGAGCGTTTCCCGGAAGCAAGGGGTTTTATGGACTGTTCCCAGTCCACCTGTTGGCGGTAGGGTTGAAGGGGCAAAAATCACAAATGATCGTCTTGAATGTCGCGAGCCTGCAAAAAAAGCCTTACTGTCACAACGTGACGCGGCGATGCATCGATCACCTCAATCCGAGTACCGTCGGGTGTCTCGATCACTTCCCCGCGCGATGGAATCCGCCCCGCAAGATCGAGGCAGAGTCCTGCGATGGTCGAGTAGTCCTTTGCGATCGGAAGAGCGAGACCGACTTCCCGATTGACTTCACGCACGGTGACCCGGCCTTCCACGACGATGCTACCGTCAGGCTCGCGTCGAATCGTTTCTTTTGGCGGCGCGTCGTGCTCGCTAAATATCTCGCCCACGAGTTCCTCGACGAGATCTTCAAGTGTGACGATCCCGCTCATCCCGCCGTGGTCGTCGACCACGATCGCAAGTTGCATCCGGCGTTTTTTCATTTCTCCGAGCAGCGCAACCGTCCGCATGGTTGGTGAGATGAGGTAGGCCGGTCGAACAATATCGCCGACAGTACGGACGTCCCTATATCGTTCGTGCGCAACGATATCCTTCACATTCACATAACCGATGACATGGTCGATGTCTCGATCGTACACCGGAATGCGCGTATGTCCGGTTTCCCCGACAAGGGCGCGTAGATCGTCAAGCGATGCGCTCATCGGCAGGGCCACGACCCGCGAGCGAGGAACCATCACTTGTCCGGCTGCAAGATCACCAAACTCCAATGCGCGTGAAGCGATCTCCCCGGCGCCAGGATCGACGGAACCCGCCTCGGCGGCCTCGTCCACGAGACGCTGGAGTTCTTCGGAAGAAAGCCGTGTCTCGGTAAACGTCGTGCTGTCCCCAAAACATTTGAGCAACAGGTTCGAACTCGCCGTCAAAAACCACACGAGAGGCCGTGCCAACCACGATAGTCCGAGGAGGGGACGACCTATCCAAAATGCGTATCCCTCCGAGAAACGAAGCGCCAAGGACTTGGGAACCAGTTCGCCCAACACAAGCGAAAAATACGAGATGATCACGACGACGACCGCGAGTGCGATGGCTTCTTCATGGCCCGCTATCGGCTCGATGTTGCGCAACAAGGGCGCGAGGTCCTCTGCGAAAGTCGCGCCGCCAAAGGCGCCCGCAAACGCTCCCACCACAGTGATTCCGATCTGGACGGTAGCGAGAAAGCGTTCGGGGGCCGCACGCAGTCGCTTGACGGCCCATGCGCCCCGGCTTCCTTCCTTGATACGTTGCTCGATGCGCGAGGCCCGAAGAGCCACAATGGCGATCTCGGCAGCCGCAAAAATACCGTTGATAATCGTCAAGCCGAGAATGATGAGGAGTTCGTAGAGCATCTTCACGCCCCCGAAAGTAACCATGAACGAGATACAGGGCTACCGGAACCGAAAAGGAGTCACCTATCGCAGAGCAAGTGCGGCCATCTCGGCGAGAAACACCGCTTCCAGCCCCTGTTTTCGGTCGTCCGGCAAAAAACTGTGACGTACCCCGTTAAGCATGATGCGGTCGATGGTCTCCCGGTCGAATCCGAACGGATCGGCCAGCAAACATAGCTCGTCGGTCAACGTGGTGTTGAACAGCGGCGGGTCGTCCGAATTGACGGTAAGCGGCACACCCGCCGCATAAAGACGCGGTATCGGATGCTGTGTCATGGCCGGATACACACCCAAGCAAATATTGCTGGTCGGGTTGGTTTCGATAGGTAGGTTGTGTTCGGCGAGATACGCCATCAGTTCAGGGTCTTCGGCGGCGCGCACCCCATGCCCGATACGTTCCGCGCCAAGCGCCCGGATCGCGCCCCAGATGCTCGCCGGCCCTTCATGCTCGCCCGCGTGAGGATCGCTCCGAAGCCCCGCCGCCCGCGCCCGGTCGAACCACGGTGCATAATCCTCCGGCGGATACCCGGTCTCTAGCCCACCCAGCCCGATGGCGACCACCCTCGACTCCCGGCCCTCGATGGCGACCGAAGTCGTATAGTCCAACCGTGCCGGATCCGGGCTGTTGCGCACCAGATCGAACACCCAGGCGATCTCCACGCCAAAATCCGCAAGCACCCGTATCCGTCCCGCCGTCAACCCCGTCATGTATACATCCGCATCCACACCGTTGATCCAGCGATGGTTGCTCGGCGAAAACGTAACCTCCGCATACCGAACGTTTTGGCGCGCCATCTCCGCGCCAAATTCGTGGACGATCAGTTCGAAATCTTCCGTCGTCCGCAGACATTTGGTGATGGCGACGTATATCTCGATAAAATGGTGAAAATCCCGATAACGAAACCACTCGCGTAGCCCTGCCACGTCGTCGGCCGGCAGCAAGACGCCGTGACGACGCGCAAGGGTGAGCAACGTGGCCGGTTGTATCGACCCTTCGAGATGAACGTGGAGTTCGGTCTTGGGAACGGCTCGTATGTATTCTGAAAGCAGCATAAGTCAGTTTAACCTCAAAACGGCGTTCCGTCAATGCGATTCGCAAACACACTTTTTTGCTTTGTCCCGGAACGCTATCCCCAACCGCTTTCCTGTGTCAAACATCACCGGTGTCCGGGCGGACGCGTGTCTTTTACAGTTGACGCCCCACCCCGTCGGGCGCACATTGCCGACGCACAGGCATTGTACACGCTCTTATCGCGGAGAACCCCACATGGAATTTTGCACGATCAGCGGCGGGCGATTCAAGTTGGACGGTGGCAGCATGTTTGGCATCGTACCCAAACCCCTCTGGGAAAAAATCGCCCCGGCCGACGAACGAAACCGCATCCACAACGATACCAACTGTCTGCTGGTCCGCATGGGCGACAAACTCCTGCTGGTAGATACGGGATACGGAACCAAGATGTCGGAAAAAGAGCGCGACATCTACGCCATGACCGGTTCTACCATCCTGGAGTCGCTCGCACTGATCGGTGTACGCGCCACGGACATCGACATCGTTGTGCTGAGCCATCTGCATTTCGATCATGCCGGGGGTGCTACGGTGACCGATCTCGAAGGTCACCTGTATCCGGCCTTTCCTCGCGCTCGGTATTTTGTCCAGCGGGGTGAATGGGAAGATGCGTTAAGCGGTTATGTGACGATGACCACGACTTACCGTGAGGAAAACTATCTTCCACTTAAGGAACACGGCATGCTCACGCTACTCGACGGCGACGGCGAAATCTGTCCCGGTTTACGAGTGAGGATCACCGGAGGACATACACGGCATCATCAGATGGTGGTTTTCGAATCCGACCGGGAGACGGTCGTCTATGCAGGCGATATTTTGCCCATGACGACACACATGCGTGCGCCGTACAACATGGGCTACGACTTGTTTCCTTACGATACCATGACGCAGAAAATCAAGCTGTTGGAGCAGGCATCGGAAAAAGGATGGACCGTCGTCTACGATCACGATCCAAACCTTACGGCAGGTCGTATCGTTGCCGAAGGCAAAGACAGATACCGGGTGGAAAAGAGAGAATGGGAGTAAACAGCGGGCAGAAAGAAGACGGAGAGCCTAGACCCGATCCATCAGCATGTGGACGGCCAGATGCGTATCCAACTGCTCAAAGCTGAAAGGTTTGGTAATGTAGTCGCACGCACCGATACGAAGCGCTTCATGGGCGACTTCTTCTTCGTCGGTGGCGGTAACCATGATGACCGGAGTGGATGGAACCAGCTCTCTGATCTTCCGGAGCGTTTCGATGCCGTCCATCCCCGGCATCCGAATGTCGAGCAAAATCATATCCGGATGAAATCCGATCAGCCGAGCAAGCGCCATGGGACCGCTGCCCACCGCTACCACTTCGTAGCCTCGTCGTTGCAAAAAAGCCGACACAACAGTACGTACGGACTCCTCGTCATCAACGATCAACACACGGCTCACCGCAACACCTCCGGTTGGGGCTTCAACCTTTATCCTTCAACGCTTCTTAACGTATCGGCGTATCGCGCACAAAACTTAAGCCGTATTCGCCTCTACGTATCCAAGCAGAAATTCGCTTCCCCGTGCATACCACGCGTCGCTACAGGTATGCCCCTCGTCGGTGGTGCAGAAAAAGGCCGTATCGCCCCCATCTTGGCCCTTGCGACGAGAAGCGTCCATAATATCTACAAAAAGCCGACAGCACCGGGTCGTGTTTACCCGTTCGTCCCGATTTCCGATCGCCATGTACACGGCCGTGCCCGCCAGCGCATCGGCGTGGTGCGACAGTGCAAGACGAGCCACGTCTTCACGGTCCCTGTCCGCCGAAAACTCGCGTAGATCACGCCAGTCGGTCACCGGCGCAAACCCGGCTCCCGCGGATATCCGCGTATCGGCGGCCAACAGCCTAAGCGCCATGTACCCCCCACGCGAGGTTCCGCAGACGGCGATACGTCCCTCAGCCGCGACACCCCGCGCAACAGCGGCATCTATCACGGCGCGACCGTCTTCCACAAACGCGGCAAAAGGATCGCTTCCCGCGACAAAGGCGTTGCGAAACCCGGTAATCCCTTCTCCAAAAGCGTCTATCCGCTCGCCGTGATGCGGCAGGTCGAAACTCAACACGCGATGTCCACGAGCCACAAAGGCACGCGCAGTCAGCCCGTACGGCTCACCCGTAAGCGCCGTAGCACGGTCGGTGGCAAACGTCATCAACAGACCGGGTGAGGACGCGAGCGCAAGCGGTGTATGTAGACGAACCGTTATCTTTCTTGCTCCGGAGACAACGACAAATTCTTCTTTGCCATACCGCGCGGAGTTTTCCACTCAAAGCACTCCCGCGTACAAGGCTAACGACCGAAGATCAGGAAACGTAAGATCGGGTTTTGCCTCGGCAGGTGGCGTGGCCCCGGTCCCGCCCCTGCCCTGACGACGGTCGATCCAGACCGTCGAGACGCCAAGCGCCGAGGCAGGACCGACGTCGTGATACAAACTCTGCGCCACATGCAAGATACGGTCCCTCGGCGTTCCGATGGCTTCGAACGCCTTTGCGAACATGACCGGAGACGGCTTGTACGCCCTTATCTGTTGCGCGGTGACGACCCGGTCGAATACGATGCCAAGCTGTTTTGCCGTACCCGCAAAAAGATCGTCGTCCACATTGGAAACAATGGCGAGTTTGAATTTTTTCTTGAGCGCCATCAGCGCTTCCGTAGAATCCGGGAACGGCGGCCACCGTCCCACCGATCCGGCAAACCGCGCGCGTTCTTCGTCCGAAGGGGTAAAACCACAGGTCACCCCAAATCGATCGAGCACATCGGCAAGTACCGTCCGGTAAGACCGGTATGTGCCTTTTTCGGCTTCGGACTCGAAACCCCCGTAGTGTGACAGCGCCTCCTCGACATCCATCTCGACGCCATGCGCTGCAAGAATAGGACGCAACGTGTCCCACAAACCGGTTTCCCAGTCCACAATCGTACCGTAACAGTCAAAGGTCAATATCTCAAACGTATCCATGGACCGCATGGCGTTCCTTTCTTTTGCCGCGCAGGACTACGTCCCCGTGACACCCGGAATATCGGGGATGAGGTAATTGAGTTGCCACATCGAATCCGGCGGCGGTGGCGGGCGGTCCAGATACTGCATGGTTTTGAACTCTTTGAGCCGAGGAAGAACCTCCATCGCCCAGATGCGTTCGAGTTCGGCATAGGAAACCGGTCTGGCCGGCGACGGCGCGGTTTGGCGGTATTGCTCCAGCAGTTCGGCCGCTTTGTCGCCGAGCCAGCGCACTTCGTCCTCCACCATACGTTCGCCGACACGGCGGTCTGCCTCGCGGGCGTCACCCCCCATGGCAAAGTTCGGCCCCGGTGTTGGAGGGTCGGGTATCCGGGAAACATCTACACAGTCGGGTTCAAGTGCCCACAATAGCGAGGTTTCCACTTTGCCTGCATGATCACCCGTCCGCTGTCCGTCGTTGTCGAACCCCGGTTGATTGGCTTCGAAATCGGGCAGACCATAGATACGCATGGTAAAATAAGGTTGCAGGAGAGTGATCAGTGTTTTCAGGTCTTCCCAGTTGGGGCCATAGTGACCCGTAACAAGCAGGGCAGCGTGAAATCCGATGGCGTCGGCGGCGCGAAGTTGATAAGCGACATTTTTGAAGTGTATCCACGGTGGAACGGCGGTCATCCAGTGTTGCGGCGTTTCTCCGACATAAACTGGCAGCCATGAGGCAGACGGTCCCATTTCGTGGATGTGCCAGAAATCGGGTGGCGCGACGATCCCTCCATGCCGGTGCGAGGCCTGCACACATATCGCATGCGCCTTGAGTGCGTCGAGACCCACCGCATTTTGTG
>VGJU01000117.1 GCA_016867335.1 Candidatus Zixiibacteriota bacterium | reverse complement strand
CTTGCTGCCGTCACGTTCGAGATGAAACGGCAACTCGCGGTATCCGGTCAGCGCGGCACGCACTTGCGACTGAAGGGCGTGGGGGCAGTACAACAACAGAAATCCGCCCGCTCCGGCGCCACACAGCTTTCCCCCCGTTGCCCCCGCTTTCCGTGCGGTTTCGTACATGGCATCGATGTCCGGATTGCTTACCCGGTCCGAGAGGCTGCGTTTTTGCCGCCAACCTTCGTGAAGCAGATCGCCCAGCGCGTCGATATTCTCTTGGTTTAGCGCCTCGCAGACCCCGGTCGCTAGGGCTCTGATCTGGGTCACCGCTTCGAATTGTGTTTCCATCTGGCTCTTCTGGGCTTTGAGCACCTCGTCGGCACTGCGCGTCTTGTTGGTGTAAAACAGCATCAGATTGTCGCTGAGCATTCTTTTTCGGTCTGTGGAGAGTGCCACCCGTTGTGTATCGACGCGACCGTCGCCATAAAAGGTAAACTGTCTGAGACCTCCGTATGCGGCAATATACTGATCTTGTTTTCCGATGGGTTTTTGACACCGTACGATTTCGATTTCACAGGCTTCTTTGGCCAGACGCTCCGCCGGTTGTGGTTCACCGCGAAAGGCGTACAGGGCGTTTAGAAGTCCTACCGTGACGCTGCTTGAAGACCCCAGACCCGAACCTTCCGACGGCACGTCCGCGAGGGTAGTGATTTCGATGCCTTCGGTAACACCGGTGATACGCAGTGCTTCGCGGACCAGGTTGTGTTCCACCTCGTCGACGGAATCGACGATTTCTTTGCGCGAGTAGTTGATATAAATCTTTTTGTCAAAACGTTCGTTGACGATGACAAAGACATATTTGTCTATGGCGCTACTTACTACCATGCCGGATTCGCGCCGATAAAAATCTTCGAGATCGGTCAGGCCACCGGCAAAGCTGATCCTGAGAGGCGTCTGCGTGATGATCATGCCGACGTTCCGGTGTCTGTGCGGACATGGCGGACTACTTGTAGACTTTCCATCGTCCGGTTGGCGTCCGTGCTAAAGTTTTTTACGTCCGGTTGTTGACGCAGCCAGTCTCTATAGGCACGCACGCTTTCGGTTGTGGAGCGCTGGGGGCGCCATCCGAGTTGTGACAGTTTCGAGATATCCGAGACGATGTGCCGTGTGTCTCCGAAGCGGAATTTGCCGGGTATTTCGGGTCGAACGTCTATACCAAAGACATCGGTGACGATACGCGCGAACGCTTCGACCCGAATGGCCTTTCCTCCGCCCACGTTATAGGCTTCTCCATCTGTTCCCGTTTGTTCGAGCGCAAGCAGGTTGGCATCGACGACATCGTGGATATTGACGTAGTCACGCAGTTGCCCTCCGTCTTCATAGACCAGCGGCGGTTGTCCAAAATGGGCACGAAGCGAGAAGATGCGGCAGGCGCCCGAATAGGCGTTGGAAAACGACTGACGCGGTCCCTGTACGATAGAATACCGCAGGGCTGCGGTAGGAAGACCATATCTACGGCCCAGCGTAAATCCTATGGTTTCCTGGGTATGTTTGGAGATGGCGTACGAGTTGCCGGGATTTACGGTGTCTTCCGTGGCGGACTGGGATACGAGAGAGGCATGGCAACGGGGGCAGACAATGTCCCAAATGGTGTGTTCGAGTTGTTCGAGCGAACGCGCCTGTGGCCAGATTCTTCCGTGTTCAGGGCAGTCGTAAGGACCTTCTCCGTAAACGGCTTGGGAGGAGGCGATCACGATTTTGCGTATCGGCAGATGGCGTTCTACAATGATTTCGTAAAGCAACGCGGTACCGACGGAATTGACATGAAAAAAACGGCTGAAATCGGGAAGATAATCCTGATAGGCGGCTAAATGGATGACCGCCTCCACTCCATCGAGTGCGCGGGTCATATCGTTTCGGTTGCGCACGTCGCCTCGGACAAGTTCGACGTCGGAGGCGAGATACGAAGGAACACCCTGATGAACGGGTGGCTCAAGACTGTCGAGTATTCTTACGCCATATCCGCGTTTGAGCAGTGCGTCTGCGGTGTGCGATCCGATAAAGCCGGCTCCGCCGGTAATGAGGACGTGCATGATCCAAACGACCTTTCAGTGAGCGCCACGGCCCAGCAACACTGTAGGGATGGTTTTGAGCAGGATTTTCATATCGAGGGCGAGCGACCAGTTGTCGATATACTGAAGGTCCATCCGCACCCATTCGTCAAACTCGGCGATATGGCTTCTGCCTTCGATCTGCCAGATGCCGGTGATACCGGGACGCATGCTGAGCCGTCGGCGCTGCCAGCGTTCGTATTGGCAAACTTCGTCTACGATAGGGGGACGCGGACCGACCAGACTCAGATCGCCCCGGAGCACGTTGTACAGTTGCGGAAGTTCGTCAAGGCTATATTTGCGTAGAAACCGCCCCAATGGGGTGATCCGGGGATCGTTTTTTATTTTGAAGACAGGCCCGGTCATTTCGTTTTGCATTTCCAGTTCCTTTTTGAGGGCTTCCGCATTTTGCACCATGGTCCGGAATTTGTAACACCAGAATACGCGGCCGTTAAGTCCGATTCGGCTTTGTCTGAACAGCATGGGACCGGGGGAAGTAAGTTTTATCAGTGCGGCGATTGCCAAAAGCAGAGGGCTTATAAGGGTCAGACCAACCAGCGCTACCACAAAATCAAACACTCGTTTGAAAAAAAGTTTACCCACTTCTTCAGGGATGGCGCTATAGGTCAACATGGGCAGACCGTCCATGTCTTCCACGTAGATCTTGGCGATGGTCGGTGTATAGAATTGCATGGAAATCTGGGTTTTGATACCCAGTTCTTCGCATACACGCACCGCATGTTCGATGCGGTCGATGTATCCGATGGGCGTAGCGAAGATGACCTCGTCTACCACGTATTGGTGAAGCAGGTCGGGCAACTGGGTCAAATGGCCCAGCCGTCGGATACCGTAAGTGGACGGGGTGGTTTGCGCCGGATCGATCGCGACAAAGCCGATAACCTGCATACCCCAGCCCGGATGCTGGTCTATTTTGTCTTTGACCTCTTTGAGTCGATCTCCCATGCCCACGATGACCACGGTTCGGAAGTTGAATCCCTTTTTCCGGATATAGCGAAGCCATGACAAGATGACGACTTTTTCGAGCGACAGCGCTATCAAGTTGATGAGGAGAAAGACGCCGATAAACCAGCGGCTTATGAGAAACGATTTGAAGGCAAACAAAGCGGCAAAAAGCATGATACCGCTCCAGAAAACTACGCGGGAGACCATCCAGACCAACGAAAAGATAGGGGTCGTCCGTTGCGAGTAGTAAGCCCCATGAAGCATCAAAAGTGACCACCAGATAGGCAAAATGACCAGCAACACCCACAGATAGTCGGTCAATGGGCCGATGTAGGCCATGCCTTCTGCGGGATAATGACGTCTGACCAGATAGGCCAGCAAAAAAGAGCCGGCCGTAATGATGAGATCGGCAAATATGTTTAGCTGGCGAAAGAGCCGGATACGTTCACGGAGCATGAGGTACGTCCTGTGATACACGCGTCTATGTAAGCGCGAATTTTTTGTTTGAAATGCGAAACGTCGAACTGCATGGCGTGGGCGCGCAGACCGGCAGGGTCTACGGAGATCGAGTCGAATTCGCGTACGGCCTCTGCCAGCGCTTCGGGTGTTTGCGGATAAAACAGTCGGCCCGTTTTTCCATCGACGACGGTTTCGAGCGCGCCGCCTTTGGCAAAAGCGATGACCGGGCGTCCGGACGCCTGTGCTTCGATGGGTGTCAAGCCAAAATCTTCTTCACCGGGGAAGATAAAAGCCCGGCAGCGGGCGTAGTAAGACTGGAGCGTTTCCTCGTCCACTCTGCCGAGAAAACGGATATGGGGTTCGGCCATACGTTGGAGTCTGGCCCGGTCGTTTCCGTCGCCTATGACGATCAAGGGGCGTTTCAAAAGATTGAAGGCGCGTATGGCGACATCGACCCGTTTGTATTCCCGAAGTCGGGAAACGATCAGATAGTAATCGTCGATCTTATCGCTGATGTGATATCTCGAACAGTCTACCGGACAATGTATGACATGCGATTCCCGGCGATAGAACTTGGCGATCCGGCGCGAGATATTGTACGAGTTTGCGATAAAGTAGTCAACGTAATTGGCGGAAACGACGTCCCACAGACGGATCGGGTGCAAAACGAGCGTCAGGGCCTGGCGAATCGGAAATACCATTTCCTTGTCCTGCATATAATCGTGATAGCGCCATGCGAAACGCATCGGCGTGTTGCAGTAGCAGACGTGCAGGGCATCCGGCGAGGTGATAATACCCTTGCCCCATGCGGTGGTGGAACTGAGGATCACGTCGTAATTTCTGAGATCGATTTGCTCGAAGGCTACGGGAAAAAAGGGGAGATAATAAGGAAGATAGCGTTTTACAAACGGCAGTCGCTGCATAAACGAAGGGCGTATGTCCATGCTCCGGAACACGGGAGGAAGCGTCTCCGGATCGAAAACAGAGGTATAGATCGGCGCTTCCGGGAACATTTCGTGAAAAATCTCGATAATGCGTTCGGCGCCGCCATACTGGTTGAGGTAGTCATGAACGATGGCCAGTTTCATAGGTTCTCGAAAGCAATCGGTGGTATACGTGCTGAACCCGGTGGGCGTTGATCCGCAGGTCGAACAGGGTTTCGGCGCGGGCGCGTCCGGAGATTCCCATCTTCCGGCGCAATTCCGGAGAGCCAAGAAGCGTGAGTAACGCCTGTGCCATCGCTTCGGCATTCCGGGGTGGGATCAGGAGACCTGTTTTTCCATCCTCCACGGTTTCCAGCACACCGCCTGCCCCGACCGCCACCACCGGTCGTCCGACCGCCTGCGCTTCCAGGGGGGTCAGCCCTAACGGCTCCGGCAAGGTCGAGGCGTGTACGATGACGTCGGAGGCTGCCATAAGCGGCGCGGTATCTTCCCGGAAACCGAGATAGCGAACGCATTCGGTAAGACCGAGATCACGGGTCAGCGCCATTACTTCTTCCGTGTATTCCGTATCGTCAAACGTCGTGGCGCCGACTACCAGAAAGCGTACCTTGGGCAGCATCCGATGCACTTGAGCGGCAGCCTGTAAAAAATACGTATGTCCCTTCCATCGGTCAAGCCGGGAAAATATACTGACAACGGGTGCATCGTCCGCGATCCCAATGGATTGGCGTAACGTTGCGGTTTCCAGTCCTGGATGAAAGATATCCAGATCGATTCCGTTGTGAATGACGGTCAGTTTTTCCCGGTGTCCACCCTGTTCTACAAACGCGCGACCTATGGCGTGCGAGTTGGCCACTACGACATCCGCATAGGTATTGCCGATGGCTATGATCAGCCTGCGGTTTAGCGCCGGAAAAAAATCTTCCGACACGATATCCTTGAAATCCCATACGGTGGGGAGCCCCGCGAGCCGTCCGGCCATACCCCCGTAAAACCCCGCTTTCATCGAGTTGAGGTGGATAAGACGTATTTCTTCGCGGTTTATCCACCGGGCAAGACGAAATACACATCCCGCCAGACGAAACGGATTGGCCATAAACAGAAACGGATGGCCGACAAGGTCCTCTTTGCGCAGATCGATAAGTCCGGGATGTATCGGCAGAATATGCACCTGTACACCCGCCTGACGGACCTGATCGGTCAACGGCCCTTCGGTGGGGCATACGACGACCGGTTCGAAACGATCCGTATCCAGTTGGCTCAACTGACGCAACAGATATACCTGTCCGCCTCCCATTTTCGTGGTGTGATCGATAAACGCGATTTTGTATTTCCGATTTGCTAACGTGATATCCTCACCCGTCCTTTTTTTTGTTGCAGACCAAGTCGTAGGTATGTTCCAGTGTGTCTACGATGTGTTCCCAATCGTAGCGGGATTCGACCTGCCGGCGGCATAGCGCACGAAAGGTGTCTTCAAGCAGTCCGTGACGGAGACAATTGCGGACCGTGGCGGTGATGGCGTCAGGGGTAGGTTCCGGGATAAGAAGACGTCGGTCGAATCCACCGATGATTTCTTCTATGGAGCCGACGGCCGTTCCGATCGCCGGTGTTCCGCAGGCCATGGCCTCTATGATGGGTAAACCAAACCCTTCCAGCGCACGGGTGGGCATGACGAACAGATCGGCGGCCTGATAGTAGAGCGGCAGTTCTTCCGCCGATATAAACCCGGTAAAACGGATACGGTCGCGTAGTCGAAGCGCATCCGCTCTGTTTTCCAGTTGGGTGCGGAGCGGTCCTTCGCCGCCTATCACGAGTTGGATGTTGGGGTGTTGCGTCAGAATGTCGGGCATGGCGTCGATCAGCGTATCGACCCCCATGCGCGGCACAAGCCGTCGGATGGTAAGCAACACGATCCGATCTTTGGGAAACCCCAGCCTTGTTTTTACCTGTTCCCGCGCCGCCGGCTGAAACCGCTGTATATCTACCCCACCCGGAATCAGGACGCACCGTTCGTCCAGTCCGGCGAGTGTAGCGACTTGCCGACGCGAATAGTCGCTCAGGGTAATGATTTGGGAGGAGCGAAGCAACACGGACTTTTGAAGCCATCGGAAAACGGCGGCCTTGAAATAACCCGGATGCCAGCTTTGGCGGATTTTTTTTTCGACCAATTCCTCTTCGTCCCATGGACCGTAGAACGAAGCGATCCGAGACGACATCCGGCTTTCCCGGCACAGGAGAACGCCTATGGTGGGAAGCGTCAAGTGAAAGTGAAGCAGGTCAAAAGGTTGACGGGCGGCAAGACGTTTGAACATGCGGGCGGCGGCGGATACACCCGATACGAAACGGGTGATCGGATGGCCGAAACGTACGGTTCCCCGATGGATATGGATACCTTCCATACACTCGTACAAAGGCCATTCGGGGCGGGTACATTCGGTAAGGACATGTACGTCATGACCACGCCGTACCAGCCGACGGCTGGTTTCAAACACGACGTTTTCCGAACCGCCGGTAAGTGGGTAAAACAGATTGGTAATCATCAACACCCGCAATATGCTTTCCTCCGGGCTTCAATGGCCCTTATAGTATATCGCAGCGCAACACCTTATGCGCGTTTTTCATTCGATCGACATCTCGATATACCTCCCGTACACCTTCTAATATATACGTCTTTGCGGGAGATGACAGTGATGCGGATCAATTCGGAGAAAGATCGTGGTCTGAAGAAGAGGATTTCGAGGGGTATTTCGATTTTATCTCGAACCCGGGACGATTCGGTCGAAAACGGCAGCAAGGCGGTTGGCCAGTGCGGTGTATTCGAAATGCCGTTTTGCGATCTCCACGCCCTGCAAACCCTGACCAAGCGCCTCCGGGTGGTCCAACAGCCATCCGAGTCGTTCCGCCAACCGCGCCGGATGCCCCGGGTCGTGGATGCCCTGATAGGGAAGCAGAAAACCGTTTTCCCGGATCATGCCTGTGGCCCCGCCTACCTCGGTTGCAATGACAAAACGTCCACAAGCCAGGTATTCGGGGAGCTTGGCGGTAGTGCGCCCCTGTCCGACCGAATCGTTGGTCTGGGTGGAGATGCAGACGTCCATGAGGTTGATGTACTGTGGCACTTCCTCATGCGGGACACGTCCGGTGAAAAGGATGCGGTCTTCGATACCGTATTGCCGGGCGCGTTCTTTTAAGAAGGGAATCCCGGTTCCGTCGCCGACAACGATTCCTTTAACGGGTTTGTTTTTCAGTCGATACATGGCTTCGACGATATCCCATCCGTAGCATATTTCGAAACGGCTACTCCAGACCACCGACCCGATGACGCCCACGGTGAGCGATCCTTCGAGGTTTAGCCTGCGGCGAAGATCGGTTACGTCGAGCGGTTTGAAGCGTTCGGTATCTACACCATCGGGTAGATAGTGTACGGTATCCGGGTGCATCTGGCCGAGTGCTTCGAAAAGACGCGCCCCGCGCGCGACGATCGCATCTGCGGTATGGAGCATGGTCCACTCTGCGGCACGGACAAGAAAGGCTTCCCATGCAGGGCGTCCGCTGTTTTTGAGAAGTTCGTAAGAAGGATCACCGTGGTCGAGCACATAGGGTATGCCATAGCGGGACCGGGCCATGAGTGCGGCTCCGCCGCCGGCATAGCCCACATTCATGACATAGATGAGATCGGGGCGATGTATGGCGATATGACGGGTAAAACGACGAAGTTCTTCCCACTTGCCCGCTTCTCGATACTGGATGTCCGTCCGGTAACGCGCAGGGAGTCGGGTGGTGATATGACGGGCACGCAGTCCCATCACGCCGTATGGAGTGTCGTTTACCAGAACAAAGAGTTGCATGGGGTTCACGATTGCGAAGGTTTTTCGGCGACAAAATATACGGAGGGTACCAACGACGGCGCTATGGTTGCACACCCTTTTTTAAATAAAGAGGACCCTTCACCACCGTATCGGATGATTTTGAATCCGGCGCGTTGGAAATACCGTTTGAAATCGACCGGGCTGGGCAGGTATACGCAGTCGCAGTCCACGTCCATGTGGCCTTCGAGTTGGGGTTTTCGATATACGAAATCGGGTGTGGCGCGGCACAGCTTGCGCAGGGTTCCCCAGAGCGTTTCAGGAATGCCGTAAAGCGCTTCAGGGACGGACTCGTAGAAGGATACGAAACCGTAGCCCTTGTGGAGCAGATGGATAAGGGCTTTGAGCGGAATTACCGGACTCCAGTAGTTGGGACAGATATTGACAAATCTACCGCCGGGGCGCAATACACGCCGAATTTCCGAAAATGCTTTTTCGATGTCCACAACATGTTCGATCATGCAAAAAGTGCTGACGCCGTCAAACGAGGCGTTGGCAAAGGGCAATTCGATGGCGTCTCCGACGGCAAAGTGCAGACGCCCGGAGGGTCTGTCGTGGGCGTGGGAAAGAAATCTGAGCGAGATGTCCATAGCGGTGACGTCGAAACCGGCCTGCATCAGCCGAGCGGAGGAGTATCCGGTTCCGCAACCGAGATCGAGTACGCACGATCCGGCGGGCAGGTAGGTTTGTACCATACGCCAGTATTCGCTCTGAAAAGATGCGGCTTCGCGTTCCTGAAGCGCCTCGTGATAATGCGCTGACGTTTTGTAGAACGTTCTGAGCGCTTCGCGGTCGGAGACCGAAGGGCCGGATGACGACATGTCAAGCTCCTTTGACTACGGAGAGATAGATTTGTTCGACCCGTCGCGCAAAAAGAGGCCAACTTAACGACGCAACCCGGATACGCGCATTGCGTCCGAGAGTGGCCCGAAATCCGGGGTCGTCGGCAAGACGTTGAAGATGCCGGGCGATTTCTCCGGCATCGCGCGGATCGGTCAGCAGGAGTCCGTCCTCGCCATTTCGGACGATCTCGGCGGCACCGGCCTCCGCGCTTGTTATCACCGGAAGCCCCATAGCCATGGTTTCGGTGATGGTAAAACCGAACGGCTCGTACAAGGTCGGAAAGACGACTACATCGCTCATGGCATAGTACCGGTTGATAGGCGACTGATGTCCTGAAAAACGCACGGAGTCGGGTTTTCCGAGTTGTTTGGCAAGCTGTTCGTAGGGACCGGTATCTCCGCCTCCGACTACCATCAAACAGGCGTCAGGGATGCCGAGCCGAGCAAGCGCCTCTATGGCGTGACGCAGCCCTTTGCGTTGAAAATCCCCCACAAATAACATGACAAAGGCCTGTTCCGCAATACCCCATTGGGTGCGTAGCGCCCGGCGATGCAGGGGGACATGGTCCGGATGAAACTCGTCGAGATTGATACCGTTATGGACTACGTCGATTTGTTCCGCCGGGCAGCCGTAGTAGCGGATCAGATCCTTTTTTACCTGCTCCGAAAGCGCGATGATCCGACGGGTTTTTTTCGACCGGTATACATACCGTTCTATCTTTCCCATCACGGTGGCGGTTAGACGTTGATACCATCGGCGGACAAAAGAAAGACCCGTATGATCGAGGGTCCGATAAACTTCCTGCCATCTGGCCTGGCAGATGTGTGCGGTAAAAATGTCGCCCGTCAAGCTGGAAGCCCCCTGTACGTGAACGAGGTCGAATCGGTGTCGGGCAAGCATCCATGTGGCGGAGATCAGAAAAACGATCATTTTGGCGGCATCCGGCCAGTCGGGGGCGGGGACACGGTGAAAGACGATACGCGCCGATTCTATTTCGGAGCAGGTACGGGCAAAAATATGTATCTCGTGACGATCCGCCAGTGATAGCGCCAGTTCCAGCGCATAGCGGTCATGTCCGCGCAACCGCCCTACGTCGTGAACGACAAGCGCAATTTTCATCGGAGACCGGCGCGGGGAAAAAACAGTAGCAAACAGACGGCGGCAAGTGTGAGCGCAGAGATCAGGGCGCCGACACGAAAAGTCAATGGCTCGTATCGGAATTCCACGCGATGGAGACCCGAAGCGACGGGAACGGCACGGAACAGATAGTTTGCCCTCAGGATAGGATGTTCGACTCCGTCTACGAACGCTTTCCATCCCGGATACCAGGTATCCGTGAGTACGAGAAATCCGCCTTGCGAGCGAACCTCTATTTCTACGAGATCGGGTTTATAGCCTGTTATGCGAACCGAGTCGGAATCGACGGATGTGGGGGACGCCGGAGAGGGGAAGACAGGCGTTTTTTCCAGCAAAACCGTTTTTCGAGGATCGAATGCAGGGTCGGAAAGAACGGCCAGCGCCTCTTGCGGCGAGGGCAGTATGCGCGCTTCGGGTGTGATAAATGCACGAGGCATCACCGAGAGGTTTTCATACACCTTTCCCCCCTCGTCCAATCGCAGAGCCGCCCATGAACCGCTGAGCGAATCCCCTGTAACGATGTATTTGATGTTTAGAAGATCGATAAGCGGATGCGAGACGGTCGTGCTCGCAAGACCGTTCATGATCGGTCGAAGCGTTTCGATCAACTGTACGTGTCGTTGTAACTGAAGCGGACTTTTAACCTGAACCCACATCTGGCCGAATAAAAGCGGGTCGTAATTTCGCAGACTGGTTTCGAGCGGGGCGGAACTGTAGCGAAAAATCCCGGCGTCTTTTTCCATGACGTTGAAATAGGCGGGTTTTTGATCGTATACATGAGGCGGCAGGGTAAAATTGTAGTCGTGGGCAAACCAGAAAAGATCGGCGGCCGCGAGCACGATCACCGCCGGTCCTATTCCGCGGTTTTTCGGTCGAGCGACGATCCACAGAACCGCCGCCGTACCGACGCACAGCAGAAGGACGGAGGGATACACATAGGGGTGGTCGATCCGGGTAACGGCGGCAAGAATATCGAATTCTTGGTCGAGCATGTCGTAGTAGTGCGATTTAGGATGCTGATGAATGGATCGGTTGTATACAAACCGGTCGATAAACCACTGCCCTGTGGCGATGACTGTGGGACGGGCAAGCGCGACGAGAGGCCCGGCGATCAGTGCCAAAACCCCAATCACTGCTGTACCCGACAGGAGCAGACGTGCGTAGCGGGATCGGCGTCCGGCGTCTTGGGGAATGTTTTTAAGAAGGGTATCCAGCCCAAGCCCTGCCAGAATCGCGCCTGCAAAGATGACAAGTGAGAGAAACCGGGCCGGGTTGCGCATCATGGAGAAAACGGGCAAATAGTTCCAGATATACCATAGCGGAGAGAATTGGCCCATGGCCAAGCCTAGGGACAGGATCGCCAGTATACCGAAAAAAAGCGTATGACGGTCGCGGCGGATAGAAAGCGCGGCCAGCGCAAGCAGAAACGGAAGGATGCCTATATAAAAGACGAGATCGTGAAAATTTCCTTTCCACATCCCCCAATAGAAAGCGGGATCGGAAGGATGGCCAAAGAATTTGGGAAAGAGAAAACAGATCAAATGGAAAGGCGGGACAGATACTTGGGTAGAGGTTTGGTAGTCGAGACCGCCGGCGCGGGTAGACTCTTGAGCCAGTTCGTAGTTGGGAAGCAGTTGTACGCAGGCTATGCCTACGGTGATACATCCAAATAACACCAGTCCACCTGAAAGACGCATGAGAAAAGATCGCGATCCCTTGGGTTGTTCCGGGGGGCGGGCGTTGGTGTGTACAAACACGTAATAGACGGATGCTGTAGTCAACGCCAGCAGGGAGATATAAAAATATCCGGCCAGAAAAGAGATCCCCATACAAAGCCCGGCGCCGATCAGCGCGCGCCGGTTGTTGCGACACAACGACTTATCTAAAAAAAGCAGGGTAAGCGGGAGCCAGATCAGGGCATTTTCCAAATTTTCATGTATGACCTGAGCGATCATGTACCCCGAAAACGAAAAGGCCAGACCGGAGAGAAACGCCGCCCATCGGTTTTGGGTAAGATGACGGACGTAAAGAAACATAAACAGACCGCCTATGATGTAGCGCAGGACTACGGAAAGGGTAAAAGAGGCGGTCGGTGAGAAAGGAAGCAGCGCTAAGTGCAAGGGATAGAGGACACCTGCCTGCGCTTCTGCGAAAAAAGGGTATCCGAATGAGAGGTTGGGGGTCCACAGCGGCAGATGGCCCTGTTTCATAAGAAGATAGGTATAGAACTTAGCGGGGTAGTACTGCATCCATACGTCGCCGGAGTACAGCACCCAGCCCAACGAAACCAGATGATCGAAGACAAGGGCGACCATGATAAACAGCACGACGCAGACGAGCAAAGACTCCAGTGTCCGGGAGCG
>VGJU01000116.1 GCA_016867335.1 Candidatus Zixiibacteriota bacterium | reverse complement strand
CGACGAAAGCAGAATCATCCGCGCGCTGACTTCCGGCATCTGCCGACGCACCTCACTTGCCAGCGTCAGGCCGTCCATCTCCGGCATCTGATAGTCAAGGATGATCAGATTGATAGTGGGAGTCGTCTGAAGCGCCCAGAGCGCCTCCTGACCGGTGGCGGACTCCAGCACTTTCATACCCCAGGCATCGAGCGTCTTGTGAAGAATAAAACGGTTGGTGGCACTGTCGTCTACGACCAGTACCGTGAGGTTGGCGACGTTTTTGATCGGTTGGGTATTAGGCGAGCGGGCTTCGCCTGGGGCTATCGGAAGCGAAACGGTAAAATGAAAGGTACTGCCCTTGCCTCTTTAGCTTTCGAGCCATATCCGCCCCCCCATGAGTTCCACGAGCGACTGCGAGATGCTAAGTCCCAACCCGGTTCCTCCGTACCGCCGTGTAATCGAGCCATCGGCTTGAACAAACTTGCCAAACACTTTGAGTTGGTCTTCGAGCGTAATACCGATGCCCGTGTCGTTTACCATAAAATGAAGCGTCCGGTGTCCGTCTATCTCGACCCCTTCTTCGGGTGACTTCGGTTCGACTTTGATCGAAATTTCTCCCTGTTCGGTAAACTTTACTGCGTTACCCGCAAGGTTTACCAGAATCTGGCCCAACCGCGTCGAGTTTCCCATCCACATCCGCAATAGCGACGGATCTATATAGGCAAACATCTCAAGCCCTTTGTCGCGGGCGCGGCCTCCGAGGATTTCGGCGACACTTTCTACCAATTCGTGCAAATCAAAGCTGGCCGTCTCTAGTTCGATCTGACCTGCCTCGATCTTGGAAAAGTCGAGAATATCGTTGATGACTCGCAAATGGACCGTCGAAGACGATTGGATGACTTCAACAAACTGCCGATGTTCCCCATCCAGCCCAGTCTCCATAGTCAGTTCGGTCATACCGATGATGGCATTGAGCGGGGTTCTGATCTCATGGCTCATATTGGCCAAAAACTCGCTCTTGGCTTGACTGGCGGCTTCGGCCTGTTCTTTGGCGATCTGGAGTTCCTGTTCGGTACGCCGACGTTCTACGATTTCGTGCCGCAATTCGGCGGTCCGTTCGCGTACCCGCTCTTCCAGTTGGTCGTGCGCACGCTGAAGCGCCAAATCCCGCTCTTGAATCTGTTCGAGCATCTCGTTAAACCGATTGATCAGCAGCCCCAGTTCGTCTGTGCAAGGGTTGACGGCGCGTACCGCATAATTTTTGTGTGTGGAAACATGGCTGGCAACGTCGCCCAGATACAGGATCGGCTCGGAGATCACACGACGCAGTTGAGACGACAACAGGATCGCCACCAAGGTGGACGTGACCAGCACCACGCCCGCAATGCCGATATAGCGGTACAAACGGATGTATATCGATTGTAGATTGGCTTGAATATAGATCATGCCGACCGATTCGTGATCGCTCTCGATCGCCTGATACAGATGGAGATAGTCACCCTCGAACAGATGACCGGCCTCGGTAGGTAGCGGACGGAGCGGGCTTTCTACCGTATTCTGTCGGACGTATTTGCTACCACCTCACCCGCCCGATCATGGATGTAGACCAAGTGGATGCTCGGCTCCGCTTTGAGCGCGGCAAGCGTTTCCGTGACGTTTTTCGAGTCGTTGAAGGCGATGGCCGCCGCTGTGTTGTTGCCTATGATGCGGGCCTGAACGCTCAAATCGCGCACCATCTGCCGACGAAAAGAAATAAGGCTGTATGCCACAAACGTAACGCTGGCGATCAACAGCACGATAAAACTGGTCGCCACGATGATCAGGGTGAGTTTTTGCGAGATAGAACTGTCGCGAAAACGTTGCAAGATGCCAAACATGTCTGGATTACCCGTTTTTTTTGTCATCCGGTCTGTCGGACCGGTGTGCGGGAAGCAAAAGATCGTCTATGGTTTTTACCGGGCAGAACGTCTTGTCGGGGACCTCTACACATACGGTAGTCCAATGTGCCATGGCGCCGTTCCATAGCCCCGGCCATTCCATCGCCTTGAGCGGACGTCCTTCTTTTGATTTTGTCGCCATAAATCCGGTATCGGGGTCGCGGAACCGCAAAAGGTCAAAGGGCACTCCTTTCCGATCACGCAGACCGCCTACGATGTCCACCGGATTGAAATGCGTGGCGGAGGCAAGCAGACGCGCCTGCCCGGCGTCGTTGCGGTCGATCTGGGCGGTTTCTACGATCTGAACGCCGGTGGTTCTATCGGTATTTTCGACCCAGAAAGGCCCACCTCCCGGGGCGCCCATGTTTCTCACCATCCCGCATACTCGCACCGGACGTTCTAAAAGTCTTGCATACAGACTGCGCTGTTCTTCGATGGAAAACGACGACCATGTCGTCGGAATTTCCACCGAAAGATCGCGACAACAGAATTCTCTTACCCCCGGAAGCGCGGCTACGTCCTGCTCCAAACGGTCGGCTTGCAAAAAAATCTCCGTTTGCAATGAGACGAGATACCCGGCCAATATCTTTTTCGAGCGATGAATCTCTGGTTTGAGTCGATCCGTCGCCACATTGTCGATGTTCTTAATAAAAACAATGTCACCTTTCAGGTCATCCATATTTTCGAGCAATGCTCCGTGTCCCCCCGCTCGAAAAACAAGACGTCCCTGCGCATCACGGAAAGGTTCGTTGTCCGGCGTTACCGCAATAACGTCGGTAGAAGGCTTCTGGACCGATATCGCAATATCGAGTCGGGTCGAATCGTTTTCATAGCGGGTTCGGATATGCGCGATATGTTGCGTCACCGCGTCTACGTGTTCCGGGGAGACGGTAAAATGGATGCGTGCGACACCCTGTCTGTCGCGCGTGCAGTCAATGGCTTCGACGAGATGTTCTTCGATGGGCATGCGCACGCCGTCCGGATACCGATGAAAAGGTAACAGACCCTTGGAAAGACCGGGATAACCATATCCGCCGAAGTCGAGCAGTCGGTCGAAAACCGCCCCCCATCGCCAGTCTTGCCACGCCGTTTCCATCTGTGGATCGTTGCTAAGCAACGCTTCATAAAAAGGAAATCGCGGCAGATTCTGCATAAACCAAAGCCCGTACCGCGCGTCTTCGTCGCCTGTGGCAGCGCGTTTTTCGAGCGTGTCCCGGTCGGCAGGCGCGCATCGGTCCCGCACCGCGAATACCCGCTCGAACATCCGGCTTCCCGCGCCCGACGCGGGTACGAATTTCATCGCTCGCCCTTCCGCAACTGCCGCAGCAAATACGGATAAACACCGCTCTTGCTCCGTTCCGGACAGTATTTTTATACCGTCTCCCGTAGTACAGGGCCGGTTGACGACAGTAAAACGAAATCCGTTTCGAAACCGGCATAGCTGTTCCAGCACCTGTTCAACCGGAATGCCCCGCTCCGCAAGCCATCGTTTGTCATTATCCGTAAAAGGATACATGCGCATTTGTCCGGCAGTACACATGCTCGTTTCGATATTCGGCACATTCTGTTAAAAAATAAACGTATTCTATGCCGGGTACGTATATGTGTCAAGAACGGCCCCAACCCTTTCGCGCTTTCGTGTGTCTTATCGAACAGCGTATAGGCTTGCCGATTGAGCCACGAACATTGCCGTACCAAACGGAACGACCTGTTTCCCGGCTTGACTTCCGGGTACTCTGTGCCGTATCGTGGATACATACGGATATTGTAAAAAATCCCGCCCCTCCTTTTGTAAACTCGTACACGAAAAAGATCATGGGTTATAACAAACCCCACGCGCTTGGTCTCCTCAGCACGCTTTATGGTCTGCGTTAGCGCATGTGGACAGGTTGAACCATGCACGACAAAAAAACATCGTCTTTCCAAGGTGTCTTAAGCCTTTTCGGACTGTTGTGTCTTGCCTGCTAAGCCTCGCCCCCACCGACGGTCCCATGACTGCGGTCGCTGACCGCCGTGCCTATACGACCACCTTGGACATAGACGGCGAACATGATGCAACCGTATCGAAAGTGCTGACCGTCCATCGTGTTCAGGTGGATACTACGGTGCGGGTCGTCCCTGTGGACGAACGTCTTGCCCTCGAACACGGTCTGCGCAACCGTGCCGAGGTCCGAGAGAGTCAGATAACCCAGCGCCTGTCCGAGATCACGCTCAAGGAAGTGGATGCCCGGCGCGCGTTTTTGATCAATCTGAGCGGATTCTACGAGTTTACGGGTATCAGCGAGGAGACACTACCGTTTAACTCCAGTCTAAACATGCTTTTTCGGTCGAGGTTGGACGATTTGGAACGGCGTCCCAGAAATCGGGGCGTATTTTTGAACCTCACCGTGCCGCTGTGGGATTCCCGTGTCAACCGGTCCAAAGTAAACGCTGCGGTCGCCACGGTACGTCAGAACGAGTTGGACGTGCAGGAAAATCAGCGACTTGTGGAGCAGAGCATCCGGGCGACGCTGACCCGGCTTCGAGAAGCGCAGGGCCGTGTCGATGTGCTCGGACATAGCGCCGACGTGGCACGCCGCAGTTGTGACATCAGCCTGGCCCGGTTTGACAATGGAGACATCACCGGTCAGGAACTGGCGCTCGACCGTCAGCGGCTTACACAGGCCCGACAGGCGTATCTCGAAGCCTTTATCCAGTATCAGCTTTCACTGGCCGACCTCAAACGCCAGACCCTCTATGATTTTGTACAGCACCACAGTCTTGTCGAAAATCCATAGACGCAACATCGAGACAGGTTTGAGCCAACAGCCGTGTGGGCGGGCTGTTAACCAAAAGGACAAACGAATGGGAAAAATTTCGGCAATAAAACGGCTTGACGAAACGATACTCCGGCTCGGCGGTAACGGCGACAACTGGCACATGAGCTGGGCCAACGACGACAACCAGTATGTAAGCATGTGCGACGGCAGGGGGTGGCCGGGTATGCCGGAAGCGGAATACAACAGCCGCGCCTAAGCCATAAGCGGCCATCCGCCCGATAGCGTTTCATTATCTTTCTGGCTATCCCGAACTGCTCAATGTATGGAACACGAGCGATTTTACTCGATACTACAATTTTGGCATCCTTGCACTCGACGGTCATATCTATCAGTTTCTCAGCGCGCCTGACCACCCGTTTAGCCAGCCCAAACCCCGTTTTGTAGGCGTAAAACTGATCTATTCTCCCGACAACGGTCGCACATGGCGCAACCGGGACGGCTCTACACCGGTCGTTTGGGAACGCTGGGAGGAACGGTCAAAAGACAATATGGCTTTTTTCGAGGAAGAAAACGACGCCTTTGCCTTGCTGACCGTGTTGCAGATGGGAAAAAACTACACCCACAACACCGACGGTTTTGTGTATGTCTATGCGCCAAACGGCAGCAAGGAAGGGGTGATGAACCAACTCGCGCTGTTTCGCGTGTCGAAAGACCACATCCTTGACCGATCGGCCTATGAATTTTATGCCGGGCGCGATGGGACGGGACGGGCGTTGTGGTCGCGTCGGATCGAAGACCGGGGGATCGTACACACATTTCCCTCGGGCTGGGTAAATACCGACTTTCATCCGTATGCATGGCGTCCGAGCGTCGTCTATTATCCGCCTACCGACGAATATCTCTTGGCCAACTGGGGGATGGGGTGTAGTCCGGATGGTATGTGGTTTGGCAAACCGAGTTATCTGGGGTTCTGGACCGCTCCACAGCCGTGGGGACCGTGGACACTGGTATACGAGGATACGGTTTGGACACCCGGTGGAGATACACAGGCGCGGTGTTACCAGCCCCAGATCTCGCCGAAGTGGATCTCGCCGGATGGGAGATCGTCCTGGATGGTATGGACCGATTTTCAGGAGGTAGAAGGAAAGGGCAGGCCGTTTTATGCGTTTAACGTGCAACAGGTGGCGGTAGAGATCGCTTAAGCGGGGTTGGGCGAGAGGGGGCCGTCCTTCTATGACGCCCCCCCACTCGCGTGTTTAATCGGACACTGTCTAACTGGCCGCGCCCATGACCTTTTTGAACTCGTTCATAAACACTTCGAGTTCATCCGGTTTGCCGATGGAAATACGGATATGGTTGCTCAGCGGGTTCATCCCCGCCCCCTGATACCCCCATCCGCTTCTTACCATCACACCGCGTTTGCGCAGTTCCGTGACGATCTTGCGGCTGTCCTGCCCCACATCCACGATCAAAAAGTTGGAGTGGCTCGGTGTGTATTTCAACCCCATCTTTTTAAACTCGCCATACAGAAAGTCTTTGCCGTCGTTGGTCACCTTGATCGTCTGCGTCACAAAATCGTGGTCCTCGAGCGCCGCGCTGGCCGCGTGCGAGCTGAGCACCGTCATCCCCTGCCCAAACCCCTGATGCAGCATCATCCGATCCAAAATCGGCTTGCTGGCGATGGCATAGCCGATACGCATACCGGCCAGACCGTAGATTTTCGAGAAGGTGCGTGTCACCACGACGTTGTCGCGGGCCGTCGCCAACTGGATCGCGTCTTTGTAGCCCGGCTCACGGACAAAGTGAATATACGCCTCGTCGATAAAGACGATGATGTTTTTGGGTACCGAATCGACAAACTTTTCCAGATCGGCGTAGGGCACGATCGTGCCGGTCGGGTTGTTGGGGTTGGTAATGGCGATTATTGTTGTTTTGGGGGTGATCGCGGCTTTCATGGCATTCAAGTCTTGATTAAAATCACCCGTCGTCGGCACGCGGATCACATTGGTGTTTTGACCGGCCATCTTGAAGCCTTCGAACACCCGCGCGATCTGACCGTAGCCCGGCATGGATTCGATACATTCCCCCGTACCGTTTCCGACACCGAGAAGCCCGATAAGCTGGACGATAGGACCGGAACCCGCATCCATATACACCCGGTTTTTTTCCATCAGCGCACGGAAAGTACGCGGATCGTCAAAATCGAGCGTGCTCATATCCACGCCCAGTGTGATCCCATGATGCGCATGCAGTTTGAACGGCAGATCGGAACCAAACGAATACCGGTTGATTTCGAATATGTGCTGCATGATGGCGTCTATGGCGCGTGGGGATGCGCCCAGTGGGTTTTCGTTGGCACTAATCTGCACGATGCCACCCGGAACGCCATTGCCCCGGATGTCTTTGGCGGTCTTGCCCGTAGCCAACATCTGCGCAAAGGCCCGCTGCGCGGTCAACGAAATCGCGCCGGCGCCGAGCAACGCGCCTGCCACAAACTGACGACGCGAAATCCCTCTGTATTCCTCCTCTATCTCCTCTATCTCTTCCTGTTCCATATCATGCCCTCCCCGGCATAATGGTTTTGAGTGCCACGGACGCCTACCCCGCGTCACCTCCTATAGAAACTATCCGATATTCAACTGTTTCATCTGTGATACGATATAGTCCGCGCACCGAAACGCCAACGCCTGTATCGTCAACGTCGGGTTGCTCTTGCCGGACGTGACAAACGAACTGCCATCCACCATAAACAGGTTTTTTACATCATGGCTCTGGTTAAACCGGTTGACGACGGATGTTTTGGGGTCGATCCCCATGCGACACGTACCCAAGAGATGGGCATCGCCCTGTGGGAAAAAGTTGGGAGAGGCCACGACCTGCCGCGCGCCGGCGGCCTGCAACAGCTCTTTGGCGCGTTCGCGGAAAAAATCCCCCAATTTATGCTCGTTGGAATGCACGTTATAGGTAACACGCGGAACAGGCAACCCCCATTTGTCCTTTACCTCCGGGTCGAGGTCGATGGCGTTGGCCTCCTGCGACATCGACTCCATGCTGGTCAGAGCCACCATCTGTCGGGTATAGTTGTCCATGATCCACTTTTTGCGTTCCGAACCCCAACGACGCAGCCGAGGCATGTTGAGATTGGCAAAGGAGATCGTCTCGCCGTCGCCACGCGGCTCCAACACACCGCCGCCGAAAAAGCCGTTCTTAGCGGGGTTGGGGTCGTAGAAATCCTGAATGACCCGCGAGTCCATAACCCCTTTGTACTCATTTAGGTCGTTGTCGAAAAATCCGCGCGCGGTCTGGTAGTAGTTGAACATGAGATGTCTGCCTACCTTGCCGCTACGGTTGGCCAACCCGTCCGGGAACAGGGTGGATTTGGACATGAGCAGCAAACGGGGGGTATGGATGCCGTTACAGCATAAAATGACCACACGGGCTTCGATTTTGTGTTCGGTCATTTTTTCGTCGAGATAAACCACGCCGTCCACCAGCCCGTTTTCGTCTACCGTGATTTCTCGGGCACACGAATTGGCCCGGATTTCGCAGTTGCCCGTCTTGAGCGCCTTGGGGATCATGGTGACGAGTATGCTCGACCGAGCCTGTATGGTGCAGACGTATCCTTCGCAAAACCCGCAGTTCATGACCGCAGGACGCCCGTCGTACGGACGCGAGGTGATCGCCAGCGGGGTAGGGTAGGCGTGCCATCCTAGTTTTTGCGCGGCCAGGTCGGCCAGCGCACCTGAGCAGGTGCGCGCAACCGGCGGCATCGGATAGGGTTTGCGTCGGGGCGGATCAAACGGGTTGGCCCCCGCAAGTCCCGATACGCCGATCTCGTATTCGGCCTTCTCGTAGTAATGCTCAAGATCCCAGTAGTCTATGGGCCAGTCCTGTACATCTGCGTTTTCGACCGCGCCAAACAGGCTGCGCTCTTTGAAATCGGACTCGTGCAACCGCCACGAGATGCCTGTATAGTGGAGTGTGCTGCCACCCACCACACTTTGCATGTGGATAGAATGGGCGACTTCGGCCTTGTCCGTCGCCGTCTTGCGGTAGGTATTGGGTTGGTCGTACTGCACATAACCCGGTGTGTGCATCACCCGCAGTTCGTCCTGATCGAACCGACGAGTGGTGAGAAATGGCCCCATCTCAAGCGCGACCACCTTTAGCCCGCGCGTACTCAACTCCTTGGCCAGCACCCCCCCGGCGGCGCCGGTTCCGATGATCACCACATCGGGACGTTTTATCATCGGATTGGGTAAAGACATGTAAGACTCCCGCTTGTTTTTCGTGGGGCGGGCAAATCGCCCGCAAACCGGTGATCTATGGAAGACGCAAAATATTGCGTTGTCGGAAGACGCAAAATATTGCGTCCTCTACTTTTTGCCCTTTTTCGGATCCGGCTGTCCGACGATCCGGCTTTTCATCGGTCCGGCATACGGTTTGAACTCCGGATACTGTGTTTCCGGAATCGTCATATCATAATACCCGAATGGCGGGTCGTATCCAAAAGGCGCACGTCCGGGGAATTTGATCAGCTTCCACCCGATCCGGTCGTGGTTGCCGCCGTACGACGGATCCGAGAACATACCTTCCATCGTGTGCGAGATGACCATCCGGAGAAACGAAAGACCGGAGATCCCCACGTCTGACGGCCATGCCGTCGGCGTCTCGCGCTTATCGAGTTCGATCAGCGCTTTTTCCTGTTCGTCGGCGGAAAGTCCGGCAAACACACTCGTCCGTGTCGCCTGACAATAGGCGTTTAACGCGGCAAGTCCTTTTCGATAGGTTTCGAGGTCTTCGCGGTAACGGTCGCCAAACCCTCCGTCGATATAAAAATAAGCCCGCGCGTCGGTCGCGCCGGGACCGTTGGCATCCCGCGGAAAGATACGTTCGCACAGGGCGATAAGCGTCTTTCCTTCTTCCGCCGTCAGATGCTGAAATGCATAACCTTCTCCGGCGGTCTGTGCGGATACGACGCCCTGCCGGGTCAATGCGCCAAGCGTGATCACCCCGCCGGCAACTTTAGCCGCGCCGGACAGAAATCTACGCCGTGTAATCCGTGAAACGTCCATAGAAACAATCTCCTCTGTAAAAACAGAGATAAACGCAATATCGGATATCGTCCCGCAACCTGCTGAGGGTCTTCAAGGATAACAGGTAAAAAAACCAAGTCATCCCGTCGTTTGAAATACAAGCCGCCCGTCCAAACCTTCACTTTTTGAGACGGTTTCGGTCGAGGATGCGCTGGAAGTTGGCTCCCAGTATCCGCTCCCGGATCGGCACGGGAAGATCGGCCCAGACCACCCATCCCAACTGGGGCCGGGGGTCACGCATGGGCGCATCCGAGCCAAACAACACGCGGTCCGCACCCGCCGTCTCGACAAGATACTCGATCACCCGGTTGGTTACTGGCGTCAGTGTTATTTCGGCGTATACGTTGGGGTGCGCCCGGACACAGGCGGCGACCTCCTCTGCAAACGCATAACTGCCGCCGGCATGGGCGATGATCCAGCTTGCCGCCGGAAACCGCTCCGCCAGACGCCCGACCGCGGCCACTCCGCCCGTCTGCGGTGCTACATGGAGCAGGGCATATAGTCCGTGCGCATCGCCAAAGACCCACCAGTCCGTAAACCGCTCGTCTTCGTAGCTCAGATTCATGTGCGGATACGGTTTCATCCCCGCAAAACCCTGTTCCAAATACCGGAGTTTTATCTCGGCTTCGATCTCCTGCGGCGTCATGTGAGTGGGGTCGATGACGGCCACGCCGATCACCCGGTCCGGATACCGCCGTATGGCACGATATACAATATCGTTGCCGTCTACCGCGTCGGTGCATACCGGCCCGTTCCAACTCATCATCGCAATTCGGTCGATGCCTGTCCAACCGTTGACCTCGATCATGCCCTGTGCGTCACCGTCGTACATAATATAGTTGTGCCCCGCGTTCTGCCCTTCTTCGTGGAGTACATGCGCGTGGGCGTCCAATACGGCAACGGAAAGCGGTATGCCCGCCCGCGCCTCTCTCAGCAACGGATCGTCCATCCGGTTTTCCGACGCGGCGACAGGTGTCTGACCTTTAAGCAGACGGGTAAGATTGCCTCCGGCGATACGGCGTTTCGATTCGACCGGTATCTGGGCGTAATCGATAAAAAACCGTGCCGCGCCGGGCGATTTTTCGGTCATGCCCGTGCCAAAAAGCAGACGTTCGTCGCCAAAATCGACCACATACCGCTCAAGTCCCCTATTGATCTGGTACGAGGAAAATTCGAGATGTAGATTTTCATGAAGCGCCATCAACCGATGTACAAAACGCTGGTGTGGCCATACGGCATTGATCAGCAGAAACGGAAGACCGGGGTATCGTCCAAACAGGGGATGAAAAAAAGAAAACATATCCCGGTCGGTCCACCCGGCGTCGATGAGGGTGAGGACACGGGCCTCTTCGAGCGCGTGCAACGTTTCACCCATCATATCAGGGTGGAGCGAGAAGTGACCGGGGGTCAGCCTTACGGCGCGTATACCTGCCTCGTCCATGGCAGACAGCAGACGGTCACCGGTGGTAAAAAATCCCGGTTCACCAAGCGGGACGATATTCCACACGATGAAAAGACGCCCCGGAGCGGCGGAGCATTCGGTTTTCAGTCGGGCGTTGCCATAGCATGCATCGTAGTGAAGCGCGGAGGCGTGCGCGATAAGCGCCCCGTCGATCTCGGCAAGGTCCATATCTTCGATCAGATGACCGACGGACCAGCGGGTGCGTGGATGTTTCATCGGACGCGGACCGACGACCGCGTGACAGTCGAAATACCGGATCGTCGCGTCGCTCACAACCGAACCCATACAGCATAACCGGCAAAAACGGCCATGACGAGCGCGCAGACGGCGACAAGACCGAGGAGGGTTGAGGAGGGGGCGATCCCGGTTCGACGTGCGGTAGTGCGGCTGTAGTAGTATGCGGCAAACCCGATGGCCGGGAGCAACACCGTCTGCATCAACCCGCCGATGATCACCATCTGCACCGGCGCGGTAAAGGTGAAATACAGAATGGCGTACAACACGGGAAGCATCAACGTGATGATCCGGATCACCCGAAACCGGTCTTGCGGTTTTTCAAACCGGACCACGCCGATCACCGACAGAATATCGGCCAGCATGCGGGGCAGACCGACGATGGTGACAAAATACGTGGAGTATAGCACCGCAAAAGCACCGACGCCAAAGAGGTAATAGGTCCACGGGCCCAACGTCTTGGTATACATGTCCGACAGGGTGGCGACCATGTCGAACCCTTGGGGGATTTTTCCTTGTTGATACAAGACGGACGCGCCAAGTGAAAAAAATGCCATGGTAGCGATGGTATACAACACCATCGACAGGATGGCGTCTTTGTGCATGACGCCGATCCAGCCACGTGCGCGTGTTGTCCACGAGGCGCTGGCGTCATAGGGTCCGGTGGAGCGGGCATAGCCCTTTTCGAGACACCAGTAAACATAGAGCATGAGTTCGGTCGCGCCTACACCCGTTATGCCAAAGACGGAAAAGGCCGTCACCGCCCCGTCGGACGGAAGCGCAAGACGGAAACCGTCCATAACCGCCTGTGGGGTGGGGGCGTAGGGAGTCCAGAACAGCAACACGGCGCTGGCGAGTGTAGTAAAAGTAAACACGGCGACCAGTGCCGTGGTGATCCACTCGACCGTAGCGTAATGCCCCGCGAAAATCAGCAGCAGGCTGACAGCGGACAGGATAAGCGTCCACGCAGTGCCGTCGAGTTGGGGAAACAGCAACTGGAGCGAAAGCCCGGTCCCTCCGATGATACCAGCGGTCTGTATGGTGCTCCACAACAGGAGCGCCAAACTGGCCCATACAAGCCATGACACCCGCCAACGCGGACCGGGGACGGTGTCGAACCCTTGAAAGGTGGTCATGCCCGTGGCGATGGCATGACGCGCCAGTTCGCTCTGTATCGGAACCTTGATGGCACAGCTTAACAGTATCATCCACAACACGA
>VGJU01000115.1 GCA_016867335.1 Candidatus Zixiibacteriota bacterium | reverse complement strand
GGCGGCCAACGTCGGCGGGCTGATTTTTGCCGACCGTATCCCCGTGCTTCCCGAAACGGAAACGCTGTGTCGTCTGTTTGGACTCGACCCGCTCGGTCTGATCGCGTCGGGCGCGCTGATCCTTGCAGTCGCTCCCGATCGTTCGCTCTCACTCGTTTCCCGACTGACGGACGCAGGCATCGCCGCCACCGTAATCGGCAAGGTCATGCCGCCGGAATTCGGAATCAAAATGGAGCGCAATGGAACGCAGATCGACCTGCCGACGTTTAACCGGGATGAGATAGGAAAAATTTTCGAAACAAACGGGGTAAAGCATGTTTAGTAAAAACAGCTTGCGTGAATAGCTTTCCCGGCGTAAATTGGCTCTCAACTTCCCCTAAGCGGTTTCTCCGCCGATCGGGACACTTCTTTTGCGGCGAAACGGTCTTTCGAGGAGCCACGCATGTACGAAAAGGTCATGGAAATCATCGTGCTGCTCATGAAACACATGCAGGATGAGCAGGGCTGTTTCAACGATATTGCCGACGTTTCGCAGACGCTTGTAGGATACGGCTATACCCAGAAGGAAGTAAATACGGCCTTTGCCTATCTGTTCGAACGGCTTCAGGCGCAGGCCGAACCGGTGGTCGCCACCACGTCTCCGATTCAGCACAAACCAAACCGGATTTTGCACGCGATAGAACGTCTTATCATCAGCCCTGAAGCATACGGATACTTGATTCAACTGCGCGAACTGGGACTTATCGACGACGCCCAGACCGAAACGATCATAGAGCGGGCCATGCTGAGCGGCGCGCGAACCGTTACGCAGGACGACGTTAAGGCGATCGCCGCCTCCATGTTGCTGGCTACGGACTCGTCTCTCTGGGCAAATCAGGATACCTCGTGGCTCCAATCCGATTCCGAAGACGACCAGACACGCTATAACTGAACCCATTCCGGGCTTTTCCGCCATTGTAGTCCACAGGATAGCGCGCGAAACGCCCGGAATTCTTTTTTATTTTCCGAAACCTATATGCCAAAATTACTTGTCATCGTCGAATCACCTGCCAAAGCCAAAACCATAAAAAAGTTTCTGGGCAAGGATTTCGACATCAGAGCCTCGGTGGGGCACGTCCGCGATCTGCCGACCAAGGGGCTGGGTGTCGATATCCAGAACAATTTCAAACCGGAATACGTGACCATACGCGGGAAAGAAAAAATCATCAAAGAACTGCGTGACGCCGCCCGAACCGCGGACCGCGTCCTGCTCGCCACCGACCCGGACCGTGAAGGCGAAGCGATTGCCTGGCATGTGGCCAGTCAGTTGGACAAAAACGGCAAAACCATAGCGCGCGTGTTGTTTCACGAAATCACCCCCCAAGCGGTACAAACGGCCATTCAACAGTCTCGTCCGATCGACATGATGAAGGTAAACGCCCAACAGGCCCGGCGTGTCATGGATCGAATCGTAGGCTATCAGGTCAGCCCCTTTCTCTGGAAGACCTTGGCCGGCGGTCTCAGCGCCGGTCGCGTGCAGTCGGTCGCTCTCCGTCTTATCAGCGAACGTGAAGAGGAAATCATCCGCTTTGTCGCCGAAGAATACTGGACCGTCACCGCGCGCGTAAAGGGCGCGCAGGGCGAGCCGTTCGAGGTCAGACTGGTGCGGACGGGTGACGAGAAGACGCATATCCCCGACGAGAAGACCGCCCGTGCTCTGGTAGACGATATCCGGCCCCGTCCTTTTGTCGTGGATACCGTCAAAACCAAAGAGATGCAGCGGCATCCGCAACCGCCGTTTATCACCAGCACGCTTCAGCAGGACGCCGCGCGCCGACTGCGTTTTACTACCCAGAAAACCATGATGGTGGCGCAACAGCTTTATGAAGGTCTCGAATTGGGGCCGGAAGGCAGTATCGGGTTGATCACGTATATGCGGACCGATTCGACGCGCGTGGCCGACGAGGCGGTAGATTCGGCGCGGACCTATATCGCCCAGGAGTACGGCGCCGATTTCGTGCCGCCCAAACCGCGTCGCTTCAAAACCAAAGAGGGCGCGCAAGACGCCCACGAAGCCATACGCCCTACCTCTGCCTTCCGGACACCGCAGGATGTAAAAACCTATCTCACTCCCGACCAATTCCGGTTGTACGAACTGGTCTGGCGGCGTTTTGTCGCTTCTCAGATGAAATCGGCAGTGTTCGACGTAACGACGGTGGATGTAAACGCCGGTCCGCACGTTTTCCGGGCAACCGGCTCCACCCCGCGTTTTGCGGGCTTTCTGACGGTATACGGCGAAACGGCGGACGAGGACGGCGAAAACGAAGAAAACGGTCTCCTGCCGCCGCTTGCCGAAGGCGAACGGCTTGCCCTCAAAGACCTCGTTCCCAAACAGCATTTTACCCAGCCTCCGCCCCGCTACACCGAAGCGACGCTTGTCAAGGAACTCGAAGCCCGGCGGATCGGACGCCCCAGCACCTACGCACAGATCATCAGCACCCTGCGTATGAGAAAATACGTCACCATCAAACGTGGACGCTTTTCCCCTTCCGATCTCGGCAATGCGGTCAACCATATTCTGGTCGCCGCGTTTCCCAACCTGTTCGATGTCGAGTTTACGGCCCGCATGGAAGACGAACTCGATCGAATCGAAACCGGTGATCTTGATTGGGTAGGGACGCTGACCGCGTTCTATCAGCCGTTTAACGAACGGTTGCAAGAGGTAAACGCACAACGTTCCTCGCTCAAACAGTCGCTTACCGAGATGACGGACGAGACCTGTGAGAAATGCGGAAAACCCTTGATCACACGATGGGGACGCAACGGTCGTTTTCTGGCCTGTTCCGGCTATCCGGGCTGTCGCAACACCCGCCCCCTCGAAACGGGCGACCCGGAAGTACAGCAGACGCATGAGCAGTGCGACAAATGCGGCACGCCGATGGTAGTCAAAAAAGGCCGGTTTGGCACCTTTCTGGCGTGCAGCGCCTACCCCACATGCCAACGAACCCGGCCCGTCAGCCTCGGCATCGCCTGCCCGGAGACCGGATGCGGCGGCTATCTGACCCGGCGCCGCTCTCAACGAGGACGCACGTTCTACGGATGCAGCAAATATCCGACATGCAAATTTGTCGTCTGGGATACACCCGTTGCCGTCGCTTGTCCCTCCTGCACTTCGCCTATCATGGTCGAAAAAACCGATAAGCCCGGTGCGGCAGGGCTTCAGTGTCCCCGGTGTCATCACCGCATGCCCCACCCGCATCCACCGACGGAACATCCGGAGCACGCAACAAGCGAGCCTCAACCCGTATAAAACCGCGCAGGAACCTCCCATGCAGGCGCTGGTAGATCGATTTCTCGAACATCTCCGCGAAGAACGCAATTTTTCGCCGCATACCTGCGCCGCCTATGCGGCGGACCTCAGCCAGTTTGCCGCTTTTTTGCGCACACACACGCCCACCGAACAAACAGGGCCGGAGCAGGCGACAAAAACGACGGTACGGGCTTTTCTGGCCCATCTACACGGACACGGATATGCCCGCCGCACGATTGCCCGGCGGTTTGCCGCGCTCCGCTCCTTTCTCTCCTATCTGTGTCAGGAGGGCATGCTGGAGGCCAACCCGACCTTGTATCTTGCCATCCCCAAAACACCCCGCAAATTGCCCCACTTTCTCGATTCCGTTCAGATAAAGGCATTGCTGGAACTTCCCGACCGCTCGACCGTCTGCGGTCAGCGCGATGCCGCGATACTCGAATTGCTCTACACGACCGGCATACGGCTCTCGGAACTCGTCGAACTCGACCTGCCCGCCGTCGATCTTGTCGAAAAACGAGTCCGCGTGCGGGGAAAAGGGGATAAAGAACGGATTGCCCCCTTGGGCGTGTATGCGTGCGAGGCGCTTGCCGCCTATCTCAAAATACGCCCGTCGATCCTGTCCGGCACAGACCGCCGAACACAGCCGTTGGCCCTGTTTCTCAACCGAGCCGGAAAACGTCTCACCGGGCGCGGCGTGCAGTACCTGCTGGCGCGCTACGGTCGCCGTATCGGAGCGGAACGTCTCACACCCCACATGCTTCGTCATACCGCCGCCACCCACCTTCTCGATGCCGGGGCGGATCTCATGGCGGTCAAAGAACTGCTGGGGCACGAGCGACTGTCCACCACACAAGTATATACCCACGTAGCGCTGGATCACCTCAAACGCGCCTACGAGAAAGCCCATCCGAGGGCATGAGCCAAATATATGGTACGACATTTTCTTGCCCTGTCCGATTTTACGGCGAACGAACTTCGGGATAGCCTTGCACTGGCCTCCGAAATAAAAGACCGGCTCAAAAGAGGAGAACGCTTCGAACCCCTCAAAGGTAAAGTGCTGGCGATGATTTTTCAAAAACCGTCCAGCCGCACCCGTGCCTCGTTCGAAGCCGGTATGTTTCAATTGGGGGGACATGCCATGCACTTCGCCCCCGATACGATCGGTTTTGGTGTCCGCGAACCTGCAAGAGACATCGCCCGCATCCTGTCGCGCTATAGCGACGGCATCGTCGCCCGGCTTTTCGGTCATGCCGACATAGAAGAACTCGCCCGATTTTCCGAAGTGCCCGTGATCAATGGACTGACCGATTTCTCGCATCCCTGCCAAATCATGGCCGATCTGCTGACCATACTCGAACACCGAGGGAGTCTTGAAAATCTGCACATCGCCTTTATCGGCGACGGCAACAACGTGGCAAACACCTGGGTCGACGCTGCCTCGCTCCTGCCCATGCAGCTTACCGTCGCCTGTCCGCCCGGCTACGAACCCGACGCCGACTTGACCCAACGCGCCCTTGCCACAGGGGTCAGCCGTATCGTCATCGGAACCGACCCGCTCGACGCGGTCCGAGACGCCGATATCGTCTATACCGACACATGGACCAGCATGGGCCAGGAACGCGATCGCCAACAACGACTCAAGGCGTTTCAGGGGTATCAAGTCAACACCCGTCTTCTGGCCGCCGCGCCGGAAAAAGCCCTGATCATGCACTGTTTGCCCGCACACCGTGGCGAAGAAATAACCGAAGAATTCCTCGAAGGCCCCCGCTCCATCGTCTTCGACGAAGCCGAAAACCGGCTCCACGCACAGAAGGCGATTTTGGTAAAACTGCTTTCGTGCGCCTGACCGCCTATTCACTCGTCTTGCTGATCGCGGCAGGCTGTGCCCAAGAAGGCACGCCACCAGGCGGTCCACCCGACACGTTTGCGCCCCGTATCGTCGAATTTTCTCCACCCCACCGCGCCGTATCGGTGCCGGTTTCCGTCACCCCCGTTCTTACCTTTAACGAACGGATCGACACCCGCTCGCTCGAAGAAGCCCTGCTCGTCGTTCCGCTCGTCTCCTTCAAACTCGAATCCAATTGGGATGGAAACGAGATTACACTCCGTTTTGCCGAGCCGCTACAGAAAGCGCAGACCTACGTGGTCACGCTTGGAACCGCCATACGCGACATGCGCGGCAATCGCATGACCGCCGCAACCATATACGCCTTTTCGACGGGACCGGTCATCGACAAAGGCGAAATATCCGGTAGCGCAGCCGTCGGGCCGCAACCGGTTTCAGGTGCCTATATATGGGCGTATGACGTAAACCAAAAACCGTCGCCCGATCCCGCCCGAATCCCTCCCGACTATATCGTGCAAACCGGAACCGATGGAACTTTTGCCTTTTCCAACCTGTCGGCAGGTGTATATCGGATTTTCGCCTTTCAGGACCGAGGCCGCGATCTGCGTTATGACATAGGGGTCGATCCGATCGGAGTGCCCCCACAGGACATCATCTTGAGCGATTCCATCGTAACCGGCGGCCCGGTCCGTCTGGAAATGACCGTCCGCGATACGACGGGGCTTCGGATACAGTCGATCCGGACCATCCACACGCGCCAGGTAAACGTCCGGATCAACACGCCGATTCCTGAAGAAGAACTTCATACACCGAACGGATTCCGAATTCGTGCTGCTGACGGACCCGATACCCTCGGCGTTACGACGGTATACCGCGATCCGACAGATTCTTCTACGATTACGCTTCTGACCGCTCCGCAACAGCGTTCGCGTCAGTACATGCTTTTGCTCCCTCCGCTCAAAGACCGAAGCGGAAGAAGGCTGACAGAACAAAATGCGTCCGGCGGATTTACCGGCACTTCGCTGAACGACGACGCTCCGCCTGTGCTCAAATGGACCGATCCACCCGACGGGACGAAACAGACCGCAACGGATGCTGGCCTCCGGCTTGCCTTTAGCGAGGCGCTTCGGGTAGATCCGGATGCCATACGACTTTTTGCCGCCGATAGCCTGATCGCGACGACGCTGAGTTGGTCGTCACCTGCCGTTGCCGTGATAAAACCCGATACCCTGCTGCCTGACACGGACTATCGAATCGAGATCGTGGCCGCCGGGGTACGCGATGCAGCAAGACTTTCGCTCGATACCGGCAAAATGGAGACAGATACACTCCGGGTGACGTTTCGCACGATAAATCCGTCGGTATACGGTGTCGTCTTAGGCACGACGACGGACCGGGATGCAGATGCGCAAGGCCCGGTGATCCTCACCTTTACCGATGCCAAAAAACAGTCCCGCCGTATCCGTCTGGAAACGCCGGGACCGTACCGGGCCGAGACATTACTTCCGGGGAAATATGTACTCCACACTTACCGCGACGCCAACGCCAACGGCATACAAGACACCGGATCGGTGTCCCCGTTTGTTCCGGCGGAGCGAAGCGTCGTGCGATCCGATACGGTCGTCGTGCGATCCGGATGGGAAACCGAGGGCATCGACATCGAAATCGTTCCGTAGACCATACGTGCTGAGTTGCCGCATGGTTTTTGGATGCTTGACACTACCGTAATTTGGATCGATATTGTTTTAGAAGTTGTTGTGTTAAACCAAGCTGCGCCTATAAATTTTGATTTCAAGACGGAGTTTTGCATGTCCGTTACGTTTGACCCTTCCGGGAGAAGACATGAGCCTGTCGCTCGAAGAAACCATCCGTACGCTAAAACGCGACGGCATCGTAACGGTAGAAGGGGTGTTCTCGGAACGTGAGATGACCGAGTTCCGGGGGTTGCTCGACAAGACCATTATAGAGGCTTTGCAGGTGGATCGGTACAAAGGCCGTCCTACCGACAAACTGCTTGGCAGGGCCAAGGACACGGTGTGGTTGTTGTGGGAGTTGTATGCCGTATGCGAGGGCGGACTACGTTTTACCCGCCATCCTGCTATCGTCCGGGTGCTGGAAACCGCACTCGGCGAACCCGCCATCCAATCCAGCATCGGCACGATGTTTGACAAGGTGTCGGGCGGCGATGCCGAGATCGGCTGGCATCAGGACAACTTTTTTATCATGCTCCCTTCCCAAGGCTGCGAGGTGGACTGGGGCAAAACATGGCATCAGTTTAACCATATCCACGTACGACCGACCGAACTCAAGTGGACGGAAGACTATTTCAAGAAGACGATCATTGTGCGGATCAACGTGGATGCCCAGACGATAGAAAACGGCTGTATGCGCATCATACCGGGTTCCTATCACGAAGGGCCATTGGAGCTTAAGGGCGGTCAGGAAGAATATGTAAAGACCCGTGAATCCGAAGCGGTAGACTGTGTTGCGGGGATGGGAAGCGTCACCTTTTATTTTCCTACGACACTTCACAGTTCGGGGCGAAGCATCGCGCCGGAAGGTACGCACCGCCGCGCCGCCGCGCACCGGGTGCGCGGCGCCAGTCTCCGGATACCGGATTGGGATTGGCCGACCGACTGGGAAGGTGCGCTTTATCCGATCATGCCGGAAACCGGTTTTGACCGCAACCCATTTGCATAGACGGAAAAGGCGGACGCTCGTGAGATACCTCGTCCTTTTGTGTATGGCCCTTTTGGTGTGGTCGATCCTCCCGTCCTCTGCCGTGGGGCTGGACGGAAAAATGGTCCGTTTTACGGGAGGGTCGGGTGTTTCCATCCCCATGGGTGCGCCCGGCCATCTAAAAACGGACCACGACTCGCTGCTCGTATTTACGGTCGTAGACGATGCAAGGCTTCGTATGTCGATTCCGTACAAAGCCGTTACCGGGCTTGAATACGGCCAGGAAGTAAGCCGCCGCGTAGCGATGGCGCTCGCCTTGCGCAGCTACTTACCCCTGCTTTCGAAAACCCGAAAACATTTTCTGACCATCGATTACACGGATACGGGCGGAGCGCCGCAGACCGTCGTTTTCGAACTGGGCAAGGAGGTCGTGAGTCCGCTTCTTGCCATCCTCGAGGCGAAAACCGGCAAAAAGATCGTCCCGCAAGACGACGAAGCACGCAAGACGCTCAACCGGAAATAATCGCTTTCCCGGTAATGTTCTTGCAACGAACTCCTCCCCGCTTCCAGCCCCGCGATTCCGCGAACACCCGCGATCCATAGCGATATTCCCGACGATAAGGACAGGTTCATGGTTTCTCCTTGGTATCGGACTTATTTTGGCGGCGATTATCTGCGTTTCGACCGTCACGAGGACACGACGCTCGAAGTGGAAGGGCTTTGCCGTTTGCTCGGCGCACCCGAAAACGGTCCCGTGCTGGATGTCGGCTGCGGCTATGGTCGCCACGCGCTTCCGCTGTCGGAGCGCGGTTATCGCGTCGTCGGGTACGACCTTTCCGAGGCGATGATGGAAAAAGGACGTTCTCAACCCTCTGCCGTTCGGTGGGTCAGGGGGGACATGCGGGAGTTGCCTTTTTCCGGGGTGTTCGATAACGTCGTCAGTCTGTTTACCTCGATAGGCTATTTCGAGGACGAAGCCGACAATTTTGCGGTCTTCCGCGAGATTGCCGGAGCGCTACGGCCCGGCGGGCGGTTTATCGCCCAGATGGTTAACCGGGACTATCTGATCCGGCATTTTCAACGCGAAGCCATACTCCGCGAGGACGGACTGCTAATCCTCGAAGAACGTGTCTTCGATCCGATGGGTAGCCGAGTGCATACCGAGACTACCGTAATCGACAAGCGACGGACACGCCGGTATACGCTGAGCATACGGGTATATACGATTACCGAGTTGGACATGCTACTGGCCGCGGCAGGGTTGGTCGTCCGAGAAATATACGGAGGTCTGGATTTCCGGACATACGATTGGGATACCAACCAGTTGGTCGTCGTGGCGGAAAAACCGACTTCGGTTCCCGAAAACCGTTGACATGAGGGCGGTCTGTCCTACCTTGAAGAGTAGGCTCGATAGGATATTTGATTTCGGAGATATATATGACGTCACCCGCTTGGTTTTCCGTATGGATGCGAACGACCACCTTTCTGTTGATGGGAGGATGGATGGTGGGTTTGGGTTGCGTACGCACCCATACCGCTCCCTTGGAGGACAAGGAAGGGTACTACAGGGTGATCGAAACGGCGACGCAGGGTCGCCTTGCCCGAATAAGGCTAAACAGCGGTGACGAGCAGACCGGCATGCAGGTGCGCGTGACGGTGGATTCGGTAAGCTGGATGACACCCGACCCGGTTACTCGTGTGCTTTCCCGAAGACAGAGCGTTCCCGCATCCGGAGTCCGCGAAATCACGGTCGTGCGTCATGGCAAAAGCACCTTGATCGGCGCAGCCATCGGCGCAGCCATCGGCTTCGGTTTTGGCGGGTTGCCCACGCTCAATCATTCTTCCGGAGCTAGCATGTCGGTTACCCGACGGATTCTGCTGTTCGGAAGCGCATTTGGTTCCGTCGGTTTGATAGGCGGGGCCATCGCCGGGTACAAAAAACCCGTACGTGACATTTTTCTGTTTGACGAATACTTGGCCGACTCTCCCTCGCTTTTGCTGGCGAAACAACTCAAAGGTACGCAGGTAGGCGTTGATGAGGTGGTCAACCGGTTACGCAAGATGATCGCAGGCATAGACCCGAAACAGGTGCGCGAAGAGATTACCGCCACCAACATCGTATACCGGATCGGCGATACGCCGTTCTGTATGATGAGCATGGAAGGCAGACGGGTAAATCTCTATCTTTCGGTTCGCCAGCTTGATGTTGCCGATCCGCAGGGGCTTTTGCGGAGATGGTCGTCAAATGAAAGCTGGTTTTCGATTACTCCGGGCGGAGATTACGAATATGCTCTGTCGCTGATCCTGCAAGCGTATCGACGGGTACTGGCGGGTGGATGAGGATGCATCCCCAACCCGCAACCATACAGGAGGTATCATGATGCGAGCCTTGTTCGTCGGCGTCTGTCTCATAACCGCTACGGTTTTTTCCGCATACGCTCAGTCCATGGAAAAAACCGTTTCCGACCCAAAGGCCGTCGCCATCGCTGATCAGGTGGTGCAGGCAATGGGCGGACAGGACGCATGGAACAATACCCGCTATATCCGATTTTCGTTTTTCGGATCCCGGATGCACCATTGGGACAAGTGGACCGGTCGATACCGTGTCGAGTGGAAACGAGACGAGAAATCGTATTTGGTGCTTATGAATCTCAACACCGGTGAGGGACGGGGGTTTGTCAACGGCGTGGAAACGACGGACGAAGAACGCAAGACCTTGCTCAAGCAGGGACGCGATGCATGGATCAACGATACGTACTGGATGCTGATGCCCTACAAACTCCGCGATCCGTGCGTCACGCTCACCTACGCCGGAGAAGAGACAACAGACGGTGTGGTATACGACAAACTGCACCTTAGTTTCGATCAGGTCGGTAATACACCCGGTGACGAATACTGGGCGTATATCAACCGGCAGACGCATCTGATGGACAAGTGGGTATTTCTGCTTCAACTTCGCCAAGGGCAAAGCGAACGCTCGCGTGGGGAGTATCGGTGGAACAACTGGCAGAAATACGGACGTATCCTGTTGTCACCGGAACGCGAAGGGGCGAACGGTCAGAAGCGTATCATGGATAAGATTGCCGTGTTTGACACGCTTCCCGATGCGATTTTCGATTCACCGGAGTCTGTTCCGGGAATGTAATACCGATTTGGGGTTTTAGATTGTCGGCATGCTATCGAGGGAGCAGGGTTTGAGCAGGGCAACGCGCATGAAAAAACCATTAGGGGTGGAGGTTCTGACGTGACCACGCCGGTGCATATTGCGGTGGATCACCCTGAAAAGGGCCGGATGACGATATTTTGGGACGACGGCAGTGCGTGTGTGTACGAACTGGCCGCTTTGCGCAAAGCCTGTCCTTGCGCCGGTTGTCGGGAATTGCGACAACAGATGGATCAAGGAGGCAGTTTGGTGCTACTGGCTTCCTCAGCCATCGACCCTAGCGTCGAAATCGGAGCGGTAGATACGGTGGGGCGATATGCACTCCAGTTTACATGGAACGACGGGCACAACACCGGTATTTATACGTATGAGTTTCTGCAAGAAACAGGAAGTTCGCTCGAGTAGCGATAAGAGAAAAGGAACGAGCCGTGCCTCCTGAACCACAACGCAACGTCAAAATAAAGGTGGGGCTACTGGGTATAAACCATCCGCACGCCCGCTCCCACTTACGCACCCTCGAACTCATCGACGAGGTGGAGTCCATCTCGGCGTGGGACGAAGGGGAAGTCGTTCTTGATGTGTTGAAAAAAGAAAACCGTCCCAAACTCGAAACTTCTCCGACGACACTCGAAACCGTGCTCAACCGAGCGGATATTCCGGTCGTGGTTTGTCTTGGCCAGAACAACCGAAACCCAGATTTGATCATCCGGGCCGCCGGCGCGGGAAAACACATCCTGACGGAAAAGCCGGTGGCTTCCAACACACGCGATCTGTCGAGTGTGTTGGCTACGGTTCGTCATGCGGGCATCCATCTCGGCATTTTCTACACATGGCGACACAACCCTATTGCGCGGGATATCCGTGCCATGATCGAGCATGGCGCCATCGGGCGGGTCATGACCGTCGAATCCCGTATGGTTACGTCGCAGGTACAACACCGGGATCCCACCCACTGGCTGTTCAAGAAAAACGTGGCGGGAGGCGGCATTTTGAGCTGGCTCGGCTGTCACTGGATCGATCTGATTCGTTTTATCATTCAGGACGAAGTGGAAGGCGTCTCGGCGATGACGGGAACGCTAAACGGAGTAGCGATAGACGTAGAGGATACGGCGACGGTACTGATGCGAATGAAAAGCGGCGCGATCGCCACGCTTCATGCGGGATATCTGATCTCGATGAGCGATCTGGGTTTTAACCGCGCTTCCTACGATACCTATCTGTGTTTCCGGGGTCTCAAGGGCCATATAGAATGGCATCCCACCGAACCAGACGCACCGGTCGTGCTGGAGACGTCGGCACCCGGGTGGTGCACGACGCCCCGGCGCGAGCTTAAGTATGCGTTGGCGCCATCCGAAGCGTATGGCGGGCTGTATGGACAGGAATTCGTCCGGCAGTTTATACTGTCGGCTATGCGAAAAGATCCGCCGCCAAACAACGGTGACAATGCCCTGCAGGTGCTTCGCATCATCGAGGCGGCGTATCAGGCCAGCACGCACGGGCGTTTTGTAAAGGTAGAAGAAAAGGAATAGGGCAGGGCGCGTACGCCCGAACGAACAAGGAGCCATGACGTGCGTGTAGAAGAACGGCTGGAGGAACTCGGTCTTGACCTGACGGAGCCTGCGGGGGAAAACAGCAAGATCGCACCGGCGGTGCAGACCGGCCATCTTATTTTTACCTCACTGTTTTATTCGGAAGAAAAAGGAAAGTTTGGCAAAGACATCCTAGCCGCACAGGGATACCAGATTGCACAGACTGTCGCTGTCCAATGTCTCGGTGCGCTCAAAGT